>JAKVCF010000076.1 GCA_022447335.1 Planctomycetota bacterium | reverse complement strand
AGGGCTGCCATCAGGATGCCAACGATCACAATGACGACCATCAGCTCGAGTAGGGTGAAGCCACCCGATCGAACGGAACGTTGTAGATAGAGGCGCATCAAGGCTTAGCGTAGATGACAGAAACGTTGTCGAGTGAAGTGTCGACGGGCAGCGCATTCGAGGTTTCAGCGTAGACGCCATAGACCAAAGCACCAGCCGCCGACTTGAGCACCGGCGCGGGCTCGGAGTAAACCACCGAATCATCGACTCGCACGGTCAACACTGGAGTGGTCGGCTCCCGATCAAGTTCAAAAGTAACTCGCACCGGGATACCCGGAGTGATGCGGCGACTCAGCTGCCGACGATCCTCCTTGGCACCCTGCTTGGTGTGGTAGACGAGACTTCCTTCGCGATCACGAAAGACCTTGAAGAACCACGTCTGGCGACCCTGACGGGTCTCGATAGCCAACATCAGGCCAGCATCGCCGCGGTGATCATCGCCCACTAACAGATCACCCCCAAAGGACTGGAAATGCAGCGCGGTAACCTGACGGCTGGCGCGCGTAATGCCCTGGTCCTGGTGGTTACCAACGATAGTTAGGCGACCCTCACGCAGCGCGGGCCCCACCCCATTGCGGGCGTCTTGCTGAACTTCCCAGCCTGGGCGCAGGCGGTTACCATCGAAAGGATCTTCCCAGAGACGCAGCGTCGCGTGCTTTTGTGCTCGTTCCTGCCACACAGCAGCATATTGCGCCTGCGGGTCGTCCGGTAACTGGCGCAAATTATCCTGCAGGTAACTGAAGTCAGAGATGGCCTGCGCAAGGTCTCCCTCAGAGTAGGCCACCAAGGCCAATCCGTTCTGTGCTGCGTATAGCGAGGGCTGCAGCTCGAGTGCTTCGCGGAAATGATTACCGGCCGCCTCCCAGTCCGAGAGTTCGACCTGGTTCAAACCACGGCGCAGCGTCAGGTCGGACCAGGCTTCTGGATCTGAAGGGTTGTTTGGCTGCGCCGCGACGGCGCGACGGAAGGCCACCTCGGCGGCCTCATAAGCCGACTGCTGATGCAGCAACCAACCCAGCTCGGCCAGCGCTGCGGCGCAACGCGGGCTGCGCGCCACCAACGAACGCAAGGTAGCCGAAGCTTCGTCAAGCTGGCCATCGCGTGCGGCCCAGCGTGCTTGCAAGTAACGTGCATAGGGAAGCTCGGGATCGAGCTCTAGAGCGCGGGCCAAGGTCTCGTCGGCCTCGGTGCCCATCCCCATCAAATCGTAATAGAAAGCAAGTGCGGCGAGCGGCGGAGCCGCATCCAGCGGAGCTCCCTCAGCAGCAGCGCGCAGGTCACGCACCATCTCTGCTGCCGAACCACCATCCGCCCCGGTTGCCAGACCACGGAGGTAAAGCAACGCCGGCAGCGCACCGTCTTCAGTGATCGCATCGTCAGCCAGTTGCTGCGCTTCGCCGAACTTTCCACCAAGGTAAGCCGCCGCAACCTCACCTTGACGCGCGATCGCACCGCGCAGATCACTACCTGCGGCACGAGCATTGTCGGAGAAAGCCTTGGACGCATCATCCCAGCGACCCAATGTCAGATAGGCGCGACCCAACTCATAGCCCGCGCGCAATGCAATTTGACTCGAACGGTTGAAAGGCATCGCAGCGACGCGCTCCAACGGCTCAAGCGCCTCGCTCGCCCGACCTTGGTCGAGCAGCAGCACGCCAAGTCCGGTGAGAGCCGTAGCATCACCTGGCTGAAGCGCATCAGCACGACGTAGAAGATTCTCAGCGTCCTGATCTACCCCGATACGGCGAAGGATGCGAGCCATCGCCACACGCATCCCGGCAACTGTTTCAAATCGCCCCCCTTGAATATCAAGGCCGAGATCCAGAGCTTGATCAGGCAACGGTTCGCCCGCAAGCTGGGCGTACATAGTAAAGGCCTCGTCAAAGCGAAAGGTCCGCTCCCAGACAGCGCCCAACGCCAACCAGTTAAGCGCATCATCTGGAGCCAACGTGATCAACTGGCGCGCGCGCTCTTCGGCATAGCCGAAGGCAACTGGCTCCCGCATACCACTCTCCAACAGCCAGGCCACGTGATCGCGAAGTTCGACGGTGCGACCCGCTGAGGCTCCGCGCATCTCACGAGACTTAAGCTCAATTTCGTTCCGTAACGTCTTCGCAAACGCAAAGGACTGGTAGTCCTCACTAGTGAAATCCCGTGGCGCAAAGCGCTCTTCTCCGGTCGACGGGCGCACTTCCTGAAAACGAATGGTGTCACCAACCCGCTTGTCGTAACGACTGCTCACATCGTCATCGAGGATGAATCCATAGATGGCGCGTATTGCATCGATCTTCAGTGAGTCGTACTGCGTAGAGTAATCAATGTCACCAAAACCCTCTTCTTCGCCTAATCCAGAGCTACTTTCCGAAATATCTTCATCCGAAGCCAAGTCGACCTCACTCGGATCAATCAGATCATTAAGGTCGCCGCGCGGAGCTTCGGCACGCTGATATAAGTGTGCGCTCCAGTGGTCGGCACCACTGTCCGGAATCGGCGGCGGCAACAAATCTGGCATCTCGACAAGCGGCGGGGCCGGCAGTGAGAGTGGCTCGAGCGGGAAATCATCCTGCGGGCGCACGAAAGCGTCGCGCGCATCTCCGGCAACCTCCAAGCCCACGACGGGTTCGCCGATACGCATCTCTTCGAGCTCGAGACCAAGCGAGCGCACCCGACCTGGCCCCCTCGAGAAGGACTCACTGGTCATCAGACGCCAACTGAGGAAGGCCACTAGCGCCAGCGTCGCAATCATGAGGATCTGCTCGCGCTTCAAAGTACTTCCTCCTGCGGCAAGGCCCCTGCCGCAAACTCAAGCACCACGCGGCGCTGCTTGCGGCGTGAGTCCTCTGGAAGGAGCTCCCAGCGCACCAGGCCAAGTGGACCGAGGCCATCAGCAGCACGCACGACCGCATCAAGGAACCCACGCGGACTCTGATCACCGAAGACCACTTCCAAAGTCACCGGCGTGAGATCCAACATGGGCGTGGTTGCGCGACGATTGGCACTCGGTAAACGTGATGCGATATCGATGCCCTCAACCGAGGTCGCGCCGGTCTGTACCGCCAATCGACAGATGCGCTCGACCACATCGAGGCCCCGCAGCACTCGCGCAATCTTCTGCGGCTGCGTTGGCGACTGTGGAGGCAATCCAAGGTTCTCATCGATCTCAACATTCCGGCGAAGCGCCCAGCCAACCAACTCGTTACGCAACTGACCCGTTAGCTCGATGTAATGCTGAGTAGCCGAAGCCTTACCCGTCAGATCGTAGTCTGCACGCAACGGCGGCAGAGCCGCAGCCGCAAGCTCTTCGATCCGAACATCCATTTCGTTGCGACGAGTCGTCAGCTGATTCAACTGCGATCGGCTGTACACCGCCGTTGTGAGCGATCGCTTGTGCTTGCCGATCGCCGAATTGCGCGCCGCCAAGTCCTTCCCAGCCGTGCTGCCAATAATCGCAAGGCCGATCAAGAAGACGACTAATCCGACCGCCACCCCGGTGATGAATCGCTTATGTAGTTGCCAAATCGTGTCGAGACTCAATTCCCTTCCTCCCCTTCCGATTCACCGCCTTCCACCAAAGAGTGACTCGTATCGAGTAAATGCATCTCTAAAATCCACTCAATCTGTTGACCCACCTGACGCGTCGAGGGGCGCGCCGCCTCTTCGCCGGACGGGAGCTGCGAAGAAATGCTTTCGGCGAAGTCGTTAAATGCCTTCCGCGCTGACACTGATGCGTCTTCGCCGCGCCCAACCACGCGCAAGATGGGAACCGATTTCCCTTCCATCCCCCAATCTTTACCATCACGAAGTTCTGTGCTGACGCCGTGCACCCAAAGATTAGATGGAAGCCCCTGCTCAAGGAAAGCCAACGTCTCAATTGAAGCAGCCTGTAAGGCGTAGCGCATCTCAAGGTCTTGCAACAACACAGCCTGCTGCTCGATCTCCTCGACCATCGCTGTAGCTTGACCGTGGCTAGCCTGTGAAGTGCGGACCAAACCACCAAGACGCTGCGCCTCGAGGCGCGCATCGTCAGCGGCGCTCGAAGTCTGGAAGTAGTTGAGAACGAGATAGGCCGCGGCTAGAGCGCCAGCCACTACGGCAAATACACCGCGTTCACGAAAATCGCGCGCCTTGCGCGCTGAACTCGAAAGAATCTCGAGCGCATACAGCGAGCCGTCCGCAGCCGAAAGCGCTAGGCCCAGCGCAATCGCCGATGCAGGCCCATCTTGCTCCAACTGCTCGAACTCGTCCTCGGGCAGCTTTGACGGATCGATCATATCGGCCGGATTCCAAATCGAAACCGGCACACGTAGGCGAGCTGTCAACATCTGCACCAAACCCTTAGCCTTGGCACCACCACCGGTCAGCAGCACGCGATCGAGTGACAACTCTCGCAGACGCGCTTGCGCTTTGCACAAGGTGATAATTCCGGACAGCAGCGGCGGCATCGAGGCGTAGAGCGACAGCAGCGGACGTGTAACGCGATCAGCATCGGTAGACACACGCTGCCCTTCGGCAATCGAAAGATCCAGATGCTGATGGATCAGACCCTGCGCACGCTTGGCATCAATGCCTAGTGAACGCGCCAAAGTTTCGTCACGCTTTTCTAGTGAGGTAGAAACTGAACGCGCGAAGTAAAGCTCGGTGCCACGTACCAGCGCGAGATCCAGCGTGCCAGCGCCCACATTTGCCAGCAACGTGACCGATGACTCGTGGTCGCCAAGCGCGAGGTAAGCGTTGTACAGCGCCACCGCATTCGGCGTAAATCCGCCCACCTGTACGGGCGAAAGATCCTGCACCCAGCCATCCAGTAGATCCTCTCGAATCACGCCGAGCAGCATGGTGTCTTCGTCATCCAACTCGCGCGGAACAGGCAGCAAGTTGTAACTGGTTGCAAGCCCCGATCCCGACCGTGATTCAAGCTCGCGAACCTCGAAATCCATCAACCGCTCGAGACGCCAATCCTCGACTTCCGGCACCGGCAGATATCGCAACATGATGTCCGCGCCGGTCGCCCCCACGCGCACACCACTCGGACGCGGCTTCAACGGACCAAAGACTTCTGAGGCTACTTCTTGTGGACTTTCCCCCGAATCGAGCTCGACCGAACGGTAACGCGTCAGCGTAGTGACACCCTTCTTCGAGTCGAGTGCCGCAAAGCGCACATTTGCTCGCCCCAGATCTAAGCCTAAGCCACGACTCATGATTGATCCTCCGCGCGGAGCCAGGCCGCGAGCAAGGGGTAGGCATTAGAGAGTGCGCTAGTAAGTCGCGTGCGGTACTCCGCCGACTGCACCGCGCGAGCTTCGCGCAAGAAGTCGGCTGAGGCATTGAGCGCCTCGGCTTCCTGTTCAGCGCGCGGGGCCAGATCCGAACCTGCGTAGGCTTGAGCCAAAGAGCGCGCCTCACCCTCGAGAGCGACTAAGTCTTCGATCGACTGCAGAAACTCGGCGTCCGCTCGTTCGCGAGCCAAGTCCGCCAATGCATTGCGGCCAGCTTGGAGAACCTCACGCGAACGCTGCAGCGCCTCGCTTACTGCATCCTGATTCAGCGGATAGTCCCGCAAAATCTGACTGGCTGCAGCCAATACGCCGGGTACATCTTCATTCGAAGCAGCGTTCTTAAGTTGACGCTCGAGGCGACTAGTCTGGGTCAGGTCTTCGGTCAGTTCCCAGCGAAGACGAGCGGGGCTGTTTAGGTCGACCGTTGCGAAACCACCCTGCACCACTACCTCAGAGGGCTCATCAAAGCGCATCAGGTAACGCAGTGCGCCGTCACCAATCAAAAGACCTGGGCTGCCTTCGATGCGGACCCCTTCGACCGCTGGAACCGGACCGCCCTCGGAAAGGATGAGAATCCCGGCGTCGACAACCGCTTCGCCGGCAGCAAAACCAACCGGACCATTCGACGGGGTGTAGTCGAGCCCGCCGTCCGCGGCGCTCCAACCACCCCTGCCTCCGCGCGCCATTAGCACCGGTACTCCAGAACTGTGCTCCAACAACAGATTGCCAGCCGAAGCCAGCCAATTCCGCCCAGCATGATTTGATGCCGCAACCGCACTGTTACTCGACTCATCAACCGACAAGCTACTGACGGTCGCCTGCGAAACAAACCAGAGGCTCATCCGGAACCAAGAGGCCGAATCTGGTAGCGCCAGTGTCTGGACTGAAGAACTCAGCGGCGCACCGTGCCATACCGTGCCCTCTTCCGCACTATCGACCCCCCATTCAATCACGGGATAGACCGGCCCGCCCTCGATCGCAGCACTCAGACTGATCGCAGAAGGCGCATCGAAGTCGCGTGCTAATAAGGCGCGGCGACCTCCCTGTGGAGCGCGCAGACGCCCATCTTCGATCGCCTGCCCTTCAGCAAGCGTCCAGGCAACTGCGTCGTCTTCACTAAACTGACCGAGGTCGTCGATCCAATCGGTCTGCACCGAAGGCCCTGCAACTGTAATGCCCGTAGCGCCACCACTAGCATTGGCTTCGGCTTCCGAATCTTCAGCACGACCAAACATCCAGTACGCCACTCCGGCTCCACCCACAGCAGCCAACAGCAATAGCAACATCAGCGGACCGCCTTTGCGCCCCCCGGACATCGCCGCCTCACGCGCACGCGCATGAGCTGCTGCATCGAGTCCGTCAGCGTCGCTGGCGCTCACGACTGCCGCGGCCGACTCATCGACCAAGCGCAGCAACGCGTTACCCAAACGCAACTCGGTACTCGGGAACCACTCACCTTCGGTGACTTTCAAGCCGCCTGAAAAAGTGCCATTGGTAGAGCCCAAATCCTTAAAGCGCACCGAACCATCGGCGCCGACGAGGATCTCTGCGTGACGCCCAGAGACGGACTCCACCGAAAGAAGTAGGTCGCAGGACGAATGCCTGCCGACCACATGGGTTCCAGGCGAAAGTTCGACGACTTTGCCGGTCTCGGAACCGCTGCTGATTTCGATGCGAACCATGTGGGAGGGGAATTGGAAACCGAACCCTTCCCCCTATTCTTAGGGGTCTAGAGTCTGCGAACTTCGGGCGACCGTTAAGTCGACCGCATCCGCTTGCCCGCTGTGGGGTTCCGGCAGTTTAGAAGGCCTCTCCGTGGCGAGCAAACCTTGGCTGAGGTCGATCTTCTAGGAATCCGCCCCGCAGCAGTAACCTAGGAGGGGCGTGCGATTCTTCTTCCTGGATGAAGCTCCGAACCCATTGCTGGGCCCGTGGACTCCGCCGAAGGAGCTCCAACATCATGTCAAGGCCCTCCGCTTCGGTGCCGAGGAGACATTCCTGCTCCTTCTACCGGATGGGAGCGGCTTGGCAGCGCGCGTACTGGATCGAAGCTCGCTCGAACTGCTCGGCCCTACTGAAGTCCCCAAGCTGCAGCTGCATCCCACCCACCTGGCGACCGCCTGGCCCAAGGGCAAACGAGCGGAAGACCTCGTCATCCGCGCCTGTGAAGCCGGAGTCACCCGTATTCAGCCTACGCTGTTCGAGCGCAGCATCTCAGGCCGAGAATCGCTTTCCGGCAATCAGATAAAACGCTTCCAGCGCCTGATCCGTGAGACCTGCCAACAACTTGGTCGCACAGAACTACTAGAGCTGGTCGCAGATCCACTGCCATGGCAGGAGATACGCGCAACCGAGCCAAGAGCCCGAGCGTTCTGTTTGCATCCTGGCGCACCACCGCTGAGCCACATCGTTGACAAGCTTGCTCCCTCGTGCAGCCTGCTGCTGGTGGGGCCTGAAGGGGGCATCAGCGCGGCCGAAAAGATCCAGATCGAAGACCAAGGGTGGGTCTTTGTTGGTCTTTTACCGACGATTTTGAGAACTGAAGCCGCGGGACCGCTGGCTGCAGCCCTGATTCAGCACGCGGGGATGGACAAAGCGGGCCTGACCCCCAAAAAGTGACAAAGCTCTAGCGAGACTCCAGCAAGGCTGCGCGGTGCGCCGCTTCAACTTCGTCGAACTGGACGCCAAAGGAACCACGGAAGGCGTCTTCAAAGCCACCGAACTCCAAGCCGCTCACCAGTTGAACCAGTGCATCGGCACCATACTTCTCGAGTATCCACCCGGCGAGTGAAAGTGCATAGGCATAGGCACCCTGTACCTCGGTGCGGTCCGTTAAGCGCGTCCAATCGCCAGTCAAACGCGTGATACTGGGCATCGAACCCGGCTGATTGCGCAGCACAGTGCGAGCTCGATCGACGGACATACCCTCCACGTATTGCGCCAGACCCTCGTGCAACCATGTCGGCACCGCCGGCCCGACACGATGCAATGCCGCATGTGTGTACTCGTGACGAAAGGTCGAACGCAAATGCTCCGATTGGACACTGTAATCGCTAAGCGGAATACGGATGCGACCGTCATAAAGCCCGTTAGACCAGTTTGGCGCCGATGCGTAGTACTCTTCTGGGGGCAGTATAAGCACGAGCACTCGATCGGTTGGCGCAAGTCCAAGCAACGCATTCACATCATTGGAAGCTTCTTCCAAATCGAGAAGCAGTGCCTCAAGGTGTGGGCGTATCTCAGCGTTCTCGGCGGGATACATTGCCTCAAATCGCGTTGACTGCACACGCACGTACGTCGCAAGACGCGCCTGCTCTGATCGATAGAAGGTCAACCGATCTTCGATCGACTTCTCGCCCGGCGCCAACTTTGCGGCACGCTCCAAATAAGAAACTGCCGGATTCAGCTCGCCGCGCAGAAACTCGACCTCGCCCGCAAGGCGCAATGCTGGAATCGAATCCGGGTATTCGCGCAAAATCGAATCGAGCACCAAAGCTGCGTGGTCACGACGACCGGTACGCAGTAGTGCATAGGCCAACATGTTGCCGTTCTTGCCATCGTCATGGTGAAGAGACACCGCCTCTTCAAGGTGAATCAGCGCCTCCTGCAAACGACCCCGACGCATTTCGAAATCCCCCCACTGCGCCAAAGCACGAGAAAGATTGAGCAGCAAAGTCTGATTCACCGGCTCAAGATCGAGCGCGGCTCGGAAATCACGCACTGCCGCGGTGTAGTCTTTGCCACGCAGACTCGAAAGCGCAGCACGATTGAGGCGCAGCAACTCATCTCGGCCTGCCGAATCTTCCGCCACTACAGCCGACTCGAGCGGCTCTGGCACCGACAACGCGACTTCCACGCGTACACGAGCGCGGTCAGAAGGGGAATCTTCTTCCACTTCATGGTCGGCAATAAGCCGATCCCACACAAGTACACCCGCTACCACAGCCACAACAACTGTGGCAGCAACATGCAGTACATCGCGGAAATTAGACATCTAGTGGAAAACCGCAGGAATGCGCTAAGCAGCAGAGTCAGAGCAACCAGTAAACGATACAAGGGCGACAGGCCAACCTGATCCGGTCGAACTGCGCCTGAATACCTCGCTTGGTTTCATCCATCCAAGATACGTCAACGGATGGTCGATTAATGAACTACTCAGCCCGCCTTCTTGCTCGCAGCCGCCGGGCGGGGACGTGAGAAGACCATAAGCTCATCGTTACCCTCCTTTGCCTGGAAGCGATAACCCTCTAGGTTGAACTTAGAGAGCTCCGACACCGTACGGGGACGGTTGTCGGCCATCCAGCGCGCCATCAGGCCACGCGCGCGCTTGGCAAATATGGAGATTAATTTCTGCTCGCCGCCCTGCTTCTGCAAGAACTTGACGTCCAGCACGTCGAACCCAAGCTCTTTCAATTGCGCGGCCTTGGAGTACTCGTCGCTAGCGAGGTTGATCAAAGTGTCGGCCCTTGCCGCCTCCATGTCCTGCTTTAGCGCTCGACTGAGCCGCTTTCCCCAAAAGGTATAGAGGTCCTTACCCGCGTCCGTCGGCAACCTGGTGCCCATTTCCAGCCGGTAGGGTTGGATCGTGTCCAGAGGTCGCAGCAAGCCATAGAGCCCGCTCAGTATGCGCACATGATCCTGCGCCCACCCGAGTGCGCGCTTATCCATCGTCCAGGCCTCAAAGCCCTGGTAGACATCACCTCGGAAACACATCGCAGCCGCGCAACGTGGATTCGAACGGCCTCCGAACTGCTGCCAGCGCTCTGCGTTCAGCCCTGCAAGCTTTGTCGAAATCGACATCAAAGACTCCAACGATCGAGGAGAGCGGCCTCTCAACTCCTCTACGAGCGCACGTGTCCGGGGGCTGAAACGGGGCTTGCTAGCCTCAAAGCGGCAGGCCGCCTCGTCAGCTCCATCCATCTGAAGTGACTTGGCTGGGGAGAGGATGGTAAAGAGTCCGGACATGTACTGAAGAAGCCTCCGTGACAGGCTACCACCCCGCCTGTGAGTTCATATGAGCTTCGATATCTTCGATCAACTCGGATGCGGTGGCGTAACGAGAATCGCGATCTTTCGCCATCATCTTCTCGATGAAGTAGTGAAGTGAAGGCGAAACATCGCCACCTTTTAGCGCCGCGCCACTTAGACCTTCGAGCACCTGCTTACGCAACATTTCCTGATCATCGCCAGCCTGGAACGGCAGCTTGCCAATCACCAAGTGGTAAAGCGTGGCACCTAGGGAGTAGATGTCCGCGCGCGCATCCAGATTATCTTCGCCGCGCGCTTGTTCAGGTGCCAGATAGGCAGGCGTTCCTAGCGTCGATTCGCTGTCGTGTCGCCCCTCCATCCCCATGCCGGCAAAGCCGAGGTCAATTAGAGTCACCTTATCCTCTTTCGAGATCATGATGTTGCCTGGCTTCAGATCACGGTGTACCAGACCGGCTGCACGCATCTCTTCCAAGGCGCGCGCGGTCTGTAACACGACATCAAGCGCGCGCTTCTCTTCGAAGGTCTCGCCATCAGCCAAATATTCCTCAAGTGTGCGGCCCGGCACCCAATCCATCTCGAGCACATAGGTTCCTAGGAAACGGAAAACGCGGTGCCCCCCCACCACAGAAGGCACATTCAATTCAGACAAAGTCTTAGCCTCGGCCAAGAATCGCCGTACCGCAACAGCATCCTGCGCCAGCTTGGGCAGCAAGATCTTGAGAGCAACCCGCGCAAAATCTTTGTCGCGCTTGGCGCCAAAACGTACGGTTTTGCCCCCGGCGCCCACGTTACGGGAATTTTTTTGCCAGGTTGCGACCGGTAAGGAAGCCCGTTTGTGGTTTT
>JAKVCF010000075.1 GCA_022447335.1 Planctomycetota bacterium | reverse complement strand
ATAAAGTAACCCAGCACGAAATAGAACACAAAGGATGGCAATAACGTGCTATCAAAGATCACACTGGCCAGACTAGTCAATATTTCCGCTTCGGGCGAAGCCCAATACCAGAGCATGAAAGCCGCTGAAGTAATCCAAGTCATCAACATCGTCAGACCGACCGCCGCAATCCCGATCAGCTTGCCCGCCATCAACTCCCAAGCGGTCACTGAAGATAGTAGTACCTCGATGATGCGATTGGACTTCTCCTCGATGGTGTTATTCAACAACATCGAGGCGACTTGCATGATGCTAATCCAGAGGATGTAGACAAAACCGACTGGCGCAATTTCACGCAGCTTGTCCGCCTGACTGACCTCCTCTTCGCCCGCTTCCTTATCTGGGTCGAGGGTCTTCATTGGCATCGACATGCGCTGCACACTGGAAACTAGGCTTACATCGATGCCACGCTTAACGAACTGGCTTTGACGCAGCTCACGGTCGAGATCTCCACTAAGACGGTCATAGAGCTCGGAGTCGGCCAAGTTGCCGCTCCAGTACTCTGCCTTAGGCGGGGCACTGCCCCCAACCAAAGCTGACACCGCGCCGCTGATCGCACCGATAATGCCGCGATCCTTTTCTTCTTCCTCTAGATCGAAGTGGCTATCCACATCGGTGGGGATAATCAATGCAGCAAAGACTTGCGTTGGCTCACCATCGACCGAGATATCTTTATCGCCCCGCAGATAAGGCTTGAGCGCTTCCGCGATCTCTTCCGAATCGGACGCAGCTACGTCTATTTCAAAGTCGTCCGGAAGTGCAATGCTCTCGAAAAATCGGCGCGGAATTTCGAACTCGCCGGCATCTTCCGACAGCTGCGGACGGGCGGCCTCTACTAACTTGTCAAAGCCACCTGGCTGAAGCAGCGCTTCAAACTCAGCTGGATTTTCCTCGACCAAGTCGTCGAGATAAGCATCCGTGTTGAAATCCTGAAGCGACATAGCCGGCATCGACTCGAAGTCGATCTCGATATTGGCCCGGATCTCTTGCCTCAAATTACGTTGCACCCATGCTTGAAAAGACCTCGATACCGCTGCAGCGTATCGCAAGTTCATCCGGCGCTCGAGCGCCTCTTCGTAGCGACCAGTCTGATCGACCACTATGTAGTGGCGGGTCGGCGTGGCATCAGACTCGAGCCAACTCATGACAAAGACCGCACCAACCAGCAACACGGGCACCATCAGAATGCCTATCCAAAAACCCTTAGTCCGTGCATTCTCAGCGTACTCGCGAGCCGCAACCATCATGGCGTTCTTCATCGTTTCTGCGCCTCCCGGGCATCATCGCCGACCAGCTCCACAAAGACATCATGCAGAGTAGGTTCACTGTGATCGAAAGACCTCAACTTGACACCCCTTGCAAAACAGGTCTGCAGAATCTGCTGGGCATCGGCACCTTCTTCAATTGTGAGATCCCAGAGGTCGCCGTGCACATCATCGGACACTTTTCCCACCTCGAGCACGCCTGGCAATATTGACAATTGATCGACCGTGGCATCAACCTGCAAGCGCACGCGATTCGGGATCATTTTCTTAGCTTCCGCAATCGTGCCATCGAATATCTTGCGACCTTTAGCGATCAGCAGGATGCGGTCACAAATACGCTCAGCGTGCGACATCACGTGAGTCGAAAAGATAATGGTCGAACCCGCGGTGGACATGTCCTTGATGACATCTTCCATTACCTGCTGGTTCACCGGGTCAAGCCCTGAGAAAGGTTCGTCGAGAATCACGAACTCAGGATGATGCGCAATCGAGGCAAGCACCTGAACCTTCTGTCCCATACCTTTCGAAAGTGTCTCGACCTTTGCATCCGCGAAGTCCCTCAAACCGTACTTCTCTAATAGCTCGTAAGAACGGGCCTTAGCCGTTTTCTTATCGACACCCTTCAAGCGGGCAAAATACGCAATGATGGATGATGCCTTCATCTTCTTATAAAGGCCCTTCTCTTCGGGAAGATACCCGATCCTATTTCGGACATCGAGTGCACTCGGAGCGCCCAATACCGCAATCGATCCAGAGGTCGGCTTGACGATATCCAAAATCATTCTGATCGTCGTAGTCTTGCCAGCGCCATTCGGCCCCAGGAACCCATAGATCGCGCCTTTAGGCACTGCAATGTCGATCTCCTGCACAGCCCTCAAATCGCCATAGTGCTTACAAACGCCGCGCAGCTCGAGTGCGAGATCAGTCATTGAGTCAATTTATCCATTTCGAGAGTTGGAGGCTCAGCGCGCTCGTTGGCGCATGCCTCTTCGACTTCGGCTACTTCTTTCGGCGTAGCTGCAGTAAGGACTTCGGGGGCACCCCCAGTGATGTGAATGGCGTCTTCAATCCGCACCCCAATCCCACGTAGCTCGGCGGGAATGCCTTCATCGCCGGACTGAAAGTAAAGCCCCGGCTCAATAGTCATCACCATACCAGGAGCAAGGTCAACCGATTCTCCACCTTCGCGGTAGCGGCCAGCATCATGTACATCAAGCCCCAGCCAGTGACCAGTATTGTGCATATACCAACGACGATAGGTCTGCCTTTCGATAATCTCGTCAACTGATTCATCTAGCACCTTAAGCTGCACCAGACCATCGGCTAACGTCCGCACTGAAGCCTCATGGACTTGCGCATGCGTACAACCTGGGCGCGAAAAATCTAGCGAGGCCTTCTGCGCGGCCAGCACTACTTCGTAAACATCGCGCTGTGCCGGCGTGAACTTTCCATTCACCGGAAAGGTTCGTGTGATGTCGGCTCCGTAACTACGATACTCGGCGCCAGCGTCAATCAGCACCACATCGCCATCCCGCATCGGCTGATCGTTGTTCGTATAGTGCAAGATGCATGCGTTGTCACCTGATGCCACTATCGACGGATAGGCCCATCCGGCGTCATCGCATCCGTGGCGGCGGAAGGTGTAATGAATCAACGCTTCGAGCTCACACTCGTTCATGCCCGGTCGGCATTGAGCCATTGCCAAAGTATGGGCTTCGCTCGAAATAGCCGCGGCTCGGCGCATGAGCTCGAGCTCTTCGTCCGACTTGTAGAGACGCATCTGCGCTAGCTCCGGACGTGGGTCAACAAGAATCTGCGGTGGCTCCAAGCCTAAACGAATCTTCCCTCGCAACTCGGCCATCGCCGCCAGCACAATCTGGTCGAAAGAAGAACTGCTACCAAGGCTGACCCAGAGACGCTTGGCACGCGGAAGCAAATCGACAAATCGACTACGAAACCCCTCAACCGGCGCGGCTGCGACGAACCCAAGTTGCTCCATCGCACCTTCAGCGCCGAGACGCTTGCCGTTCCAAATCTCAGCCAGCTCGTCGCGCGGCTGCAGGAAGAGAGTTTCGTCCGGCACATCCGAGATTCCCTTAGCGAGCATCAACATGCCCGAAGGTTCACGCAGACCGGTCAGATACCAAAAATCGGAATGCTGCCGGAAAGGAAAGTCGACGTCGTGATTGCGGGTGACGAGCTCAGCGCCGGGGAAGAGCGCGAGATCGCCCTCCTCCATGCGGTCGAGAAATGCCTGGCGGTGGCGAATAAACATGAGAGTGGAATGGCCATCGGAAGAAGCCAAGCCCAGATTGTCCCCTTGCCGCAAATAGCGGTCAACGCGACTTTCCCCTGACTTTTCCAGATTCTCTCCAGGAAGCCGCTGCGCATGAGGACTCTGGTCACAGCGGATAGCTACAATTCGGGGCTCAAAACATCGCGGACACCGCTTTCAATCCGAAAAATGATTCTGACCACGACTCTTTCCTTCGGCCTATTCGCCAACTTCAGTGGCAACGGCGACAACAATTCGGTGCAAACCGCTCTCCCACCTCATAGAAACGAAGATCCTAATTGGCACGGAAAAGCGAACTTGGGCTACAGCTTCCTTTCAGGAAACAGCGGAAGCACTACGGCAGCTTTCAGCGCCGAGCTGCGGTATGACACTGATGTCGATCAGTGGCTATTCACTGCAAACTACGCGGGCATACGACAGGCCGACCGAACCACCGGTGATGCACAAACTACTTCGCGCCTCTATGCGATAGCAGGCCAATACAACCATTTCATCGATGATGAGAAGAATGTGTACGCCTACTGCAACACTAATATCCGCCAAGATGTACCGGTTGGCCTCGACTTGCGCTGGACTGTCGGCGCAGGCGGCGGCGCGACCTTATACCTGAACGAAGAAAAGGACGCCTCCATCTCGCTTGAAGTCGGCCCAACTTTTGTGCACGAGGAAAACATTGGCTCGACCGAAGAAGTCGATACAGCTGCCGGCCGCGTCGCAACTCGCTATGAAAGTCCACTCTGGTCTGAATGGCTAATCACCGCCACGGGTGAGTTCCTACAGTCTTTTGACGAAACCGATGATCGGTCCTTCGTCGGCGAACTGAATCTAAATTGGAAATTCCGTGAAAATTGGTACTTCGCCGCAACCGCTGCGGTGGCCTGGGACGGCACTCCGGCGCCTGACTTCGAGTCAACCGACCGCCGATTCGTCCTTTCGGTCGGCCATAACTTTTAAGATCCAACCTCTGCGCTAGTTCGGCCAGAAGTCATGGCAACACGGAATTCGGATTTAACCTCTCTAGCCAGAGACCAACTCTTTACCTTTGCCCGTGTAAAGAGGTGCCTAGAATGGGAAGACGCACCCTTTCATGCGAATCGATCTAAAGACTGCCCAGATTCTCACCTCAGATGAGGCGCGAGATACCTTGCTAATGTTCCGACACATTGGCGAGGATCCTCTTGCGATTCAAGAGAGCTTCAAAGGGCTATTCCCGAAGAAGGTCGCCGAGGCACTAGGCGAGTTACGCGCGCTGCGCCGCCGCGCGACTTACAAGTTTAGCCAAGGGCTAGACATGTATTTCACACGTCCGCTACTTGAGCAGGCGTCCTCAGAATCAGTCGCCGCCTATCGTGCGCGACGCTTTACCGAGGCTGGGATCGAGGTCGTGCACGACCCCTGCTGTGGGATGGGAGCAGACTCGATCGCATTGGCGCACGCAGGACTGCAGGTGCATGCTTCAGACAAAGACGAGGTCGCTGTACATTTCGCCGAAGTCAATGCCAAGATATGCGGTGTCGATTCAGTGAACTGGTCCGTAGCCGACGCTTCGGAGGTCATCCCACCCCAGGGTGCAATCTTCCTCGACCCAGCGCGTCGCCGCGGATCTCGCCGGATTATGGACCCAAATGATTGGTCCCCCACTCCCGACCAGATCGGCAAGCTGCTTAAGGGGCGCGACGCAGCATGTCTCAAACTGTCACCGGCAACGGATTTCGATATCCTGCTCGAGCTCTTTCCGACGCCCGATGAGATCGAGGTCATCTCGCTAAAAGGAGAAGCCAAGGAAACCCTGTTCTGGTATGGAAAACTAGCCAGCGGCACCGAACGTCGCTCAACCTGCCTGCCCGACGAAGAAACCTTTGCCGGACCTGAACAAGCTCAGGCCCCGACTGGCGAGATCGGTGCACACCTCTACGATCCGGACCCTTCTTTAATTCGTGCAGGTTTGCTGGGAGCCTTCGCTGAGACACACGGATTGCGCACTATTGATCCGGAAATCGCCTACCTCACTGGTGACGAAGTAATCGACTCTCCATTCTTGAGCCGCATGAAAGTACTAGGTCAGGAATCGCTCGATCCGCGCAAGATGCGCAAACTGTTGCGTGAATTTGAAGTCGGCACCCTACACATTCGCAAACGTGGGATCGCCGAACGACCAGGCGCGCTGGAGCAGCGCTTCCTACCCAAGTCCCTCGGGGACCGCACGCTCACACTGGTAGCTACGCGAGTTGGCGATCGCCACATCGGCTACCTCACTGAACCGCACGCATGATCTCGATCGCCGCTCTGGTTCTGCTCGCGGCACCTCAATCGGTCGCCCCGCTCGCGGAACCGAGCCGAACCGAGCCCGCAAACAATACTGCTCGCTTTGCGCTGACCACTGCACCGCAAAGTTTTGATCCACTGCACGCGGATGTCACCGCAAATCAGGTCCTGCAGCGCCAAATCTACGAAGGGTTAGTCGAGTACGCTCCTGGCGGCCCTGATGCCCCTGTCCAGGGCCTGCTTGCCGAAAGCTGGGAGAACTCGGCTGACGGTCTACGCTGGACCTTCCGATTACGTACGGATGCGCGATTCCACGACCCCGCCAAAGAGGCATTGTGGCCTGGAGGCGAGCGCACAGTCATCGCACAAGATGTGGTGCAGTCTTGGCTGCGCATGGCCGACACTCGCCAGGGACCGCGTGGCTACTGGGCGATGGAAGGCTTGTTTGAAGGTATGGACGCCTTCCGTAACGCTTCCTCCGGCAACCATGCGCAAGCTGCCTGGGAGCACGTACGCGAGCAAGGTATCGCCGGCTTGCGCGCCATCGATACGCACACGGTCGAACTGCGATTAACACGTGCCGACCCCTGGTTTTTGAACCGCCTCGCCTCACCCTACTTCGTGGTCTATCCCATCGAAGCGGTCGATCGATCCGGTAAAGACTTTCTGAATCAACCGGTAGGCAGCGGCCCTTACCATTTGACCGAATGGACACCTGGCTCCGGAGCAGAGCTCGAACGCGTGCCAAACTGGCGTGGCCAGACGCTGCCAAACGGTCGTGAAGCGGCCACGATTGACAGCCTGCGTTTCCGCTTCGTGGCCGAAGGTAGTACGCGCACCTTGCTCTTTGAACAGGGCGAGATTGATCGCCTCCCCCCGCTGCAGGACTCGTTTGCGCGCCTGCTTCCCAAGGGAGAACTTGCCCCCGAGCTTGCGGAACGCGGTGTAAACCTCCATGTAGTCGATACACCCGACCTGTCGATGCTGTGCTTTAACATGCTCGATGATGCAATCGGTGATCTTCCTGGCGACTCTGAGGGTAATCGCCAACGCCGCATCCTGCGCCAAGCTATCGCCCTGGCTTTCCCTTACGAGCGCTGGCATCGCGTGATCCGCAATGAAGTTTGGGGGATGCCCGCGAGGAGCTTTCTTCCACCCGCGCTGGCCGAAGCCGCCCGAGTCGAGCCATGCACCTACCGACGCAACGACCTGGAATCCGCTCGCGCTAAGTTGGCCGAGGCCGGTTTCCCAAATGGGAACGGCGCGCCGCAACTACAGCTTGAGCTCGGCGGCACAGATCCGATCAACGCCGCAATCGGCGAGATGTTCCGCGAGGCCATGGAAGAGATCGGACTCACGGCGCTGGTCGTGCCCAATACCTGGCCGGAGCTCTCCACCAAGATGCGCAACGGCGAAGCGCAGATATTCCTGCGCGCCTGGACTCTCGATTGGGCCGATCCGGTCAACCTGCTCGAGACCTTTCACAGTGCCAACCTGGCCCCGGGCATCAATCGCTGCAACTACCTTGTACCGGCATTCGATCGCGATTTGGACGCACTACGCCGTCAGCCCACCGAACTACGCGGCCCACTACTTGCGCGCGCAATCGCGCGCCTCAATGAAGATCTGCCGGCCGTCCCCATCGATCACCGCAAGGGTTATCTACTGGTCCAGCCTTGGCTCCTGGGAGTCGAAGTACACCCATTCGACCCCTTCCCGTGTAAGTACTACGCACTCGGCCATCGTTAGAGCATGCTAGCGACTGGCCCCCTCTTCCGGTTCCTGACACGCAGCCTTCGACTCGTCGCACAGGCGCTCGGGGTAGTGCTACTACTCTTCCTAGTTCTTGAGAGCGGAATCGCCGGCGACCCAGCCGAGCGCGCACTAGGTGACCGCCCTTCCTTGCGCCGATTGGGCGAGCTCCGAGTCGAACTGGGTGAGTATGAACGCTTCGAAGCAAGTGCACTCGAGGTGCGCCTGAGTGGCAATCCCGGTCGCGTCAGCCTAGTACCAGAAGAAAACAACCTGCGCATTGTCGGCATTGATGGCAAGACCCTCGCAATCTGGTCAACGGAATCGATCACGTTGGCAGAGGTCCCCGATGCCTGGGCCACACTCTCCCTCTACGACAACCAACGCCTCGACGCGCGCTTGCTCAACCCCGCCCTGGGCAGACTTCCCGCAGACGGCTTAGTAGCGGCATTGCGCGGCACTCGACTAGTCGTCGATTCACGGCGTGCAGCACAGGCACCCTGGGCACAGGCACGCCCCAGCTGGCAACGCTTCCTGCATCAAACCGGTAAGCTACTGCGCTTTGACTTTGGTCGCGGCCTAGACGGTCAAGCCATCGGACCCGCTCTGCGCGAACGCGGCTTGCGCAGTCTCGCGGTCGCTTTTCCCGCATGGCTACTGAGCACTGTATGCGCTCTCAGCCTCGCGATACTCGCCACGCCCCGCCCCAACAGTCGACTAGATCGTCATCTTGGCAGCGCCGCAGCTGGTGTGATCGCGATCTCAGGCGTGAGCTGGGTACTGCTACTACGCGGATGGTTTGCCGCCGACTTGGCCTGGTTCCCAGTCACTGCCTGGGATCCGCCCTCACTACATGCCCTCGCACTACCCGTGCTGATCTGGGCTTTCTTAGGAACCTGGCCTGACTTTCAGGTTTTCCGAACCGCACTCGGAGAGGCTGCAAGGCAGCCGCACACGCAAGCAGCTCGCGCACGTGGCCTCGATGAGAGCACGGTGTGGAGGCGACACGTTGTGCAAAGTGCTGCAGCGACACTAGTTGCTTACATGGTTCTAGCTCTACCCTTCTTAGTGATGGGCTCATTGATCCTCGAGCAGGTCTTCGTCGTACCCGGTTTAGGTGCCTATCTAGCTGAAGCCGCGCGCACCGCAGATGCCGCGATCTTGCGCGCGATCACCTTCCTTCTGGCCTTGTTCTATTTACTGAGTCAATGCCTAGGCGACTGGATCACCGGCCGCCTCGATCCTCGATTTCACGCGGAGGAACTTCGATGAAAGTGGCGCGCACGCATTGGGCTCGCTGGACCCTCGCAACTTACGGCGCCTGCGCGCTCTTGGCTGGCCTAGGATGGCTCGGAAGTAGCTGGCAGAAGGGCTTAAATCGCGTCGAACACCTACCCCCTGGCGCGGGCGCTTGGTTGGGTACCCATCAATTAGGTCGCGATATTGCCGCGATGGTCGCACAAGGAGCATGGACTGCCTTCCTGATCGGTGGCTTAGCTGCTGGCGGCGCCACCCTAGTCGGCGCGCTGCTGGGCATGGGCTCAGGTTGGCGGCCGGGCTGGCTGGACCGCTTCGCGCTCTGGCTTTCGTCTGCCGTCAGCGCAATACCGGGCATGATACTGATCCTCGTGATCGCAGCAGCGATGGGGCCTGGCCTCCCGGCATTAATCGTCGCTATCGCCGCAGTAAGTTGGGTCAGCGTCTATCGCTTGGTACGCGCCGAAACGCGTCGGCTACGCGAAGAGGAGTTTGTCCAGACCGCACTGGCTCAAGGAGAATCCAGCATCGGGATCCTGGTGCGACATTTGACACCACACTTTGTGCCATTGGTACTGGTACAGTTCGGACTCGGTTTCGTCGGCGCGATTCAAGCCGAAGCCGTACTTTCCTTTCTCGGGCTTGGAGCACCTGAATACGCCAGCTGGGGACGAATGATCGCCGAGGCCTGGACATGGGACGATCTCGGGCACGGACGCTGGTGGCGACTCATGGCAGCCAGCCTCGCGCTCGGCGGGTTGGCGATAAGTGTGCTGACGCTCAGCCGCTCAGCCGCACGCCGTCCGGGAAGACCCCTGTAAAGCCAACCGGACCAGCACTCACTCTGTGCCCTGGGAATCAGCTGGAGCAAGCAGGTTGCCGTGATCTCGTTCAAATAAATCTCTATAGCCCCGTCTCCGGTCAGGCGCTGGAGAGCGCCTCCCAAGCATATTTCCGACCGTCGCCGACAAAACGACCTATCGGCTCATCTGGATCATGATAAAGCAGACAGGTCCAACCTTCGTCGGCCGCCCGCGCAATCCATTCCGAACGCACCTCAAACGACTTCTCCGCGTTCATGTCGTACGCCATGATGAAGGGGAGGTTTACATGATTGCGAGTCGGAACGACGTCCGCCCAAAAACAAGCAGCCTGACCATTGTCCTCGAGGATCACGAGCGAAACTCCATCAGAGTGACCGCCTACCTCGACCATGCGCACGCCAGGAAGAACCTCGCCCTCCCCAGCAAAGGTGTACAACTGGCCACCTTCTTCCACCGGCGCCAGATCCTCACGCCGGTAACTCGCCCGCCGCAGGTGATCTGGATTCATGCACGCATCGCGCTCACTCTGCGGCGTCCAATATTCGGCGCTTGGGAAGATAGGTGTACCGTCTTCTCCACAAGCCGCACCAATATGATCCCAATGGCAGTGTGTCATCAGGCAGTGAGTGACCTCTTCCGGCGCGACCCCTACAGCATGCAGAGAGTCAAGTAGATCATGCCCTCCGCTGCTATCAATGTGAAACATCGCGCGTTGCTTATCGGGCCAACGCCGGCCCAAGCCAGGTTCAATCACGATAGTACACGTACCATCCTGCACCAGGAAAGGCGTCGTAGAAAGTGGGATGGTGTGATCGTCATTGACAGGCGTGAGCTGTTCCCAAAGCACACGCGGTACAACGCCAAACATGGCCCCACCGTCGAGCGCAAAGCGCGCATCGCGGAGAGCAGTGACCTGGAATCTTCCGACTTGAGTGGTGCGCATGATGGCGCTCACCTCTTGCGCTGATAACCGGCGTCACGCAGAAGGTCGCGCGAAATGATGATCTTCTGCACTTCCGAAGTACCTTCGCCAATCGTATTCAGCTTCGAATCTCGGTACATGCGCTCGACTGGGTACTCGCGCGAATAACCGTTACCACCGAAAATCTGGATTGCCTCGTAGCTAGCGCGCACCGAAACCTCTGAAGCGTAGTACTTCGCCATCGCTGACGCCGGACCGAAAGGCTTGCCCTGATCCTTGAGGCGCGCCGCGTGGTAGACAAGGTGGCGCGCCGCGTTGATCTCGGTCTGCATGTCAGCCAACTTAAAGGCTACTGCTTGGTGCTCACAAAGCGCCTTACCAAACTGTTCGCGCTCCATCGAGTACTGAAGCGCCTCATCCAGCGCGCCCTGAGCCAAGCCTAGCGAAAGCGCACCAATCGAGATGCGGCCACCTTCCAAGGTCTTCATGAAGGTCGCAAAGCCTTCACCTTCCGGGCCGAGAACATTCTCTACCGGCACGCGG
>JAKVCF010000074.1 GCA_022447335.1 Planctomycetota bacterium | reverse complement strand
GAGGAACGCACAGGAAGGAAGGGTTAATCTGAACTCGTGAGAACCCTGCTGAGCCGATTCTGCGACGAATTCGGGGCGATCGTTCATCCCCTCCTCGACCCCCTCGCGAGCTCCTCGGAGTCCCTAGCCGCGCTCGACGCGGCTAGCCCGATTCGCAAACTTCTGCCAGGCCTACGCGACCGCACACACCAGCTGCAATCGCTCATAAACAAAGTCGAAGAGCAACAGGCCTATGTGCTGATTTTTGGCCCATTGAAATCGGGCAAGTCCACACTGATGAACGCCATCGCGGCGAGCTATGTCAGCGAGGTCACAACCATGCCGGCCTACCCCTGCATGGTCTTTGTCCAGCACTCCACTCAGCGTCGCTACAAGCTGACCCGCTACGACGGACAGGTCGACGAACTACACGACGCGGCCGCACTGCGCATGGAAATGAACCGTGCGCACACCGAGCTCGTCGAGCACATCCGCCAAATCGAGGAGACCGGAGCCGATTTCGATCCGACCACCCACTTTCCACAGGCGATTCGACGCCTAGACATCTGCGTTCCAGCAGAAGCGCTAAAGAACTCGGGAACTGTCGTCGTCGACACACCGGGGCTCTATTCGAGGATGAAGTTTGGTTACGACCAGATGACGCGCGAGTTCCGAGACACGGCCACCTGCGCAATTTTCGTCGTTAAGACGGACAACCTCTTTCTCGAACAAGTCTTTCATGAGTTTCACGAACTCCTGGAGCTGTTCAGCAAAATCTTTCTGGTCGTCAATCTCGACACTACCAAGCGTGACCTGCGCCCTGACGGCAGTCTCGCCCCCTCACTCGAGTCGGAAGATCCGATACGCCTGATCGAGGCTTTCGAGAATTTTTCGATGAGCAGCTCGCTCAAGCAAGCACGCGAAGAAGGTCGTCTCAAGATCTACCCATCCGACCTGTTGAACGCGGCAAGCCGTCGACTGAACGATTCGACGCCAGCTGAGGCCGAAGATGGTCGTCGGGCTACCTTTGATAGCTTCCTCGGCGACCTGAAAGACTACCTCGACTCCGACGAGTACTTATTAGCTTTTCTCGGCGACAGCCTGCGCCAAGCAGAAAACCTGGTCGCCGGATTACGCCGCCTACTCGCCGATAATGCAGTAGCCGAAATGGAAATACGCGTCCGCGAACTCGAGGCTGACCGCGCTGCCGCGCAAGAACGCTCGGCATCGATCGAAGAATTACTTAGCTTCGAGTGGGTAGGCCACTTCAGGGGCGTGCAGCCCGATCTAGAGGCTGCCTCGACCGAAGAAGAGGCTCATCTCGGACAAAAAACGGAAAACAAACTCAATGAAACGATCGAAAAGTGGTTCCAAGAAACCAGTAGCCTCAAGAGCCTAGTGAAAGGCGGGCTCGGTAGCGTGCTACGTGACTTACAGGCAGAGATCGTCTCTACCCAGATGGCCGCGCTACGCCAGCGAGTTCACCGCGCGCCGGGCGGCCTGACCTTACCAGAAGGTTTGGCCGAACAGGCAGCCTCTTGCGGAGCCGACTTAACCGCTATTGGCCGAGAGGCAATCGAACGGATCGATGGAGGCTCCGCCATCGAATACATTGAGATCCCGCTCCACAAAGCCATCATCCCAGTGAAAAAAAGTTTCTGGGATTGGATACTCTTCCGAAATATCGACAAAGTGCGCATGCGCGTTTTGGGCGCCAAGGGCGAACATCGCCTGACACAATCGATGAAGAAGAAGCGCATGGGTTATGCGGGCCAGACCTATATGAAGGCTGAAGCGGCAGACGCTGCTGCCGACTTTCTAAAACACAGCATGCCCCGCCTTGCCAAATGGTTGACCCAAAGTTACGCACACTTCGGCATAAAACTGACACTTGAGCGCCTGGAAGTTGCTGCAAATCATGCCGCAAAAGATCTCGAGTGCGTGACGATCGAACTCGAAAAGGTCGCCGCGCTATCAGCCAGCCTACGCTCGCTCCACGACGAATTGAGCAAGGCTGAAGGCGGCCTGGATTTTCTGTCTGATCAGTACGCAACGACTAATCCAAACAATCTCAAGCTAGAAATCGAAGAAGAGGTCGGAATCAACACTGACCCACAACCTGAGGGTTAAGACATTTTGATAACGCCACTAACCTTGCTCGCATTCAGCCTACAACAAAGCGAGCATGCACACCTTCACCCGGATCGTTTCACGACTGACCGGGACTCCCCCGTCGAACTGCGCCTACCACTTGAAGATGACGCTTTCAGCTTCGCCATCTTTGGCGACCGTACCGGCGGCCCAACCAAGGGTGTAGAAGTGCTGGCTGATGCTGTTAAGGAAGTCAATGTCCTCGGCCCCGACCTAGTCATGACAGTCGGCGACTTGATTGAAGGCTATAACCAGACTGAAGAATGGGCAAAGCAAGCCGATGAGTTCCTCGGCATCATGAGCCAGTTATCGATGCCATGGTTTCCGGTTGCGGGTAATCACGACGTCTATTGGAGAGGCCCAAATCGACCAGAAGAAGAACACGAGAAACGCTACGAACAAACTTTTGGCCCGCTCTGGTACGCCTTCGAGCATAAGGACTGCTGGTTCATCGTTCTCTACACCGATGAGCCAAACCCTAAGACCGGCGAGCGCAACTTCCGGAAGCCCGAATCGCAGCGCATGAGCCCCGAGCAATTTGCTTGGCTAGAACAGACACTTCGCAAGACAAGTGAAGCGCGTCACGTCTTCATCTTCATGCATCACCCTCGCTGGTTTGGTGGCCAGTACGGTGACGACTGGGAGCGTGTGCATCGCTTACTAGCCGCACAGGGAAATGTGAGCGCTGTCTTCGCCGGTCATATCCACCAAATGAAATATGCTGGCAAGCGTGACGGCATTGAGTACTTCACTTTGGCGACCGTCGGCGGCCATCAATCCGGCATACTGCCTGAGGCAGGAGTCCTGCACCAGTACCACCTCATTACAGTCCGCGATGAGCAGCTTTCGATCGCCTCAATACCGGTTGGCAGCGTGGACGACCCACGACTGGTGACGGTCGAGCTAGTCGATGCCTGCCGTAATCTTTCCAACAAACTACGTGTTGAGATCGACGGTGAAATTCAACTCGACGAACACTGGGGTGGCAGCTTTGATTTACCAATAATAGTCCGCAACCCGAGTGCAATGCCGCTCGAAGTAGTGCTCAGCGGCAATTGCTCAGACCCGCGCTGGAGCTTTTCTCCCGATCATCAGCACGCCACAATTGAGGTGGGTGAAACTTTGCGCACCTCACTGCGCGTGCATCGCTTTGGCGAGCCACTCGACCGCGCTCTGCGACTACCTGCGGTGCGACTGCAAGCTGACGTGATCGGCGAACAACTGCGCATACCCCTTCCTGAACGTAGCCCCCAGATCCGAGTACAGGCGCCCGCACTACCCTCACTAAAGACGACTGCGAACGGCTACTTCCAGTTTGATGGAATCGATGATCACATTGAAGTCCCAAGTAAAAGCCTCGATCTGCCGCAGGGCGCCTTCACCGTTGAGTTTCGGATGCGTGCCGACAGATTTACCCAACGGCAAGGCGTGGTAAACAAAACAGAAAACTCAGAATGGGGGTTCTTTCTCAACGAAGGCACGCCAGCTTTCATGGTCTATTTTGAAGGGCATGGTTACGTAGAAGCCGCCGGCCCACCCAAGTCGCTGCAGCCGAATCGCTGGTATCACCTTGCGGGCGTGTATGACGGCAATTCCGTACGCCTTTATATCGATGGGAAACTCATATCTTCTGTGACCACAAGCGGAACGCGACGCGTAAACGATTTACCATTAATTATCGGCGCAGATGTTGATGGGCAAGGTCGTGGCACCAGCTGGTTTGCCGGAAGCATCGATGAGCTGCGCATTTCGCAAGTCGGGCGCTATACCGAAGAAATTTTCGTCGTGCCAGATCGTCACAATGCTGACACAGACACCTTACTTCTACTAAAAGGAGATGACCTCCTTGGCCCTTGGGCGCGCGACTATTCGCTACGCGAACGTCACCCACAACACTTTGGCGGCCTACACCAGACGTCACATTAGACGGTAAACGAGGGAGAATCGGAGCATCCGGCGGCGGAAGATTGGGAGTTTAGGCATACTGTCCGCGATGGCTTCACACGATGTTCCGTACGCCCTTGCGCTCACTTTGACAGCGCACCTTGGCCTTTTTGGCGTAACGAAACTCCCCGCGGCCACGCCGTCTATTCACTGGGCGCCTTTACCACAGAACGGAGACAAAGAAGGTGAAGAGCAGCCGATGCTCGACCGCCGCTTTGATGTACCCCCTGCGCCGGCATTATCGGTCAAAGAGGCACATGCCAGCTTTACGCTTTTGGACGGCTATCGCATTGAGTGCGTGGCCAGCGAACCGTTGATTCACGACCCTGTCGACATCGCTTTCGATGCGCAAGGTCGCCTTTGGGTGGTCGAGATGTCGGCCCTGATGCTCGATGCCGACGCCACCGGAGAGCTTGACCCCACTTGTGCGATCGCTGTGCTGGAAGATCGCAATCGGGATGGCATCTACGATCACCGATCTGAGTTCGCAAGCGAGCTAGTACTACCACGTTCAGTATGCTTTGTCGGCGATGGTGTAATGGCCATCTTCCCACCTGAAATCGTCTACTTGCGGGATACCGACGGCGATGGCGTCGCGGATTATCGCGACCAAATTGACACGGGAATTAACGCTGGGCTGAATAACCCGGAACACGCGGCAAATGGCCTAACCCTCGGCATCGATAACTGGGTTTACCTAGCCAATCACAATAAACGTTATCGTCTGCTGGACAACGGAGAGTGGAAGATCGAGTCCGTTCCCCAGGTAGGGCAATGGGGCCTGGGAGAAGACGTTTGGGGGCGCCGAGTCTACAACTACAACTCAGCTCCGGTGCACGGCGATCTTGTGCCCACGCACTATCTAGTTCGTAATCCTGCATTGGGACGCGCGCAAGGATCGAATGTCCGCTGGGCGCATGACACCAAAGTTTGGCCGGGCCGAGTCAATACTGGCGTAAACCGCGGCTATCGCAGAGGCACGTTGGCCGAAGACGGTCGTCTCGCGCAATACACCGCCGCCTGCGGCCCGGAGGTTTTCACTGGCACAAACCTTGGCACGAACGATGTTGGCGATGTCTTTGTCTGTGAACCTTCCGGCAACCTGCTGCGCCAGCTGCGCATGCACGAATCAAATGGGAAGCCAAGCGGGACAAACATCCTCGATTTCGAGCGGCGCGAGTTTTTGGTTTCGACCGACGAGCGATTTCGCCCGGTCAACATTGCCAATGGACCGGATGGTGCACTCTACATAGTCGATTTGTATCGCGGCATCCTGCAGCATAAAGTCTTCCTTACCTCTTTCTTGCGCCGCCAAATCGAAGAGCGACAACTGGACAAATACACCGGGCTAGGGCGCATCTGGCGCATCGTGCATGAAGACAGCAAAGAAAGCGACGATGTCGGCGCGGTAGACTATACGCAACTCAGTAATAAGCAGCTCGCATACTGCTTTTACAAAGAAAATTCCTGGACGCGAAAAACTGCGCAACGGTTGTTAATCGCGCGCTATTTGCAAGAGGCCCACACAGAAGGAATCGATCCAGCGGTCCACTCGGAACGGATTGCAACCCTAAATCAAATCGCGCGTGACACGAGAAAGCCTTTAGCTCAGCTACATGCTTTGTGGACTTTAGAAGGCCTCGGTGGCTTGACTGAGGACTTTTTGATTGAGCGGCTGCGAAAGGAAAATCACACCAAGCTTCTTGCCCAGCTGATTCGCTTGAGTGAACCATTCGCCGATCACCCAGCGGTACGGGAATCCTGGCAGTGGCTTATAGATCACGACGACGCCGAGGTGCGCTGGCAACTCGCCTATTCGCTGGGCGAGGCGCAACATCCGGCAGCTCTGGGACAAATGGTCCAGTTACTCGCGCGCTACTCTTGGGACAATATCCTGCGCACCGGCATCTTAAGCGGATTGCACGGCCGCGAAGCAGACGCCCTGAATCGCGCGCTCGCGCATCCAACGATTGCGCACGACTCTCACGCACGCACCAGGCTTGCACGAGATTTTGCACGGTGCATTGTTCGCCATGCCGATCCGCACTCAATCCGCCGCCTAGCTGACCGTGCCGCCGGAGAAGTAGATGCCGAGCTACGAATGGCTTTGATACAGGGCATGGTCGACGGCGTACCAAAGAGCCCAGGCGATAGACGCTATCGCTTCACCGCGCCGGAACCTCCATCACTGATCAAGTTGGCCAGCACAAAAGATTCCAAGCTCACCGAACGCGTAGCCCATCTGCGATCACGCTTGGGGTGGTCAGCAGAGGCCAACCCAGCGACCGAACTTCCGGCTGAACACGCCGCAGCAGTTGTACGCGGACTTCAGCTGTACGCCGACACCTGCGGCGCCTGTCACCAGATGGATGGCGAAGGTCTAGCGGGCCTTGCTCCCCCGCTCGCCGATTCGGAATGGTTACAAAAGCCCATCGAAAAGCTAGCTTCGATCGCTTTGTTTGGACTGTCCGGACCAATCGAAGTTCGTGGCGAATCTTGGAATATGACTATGCCAGGCTGGGCACAACTCTCGGATCATGAGATCGCTGACGTGCTCAGCTATGTCACGACGGAATGGGGCGCTGAAGCCCGCCACGTGCAGGCCGACGAAGTTGCACGCGTGCGCAAGAAGCCTTCGCCATGAGCTTAGACTACCCGCAACGCGTGGTCTGTTTGACCGAAGAGACCACCGAGGTGCTGTACCGGATCGGAGCAGGCGATCTGGTCGTGGGCGTCAGCGGCTTCACTGTACGCCCACCCGAGGCGCGCGAAAAACCCAAGATTTCGCGCTTTCTCGATGCAGATACCGCAGAAATTGAAGCCCTGAAGCCCGACCTCGTGTTGGCATTTAGCGACCTACAAGTCGACATCGTACGTGAGTTAGGCAAGCATGGGCTCGACGTAATGCTCTTCAATCAACGCAGCGTCGCCGAGATACTACGCGCAATTCGTATGATCGGCGCCCTGGTTGGGCGGCATGCTGCAGCCGAAGCACTCGCCGAAGAGCTCGCTGCCAAGATCGAAACGGTGAGCGCTCGACCAATAACACGCCGCCCGCGCGTCTGGCTGGAAGAATGGCCGGACCCACTAATCAGCGGTATCCAATGGTTCAGTGAGCTAGTAGAAATCGCTGGCGCACAGCCACTCTTCCCCGAGCGCGCACTCCAACAAGGCGCACTCGGGCGCACAGTGTCGCCAGATGAAGTCCGCGCTGCAAATCCAGAAGCCATTATTGGAAGCTGGTGTGGCAAGATGGTCAAGCCCACCAAAATTCGTGAACGGGAAGGCTGGCACGAAGTGCCCGCCGTTCGCGAGGACCATATCTATGAAGTGCCAAGTGCATTGATTCTGCAGCCTGGCCCTGCGGCCCTTGATGAAGGACTAGACCACCTCGTTTCAATCGTCGATTCAATTCTGGCTGGGAAGCCTAATCTGCCGCCGCTTGGGCCGCGGCGAGCACGAGGTGTGCCGATGTGTAATACCTAACTTTAGAGCTCAGTAATCTGCACGTTGCGCCACATGACTTTCGCCTTGGCTCCACTATGCACCTGGAAACCAATAAATCCGCTCAGGTCCGTATTATTGGGATCGATGTCAGTGAAGTCAGCGCAAGGCACCCCATTGACCCAAGATTTCACATTGCTGCCCTCGGCCTGTATACGGTAGTGATTCCATTCTCCATTCTTGAATGCAGCGCGCGCCTCCTCGTTGCCTTCTAGAGAATTCATCCAGCCACGACGGCCTTCGTCATAAAGCCCTCCCGACCAGGCGCGCGGCGAAGTGTCGATTTCGATTTGGTAGCCAAAGAAACGACCCTTGTCATTGGTGTGCGAGCGCACCTGGATGCCCGAATTGGTGCCAGGCTCAATCCAAACCTCCGCCTCAAGAACGAAATCGTCGTACTCACGTGGGCTTACCAAGAAGCTGTTGCGCTCGAGCCTCTCGGCGTCACCAGTCAGCACACCATCCGTATAGGTAAAGCTCGCCTTGCCCCCGACAATGCTCCATGATCCGATACCCTCTGGAAACATCGGCTGCATGTCGACCTGATTCAGGATCATCGGATCGAGCTGGGCGCAGCAGGCGGAAAAAGTCAGGGCGACAAAGGAGAGGATCCTACGCATATACCCGTGATCTTAAAGGCGCCGCACCAGTGAATCCGATGGGTTCGAGCGAAGGACCCTAAGCCAGAACTCCTTCACAAAGATGGGCTACACGGTCATCAGGGCCAATCAGGCGCTGATTTAAGCCCAAGTGCGGATACTTCAGTTGATAGGGGTCTAGCCCTATCAAGTGCAGAATGGTTGCCTGGAGGTCACGCACGCTGACAGGGTTTTCCGTGATCGAGTAGCCTAACTCATCAGTGGCTCCGTAGTGGAACCCGTGCTTGACGCCCGCCCCAGAAAGCCACATCGTAAAGCAGTCTGGGTGATGGTCGCGGCCCAGCTTCTTCGAACCATTGCGCGCCTCGTTCATCGGCGTGCGGCCGAATTCGCCACCCCAAACGACTAGCGTTTCATCGAGCAAGCCGGTTCGCTTTAAATCTTCCATCAATGCCGCTATCGGCTGGTCGATGTCACGGCACTTCTTTGGGAAGCTACCTATCAGATCGTCGCCATCAAAAGTGCCGTGGATATCCCATCCCCAATCGTACAGTTGTACGAAACGCACATCGCGCTCCAACAGGCGGCGCGCCAGTAAGCAATTATTCGCAAAGCTCTTCTCCCCTGGCTTGGCTCCGTAAGCCGCTATCGCCTCCTCAGGCTCACGGGTGATATCCATCGCCTCAGGCACCGCAGCCTGCATGCGGAAAGCCAACTCATACTGCTCCAAACGAGAAAGTGTCTCGGGTGAACCCGTGCGCTCGAACTCGAGCTGATTCAACGCGCCGAGTGCAGCCCGGGGGGCGCGCGGCGGCGCGCGGCCCATGCCCTTCGGATCGTTCACATACAAAATCGGCTCGCCCTTCGATCGCATAAGTGTTCCCTGCAAGTGCGAAGGAAGAAACCCACTCCCCCAAAGAGACTTGCCGCCGGTCGGATCGCTCTCACCTGACAGCATGACGACAAAACCCGGTAGGTCTTCATTCATCGAACCCAGCCCGTAAAGCGACCAAGCTCCCATTGAAGCGCCGCCAAAAACCTGTGTTCCGGTATGCAGAAGCAACTCAGCCGGGGCGTGGTTGAACTGGTCAGTGTGCATGGAGTGCACCATGCAGATATCGTCGACATAGCGCTCGTAATGCGGCATCAGTTCGGTGACCCACGAACCGTTCTTCCCGACCTGCCTGAAGCCATGCGGCGGGCCCAGCAGAACTGGACGACCCTTGATAAAAGCGAGACGCTTACCTTCGACAAACTCTTCTGGACAAAGCGTTTGGTCGAGCTCTTTGAGCTTGGGCTTCCAGTCGAATAGATCCAATCCAGGAGGGCCTCCCGACATGTGCAGATAAAGCACCTTCTTCGCCGCACCAAATCCTCTTGGACGCGGGGTGACCGTCGATGCGCGCGCTAGCGATTTCGATGCGCCTCCGGAAAATAGAGCGCCTAAGCCGAATCCGCACTGCTGCAAAAAGCGACGCCGCTCCAATAGACCAGCATCACGGATTTCGCGGGGGAGGTCGGGGCGATCAATCACGGATTAGAAAGGAATCTTGGTTTAAGAGCACGTTCGCGATCACCGTCCAAGCCGCGTATTCGATCGGATCAGCACCTTCTGGCAGCATGCCAAGTGGCTCGCTTGCGAGCGAGCGTGCTGCTTCGGCATCACCACTCAAAGCTATTCGCTGCTCAATGAGCAGATGCTCCAACACCTTTACTGCGCGCGGATCCGCCGGGCGATGCAAAGTCCACTCCAAACCCATGCGCAAGCGCGCACGATCCACTCCGTCAGCAATAGTGGCAAAGCGCTGCTTCAGGAGCTTCCTCGCAAACGCCTGTGCCGCCTCCACATAAACAGGATCATTCAGCGTAACAAATGCCTGTAACGGCGTATTGGTAGGGATACGGCGGATCGTGCATATCTCGCGGCTCGGCGCATCGAAAACCGTCATCGACGGATACGGCGTAGAGCGTCGCCAAAAAATATAGACGCCGCGGCGCCAGCGGTCCTCACCGGCATCAGTCTCCCAGTTTCGCTGACCGTTAAAAGCTGCCTGCCACAGACCTTCCGGCTGCGGAGGGAAAACACTCGGGCCGAACATCTTGCGCGATAACAGACCACTGACCGACAGAGCCTGGTCGCGGACAGCTTCGGCTGGCAAGCGGAATCGCGCGCCACGTGAAAGCAGCACATTGTCAGGATCACGGTCAAGCTTCTCCGGCGTGACCGCTGAAGACTGACGATAGGTCCTGGACATCACAATCGTCTTCAGTAGCTGCTTTTGCGACCAGTGGCTGCGGTACTCCGCAGCCAACCAATCTAGAAGCTCTGGATGAGTCGGAAGCGAGCCCTGCGCACCAAAATCCTCCTCGGTCAACACTATGCCACGCCCAAAGATACGTGACCAAATACGGTTGACTGCTACACGAGGTGTAAGCGGGTTATCCGAATGCGTCAGCCACTGTGCAAAATCCAAGCGATTGCTAACTAGCGCATCGCTAAAGGTAAAGGCTCCTGGGACGCGCGCCTGGACTTCATCAGTCGGATTCAGAAAATTTCCCGCCTCGAGAACGTGTGTAACTCGCCGTTCACCCCCCTCAAGCGCAACCAGCACCGGCGTAGTCGGGATCTTCAAATCGCCGCGCTCTTTCTCGAGCGCAATCAGCTTACTTCGTAAACGCGAAATTTCTGGATCAAAGCCCCGGAAGTAATCCTTCACGCTCTTCTGCTCGACTTCAGAGCGGTGATCGCGAGGCTTATCTAGAGCCGCACGCACTATCGCTGGAAGCATGGGTGGCAACCCTTGCACCCGCGCCCAATGTGTACGGAAGCGGCCCAACACATGGCCTCCACCGTAATTCTGCTCGATCTGAACGACCGTATTACCAGGGAAACCGCTCGAATCAAAATGTAAGCGCATCTCGTGCGGCTGACCCTGTTGCGGCGCAATCGCCCAGCCAGTCGACGGATTGCCGTCCGATGCCATCGCGGCCGTCCAGCCGCTCTGCTCGAAGTCGGCCTCAGCAGCAAACACACGCAACTCTCCCCCCGCCGCTGGATGCCACGCGAAGGAAGTCTCCGGTGGAGCTTCTTGCCAGTGCACCGCTACACGATCGCGATTCACATCGAGCAACTCGATGCGCAAGCCGCGAAGACGCTCGTACAGACTTCCATCAGT
>JAKVCF010000073.1 GCA_022447335.1 Planctomycetota bacterium | reverse complement strand
GCAACGGTCACTGAAGGCGAAGTCACAACCGTCGACATCATCGATGTCTCAGCCGGCGGGTGCCAACTGAATGGTCGCCTGACCAAGAACGGCGTACCGGTTAGCGGAGCCATGCTCAGCTCAATCGCCATGGGGGGCAGTGGCATGTTCGACTTCCGCATGGCCACGGCGCGCACCGACGAGAACGGACTATTCACCTTCAAGAGCCTCGCTCCAGGCGAGTATGCCCTCAACGTTGAGTCCTCTGAATGGCGCGGTCAGCTCGACCTCTTCGTCGACGATATGCCCGAAGACTACGTCGAACTACGCGTACCGGAGACATTGGTGACGGGTCGCATCACTTCGGCAACCAGTGGCATGCCCCTTGCGGGTGTGCGGGTGCGCATGGTGCGTGAAGATTCACCCGGCGGCATGGCCGGCATGTTTGGCGGCGGAAGTTGGCGCACGCGCGCGAATACTGACGATCAAGGCATCTTCTCAATCGAAGGAGCCTCTCCGGGCGACTATCACCTCATCGTCGAGCCAGAGACCTTCGGTGATTTCGACCCGGAAACGGGAGAAATCGAAGGCAAGTCTGATACCTCCTACCGCAAAACCAAATCTAAGAGCTTCTTCCTCGATGAGGATGAGCGATATGAGGTCGATGAAATTCAACTCGAAGCCGCTGGCGCAATCGTCGTCACTGTGACAGATCAGGAAGGGAAAAAATTAGAGCGCGGATTCACCATGAAAGCAGTTCCCGTCGGCAACACCAACGACGGAGAGACCTTCGATAGCTGGGGCTGGAATGGCAGCGGCACCTTGGCTGGCGTGCCAGCCGGAACCTACCGCTTCTCGCTCGAAGCACGTGGCTTTGCAACGCAGGTGCGCACCATCAGCGTGACGGCAGGTGGGATTACCCAGCTTGAAATGCAACTAGAGTCGGGTGTCGAACTGTCAGTCAAAGTGATGGGCTTGGACGGCCGCCCCAACAACTCAGCTCTTGTCACGCTCTACAACGGCCAGGACGAAGTGGTCTATCAGGATAATGGCAACGAGGAGGCGTCTGTATTCCGCAACTTCTTCGGAGGCGGAGGTGATGGAACGCGCGGCATCGGCAGCTTTGCTCCGGGCCGCTATCGCGTGGTAGCCACCGACGGCAATCGCAATGGCGACACCTGGGTCACACTGGAAGCTGGACAGGCGCAAATTGCGACTGTTCGCCTCTAAGCCAGTACCCTGAACAGCAAAAGGTCGGACGGCTCTAGCCGTCTGACCCTATTACTGCGACCTGCCCCAATCCGCCTCGGCGCGAATCGGCTACCGCCACCCACTCCGAACCATCGCGAAAGATGGCATTCACATCGCCAAGCGAACGTATTTCGGCCAGGGGTTGACCCAGAGCCTGTAGAGCCTGCAAAGTCGGACGGCCCAGCCGTCCAGCCTCATAGCGCAGCGTGGGTGGACGATCCTGGCGGTGGAAGCGCGGTGCAGCGACAGCATCTTCGGGAGCCATCTCAAAGGTATATCGGTTCAGCAGCACCTGTAGGACCGTGGTCAAAATCGTCGGACCACCAGGTGAACCGATCACCGAGTCCACTTTGCCGTTCTTCACGACGATGACCGGACTCATCGAAGACAAAGGACGGCGACCGGCGATCACCGCATTTGCCTCGGACTGCACCAAACCATACTGATTAGCATGGCCTGGCAAAGCGGCAAAGTCGTCCATCTCATTGTTCATGAGAAATCCACCGGGAGCCATAACCTTGGCTCCATATGAGCTATTTAGTGTGGTCGTGACCGCGACAGCTCCCCCTTGCGCGTCAAGTACTGAGTAGTGCGTGGTCTCCGTGCTCTCGAAAGGCGGCATCGGTAAATCCTCGTCTGGCGAAGTATAAAGTTCAGGGTCGAGGGCGAGAGCACGCTGGCCTAGGTAGCTCGGATCAAGCAGGTCGATCCACGAAAATTCCATGCTTGCCGGATCGCCGAGCCAGCGGTTGCGATCCCGGAATGCTGCAGCTTCGGCCTCGCCAATCAACTGCACTGTGCGCGGGTCACGCCAGCCCCATTGAGCCAGTGGAAACTCCTCCAACACCGGCAAAGTCTGTCCGAGAAAAAGGCTGCCACTCGACGGAGGTGTGATCGTTAGCACTTCCATGTCATGCCAAGCGATCGTGTGTACAGGGCGAATGATGGGCTCGTACTCCGCAAAGTCTTCCATCGCGAGCACGCCCCCACCTTCCTGCGAGGCCGCCACGATTGCACGCACAATCGAACCTTCGCGCAATGCGGACTCACCTTCGGTCGCAATCGCACTCAGAGTCGACGCCAGAGCCGGCTGCCGCAGAACATCCCTTTGGATCCAAGGGCGACCATCGCTACGTACAAAAACGCTCGCAGCATATGCATCTTCGGAAAAGGCAGATTTGAGGCGATTCAGGGCTGCAGCCTCAGCAAAGGAAATTTCAAAGCCATACTCAGCTAACTCAATCGCCGGCTGAATCAGTCGCGCCCAGGGCAAAGACCCCCAGCGCTGATGCGCCTCCCACATACCAAAAACACTGCCAGGTACTCCTGCCGCTTTCCATCCACGCGTACTCGCCTTCCGGTCGGGATCACCCTCCTCATCGAGATACATCTCAAGGGTCGCCGCCAGAGGGGCGACTTCGCGGAAGTCGAGATACCACGACTCGCCTTCCGGACTGCGATACAAGAAGAAGCCACCACCGCCAAGGTTTCCGGCGTTGGGATAAGTCACCGCAAGCGCAAAGCCAAGGGTGATCGCTGCGTCCACGGCACTGCCCCCTTCCTCTAGCACTCTCATCGCCTCCAAAGTGGCGTGGGATTCGGCACTGGCTGCCGCGCCGAGAACGCCGGTCGCACTACCAAGCTCAGCAACTGCGCGTGCGCCCGTTTCGCGCGAAGCGTCCACACGCTCGGACGGAGCCGGCGCGGCCTGACACGCAATCGTGACAACAGTCAATAGCGCCACGGCGCTCCAAATTCTTGTTTGCTCGATCATGTTGACCCTCACCCCTCCCTTTCTAACGTCTGGCGAGCCCGCGAGCCACTGTCACGCCCGATTCGTTGGCATAAATCGTAGGCAACACGGCCCCTGATGGCCTACGCTGCGCAAGAATCAGTTTTCTGGCCCCAAATCGCCCTTAAGTGCAACCGCAAACTAAACCGTATCTGGCAGCTGCAGAAGGATGGGAGCAGAAATCTGTAGCTCCCTAGGGATAGTAAACTCTCGAATTGGCATGAGTGAGAGGCGCGTCGTGATCGTGGGAGCCGGTATTGCCGGCGCCGCCACGGCCTACTTCCTGGCCCAACGTGGTCAGCGAGTGATCTTGCTCGACCGTGAGCGCACTCCCGGCGCGCACTCCACTGGGCGCAACGCTGCCATCCTGCGCACCGCGATCCCTGAACCTGCGCTGCATGCACTTGCTGCCGATTCGCGGCGCTTCTATGCCTCACCCCCGCCTGGCTTCAGCGAAATCCCACTGTTCGAATCAGTCGGCTTGTATCTCGGGGCGGCCATCGAGGCTGCAGAGGATTTACGCGCCTGGACCGCCCGCTCCGATTGTTCGGCTGGGGGTTCCGAGGTGCCGCCCGAACAACTCTACGAAGCCTATCCACAACTCGCACACAAGCTTGCATTGACTGTCCACTACCCCACTGAAGGCGCCTTCGATGTCAACGCCATCCTCGTAGGCTTTCTGCGCGGAGCACGCGCGGCCGGGGCTGAAATGCGCTTTGGGGTCGAAGTGCTTGAACTAGCGAAGCGGGCCGAACGGGTGGTCGGAGTCGAAACTTCAGAAGGCTTTGTTAAGGCCGATGAAGTGGTGATCGCCGGTGGCGGCTGGGCGGGCCGTTTACCGGGTGCGGCGGGTTGGCCGCTTGGCCTCACTCCCAAGCGACGCCACCTATTGGTGACCGCTCCGCTCCCCGAGCTCGACCCCCGCTCACCTGTGGTCTGGCTCGCAGGCGACGAATTCTACTTCCGTCCCGAAAGCGGCGGCCTACTGTTATGCGCCTGCGACCAGGACGCAGTCGAACCCGAACAGGGCGAAAGTCTGCGTGACGAAGTACTCGAACGCATTGCCGAAAAAGCAGCGCGCTGGCTGCCTGGTTTTGACGCCCTCGAAGCCGCCCACTACTGGGCAGGCATGCGAACCTTCGCCGACGACTCACTTTTCGTAGTGGGACCCGACCCACGCGCCCCCGGCTTGCATTGGGTCGCTGGGCTCGGCGGCCACGGCATCACGACTGGCGCGGCCGTCGGCCGTCTCGCAGCAGAATGGATAGCCGAGGGTTGGTCCGGCCACCCCTGCGCGCAAGCTCTACTCCCGCGAGTACCGGTTTCGGCTTAACGCATCGCCCGCTAGAAACAATCGGGGCATGCGCCGCGAAGGTGCACGGCCGCTCCACGCACGGAATCCAACCAAGCTTCCGGCGCCGACACTGTCACTTTGGCTCCAGCTGGAAGACAAGAAACACCGCCACAATCGACGCACTCGAAGTGCGGATGCTCGTGCTCAGCCTTTTCCGGACCGGCCGCCAAAACATAATGATCTACCCGATCCGCTTGGCTCACGACCTGCGTGATACCGAGATCGCGAAAACGGACTAGCGTGCGAAAGATCGTGGCCCGGTCTCCGCCCTCCCCTTCCAACTGCTTGGTCAGCTCGCCCAATGACAGAGGCTGGCCCGCCGACGCAAGGGCCTGAAGTACGGCCGTACGCGAAGCCGTCAAGCGCAAGCCGTGCTCCTTGAGAAGCTGCTGGGCAGAATCGCGACTCAGTTGCATTTGTAACTCAATTGTAATGTTAAAATGCCGTGTTGGAGAAGGCTAATCTGCCTCTCAATCCACTTGCTTTTGCAATCAATTTGCATAAAATAGAGCGTGAATCATGATGCGTGCATCATCAGTTCTCCATATGCGGCTCGATCAGGCCGGAATCGTCGCATCCATCGGATGCGCCGTGCACTGCCTGATTGCGCCCTTTGTGATTCTGTTTGCACCTGCATTTGGCGGCATATGGGCAAGCCCGCAAACCCATCTTCTAATCGCACTCTTCGTGCTACCCGTTGCGATTCTCACAATGGCCAACGGCTATCGCACCCACCAGCGCGCCTGGATTCTTGGCCTTGGGATCACTGGCGCAGGCTTCGTGCTACTGGGCACAGCCTTTCCTTGGCTGGAACCACTCTGGGCTGCCGGCGCGACCGTAGCGCAGCAAGATCCTGAACTCGCACAAACAACTTGCACGACCTGCACCAACTGCTGCCCCACCGTCACGATCGATGAAACAAGCGGTGAGTGGAACTGGAAGTTCCCTCCCGCAAGTTGGCTCACAATGGTCGGCGGCATGAGTCTGGTTAGTGCTCACTGGGGCAACCTCCGCTGCTGCAAGAGCTGCAAGAAGAGTAAAGCCAAAGTTGGCCCTTTCTGCTCGGGCTAACCCCGAATCAGATCCGCAGTCGCAGCAGCAACGGGTACTTCAACCCAACTAAGGTTGAGTAGGGCGAAAGTCGCGAAGCTGACAATGAGCAGGAACCCGGTCAGCCAAGGCAAGCGCACCGAAACGGCCGGCATGAAGTTATCCTCCGGACGCTCAAGGTAGAGCTGCTTAATGACTCGGAAGTAATAGAACAGCGACACTACTGATAGCAACGCAATCAGCAGGGCTAGCCCTTGTGCACCGCCCGCCCAGAGAGCCATAAGCAGACGCCATTTTCCAGCGAACCCTGCGGTTGGCGGCAAGCCCGTAAGGCTCGCGAAGAAGACCACTAGAGTTCCTGCTGCCAACGGATACTTCCAGCCAAGGCCGGCCCAATCGCACAAATCCTTGGATCCCGCACGCATAGCGATAGCAAAGACAGCAGCAAAAGCGCCCAACGAAGCGACCCCATAAATCAGGGCATAAGTTCCCGCTGCCGTAAAGCCATCGGGACTCATTAACGCGATGGCCGCAAGCAGGTAGCCCGCGTGACCGATCGACGAATAAGCCAGCAATCGAAGCAAATGTGTTTGCCCCACCGCAGCCAAGTTTCCCCAGAGCATGGAAACTGTCGCAAGAGCCGCGAGCACCATGCCGAAGACCGCACCGTACTCGCTAGCCGCCGCGGTCACCACCGCGAGATCCATATCGGTCTCGACGCCGTGCAGGGAGGTAGCAAAGAGAACGCCTAATGTGCGCAACAGCGCGCCAAATGCAACCAACTTGGACCCTACCGCCAAAAATCCTGCCATGGCAATCGTCGTGCCCTGGTAGACATCCGGCGCCCACCAATGGAAAGGTACGAGCGCCAACTTAAATAGAAAGCCAGCCAGCAATAGCAGCGACGGCAACAATACGCGTACTGCCTCGCCATCGACCAATGCCTGGTTGATACCCAGCGCAATGTCTGGCATCGCAAAGCTCGCACCTCCCAATCCAAATAGCAGGCTGATGCCGTAAAGCATTACTCCTGAAGATAGGGCTCCATACACCACATACTTCATACTCGCCTCGGCACCAGCCCGATCACGCTTGTGGACATCAGCAAGCGCGTAAGAACACAGGCCTACCATCTCCAACCCGAGGTACAACATCATCAGATGCTGGGTTCCGACCAACACGAATCCGCCTAGAGCCGCGCACAAAAAGAGAAACTGTGTCTCGATACGCCCACGGTCTTCCGGGAATCGGTACTGCTGCAAGTTGAGGAAGATCGCAAAGCCAGCCGCGACACTGATCACCAACTGGAATAGCGCGGAAAATCGGTCAATGCATAGCAGCCCGCCAAAGGCATCCTGTGGACTGGCCTCGAAACGCTGCAGCACGAGGTAAGCGACCACACCAAGTAGGCCAAGTGAGAAAACACCAGTTTCCCAGATCCGACGGCGCTGAAGGATCAGATCGCTCAGCAGCAGTAGACAGAGGCCACCGGTCAGCACCAACTCTGGCAGAATCAGAACGAGCTGTTCGTTCATGGCATCACCTCTGGCGGCAGAGCACTAAGGATTGTCTCCAACGTAGCCGCGATCAGATCAAGTGCCAAGAAAGGCGCCACGCCTAGGACACCACTTGCAATAACCAGCGGCAGCATAGTAACCAGCTCGCCGCCAGCCAGGTCGCGGTAGCTCTCACAGCTGCCCCGAGTTGGGCCAAGCAGAATCGAACGATAGGCCTGCAATAAATAGACCGCAGTCAGAATTAACCCAAAGGCCGTAGCGGCCACGTGCATCGGCCAGCTCGGCCAGGCCCAGAACAAAACGAGTGCTTCCGGCACAAATCCCGCAAGTAACGGTAGGCCCAATGAACTGAAGAATCCCACGGTCGCTATGAAAAAGAACTTTGGCATGATCCGGCCAAGCCCACCAAAATGATTGAGATCACGCGAATGAGCGCGGTCATAGACGACACCCACTAGTAAGAACATCAGAGCCGCTGATACCCCGTGCGTTATCAACTGAAAACTCGCCCCTGCGATCGAGTTGAATCTTGGGCCGGCCTCAAAGTGTGCTGTGCCCTCTACAGCCATGGCCACCCCTGCCATGCCCAGCAGGAAAAATCCCATATGGCTAACCGAGCTATACGCAACGAGGCGTTTGAAGTCGGTCTGTGCCAACGCGACCCAAGCACCGTAAACAACGTTGATCACCCCCAGCGTCGCAACCATCCAAGCCAGCTCAGAAAAGGCATCGGGCGCAAAGGGGAAGGCGATGCGTAGCATGCCGTACGCGCCAAGTTTCAGTAGCACGCCAGCCAGAATGACCGACACCGGCGTCGACGCCTGCACATGTGCATCCGGCAGCCAGGTGTGGAATGGAACTACTGGAATCTTCACCGCAAAGGCAAGGAAGAAGAGTCCGAAGATCCAGGTCGTGAAGTCAATTCCGAAAAGGCCGCCCGTATCGGCCGCCCAAGTTAACGCCTGTGCCTGCAGCGCAAAGATGTCAAAGGTGGGCAACACACCATCCGCGCCGGAACGCAGATAAACCGCGACCACGCCCACCAACATCAGCACTGAGCCAAACAGTGTGTAGAGGATGAACTTCCCAGCTGCACGCTTACGCTGCTCACCACCCCAGATTCCGATCAGAAAGTACATCGGAATCAGCATCAGCTCCCAGAACACGTAGAACAGGAACAGGTCGGTAGCGAGGAAGACGCCATTGACCCCACCAAAAAGTAAAAGCAATAGAGCGTAGTAGCCCCTGCTGCCGTCGATTTTCTTCTGAGTCGCGAGAACTGCCAAGAAGTGAATTAGCGCTGAAAGCAGTAGGAGCACCAATGCCAGCCCATCCATACCGAGCGCCCAGCGCACCTGAAAATCCGGAATCCACGGCACCGATTCGATGAACTGCAGCCCACCGTGGCTAGGGTCGAAGCCGCCAAATACAACTGCTATCAGGAAAGCGAAGGCGGCCGCAATAGCGGTTCCCGCAACGAAGCGGTGCGCCGCTTGATTAGCGCGCGGGATCAGTGTGACCAAAGCTGCCGCCGCAAAGGGTAGAGCGACGAAGATCGAAAGCAAGTGATCTCCCATCTCAGCGGACCCTCCACAAAGCAAACAAGATGAGAATCAGCAAGCCTGCATAAGTCAGATAAAGATAACGTTGAATGTGCCCGGATTGCAGACGTCGAAACTGCGCGCCCACCCAAACTGCTAGCCCACCTATACCGTGCACCGCCCCATCGACGATGCGCCGATCAAATCTCGATGCTGATCGACCCAGCGCCAGCACTGGAAGAACTATCGTCGAATGCAAGAACCCATCCACGCCGTACAGGCTGCGCGCACCACGGGACCACGGCCCGAGGGCGGCGGCCACCTGACTCGGATCCAGCTTGCGAAACTGGAAAAATAGCAGCGCAGCAAATAGGCCGAGGGCCAGCGACGCACTAGCGAGAATTACTGCAACTTCGTGCGCCGCATTGCTCGGATACGGCTTAGCGAACCAAAGCATCGCGCCAAAGAGCGCGCCGAAACCGAGCAGCACCAAGGGCAAGCTCATCGGCAGTGGAACTTCTTTCGCGGCACGCGCGTGATCCGAGCGCGGCTCGCCACTGAAGGTGAGCAAAAACATACGGAACATGTAAAGCACAGTCAGTGGAGCTGCGAGCCCAAGCAGCACCAGAGGCAGCATCGCCACCATGCCAGCGCCACCCCCCCAACCCTGAGCAGCGAAAGCGAGGATGACGTCCTTCGAATAGAACCCGGACAAGAAGGGCACGCCCGAAATCGCCGCCGTGCAAAGCAGCATGCTGACGTAGGTCACCGGCATACGCCCGCGTAAACCACCGAGCTTGCGCAGATCTTGCTTATGGTTACAGGCGTAGATCACCGCGCCTGCGCCCAGAAAAAGCCCTGCTTTAAAGAGGCCGTGTGTAAATACATGGAAGAGCGCGCCGTCCGGGCTTCCCAAGCCAATTGCACTGATCATGTAACCCAGCTGCGAAATCGTCGAGTAGGCCAAAACCTTTTTCAAGTCATCCTGAGTCAACGCAATTGTGGCTGCAAAGAAAGCCGTAAAGGCGCCCAATACCGCAATCACCGCAAGCACCCCCGGAGCAAGAACCGGAAAGGAGCGTGCCATCAGATATACGCCGGCGGCCACCATAGTCGCAGCGTGAATCATGGCCGAAACAGGAGTTGGCCCCTCCATGGCGTCGGGCAACCAAACGTGCAACGGGAACTGTGCCGACTTGCCTACTGCCCCAAGGAAGATCAGCAAGCCAGCCGTCTCCAGCCAGTTCGGCCAACCCTGATATCGTTCGATCATGTCCGGTACCGCGACCGCAAGCTCATGAAACTGCAACGTGCCAAAACCATTCCACACAATGGCTAGGCCGAGCAGCAGGGCCACATCGCCCACGCGCGTGGTCAGGAAAGCCTTCACCGAAGCTGCCGCTGCACGCGGGCGCGGCCGCTTAAGATCCATCGAGTCATGACCTATCAGCAGGAAGCTACATAGGCCCATGACCTCCCAAAACATAAAGACGAACAGGAGATTGTCACTTATCAGCATCGCCAACATCGCAAAACTAAACAACGACAGACCTGCAAAATAAGCAATGTAGCGACTATTCCCCTGCATGTAGCCAGTCGAGAACAGGTGCACTAAGAAACTGACTCCGGCAACCATCGCAAGCAAAGGCGCCGTCAAACCGTCATACCAAAGGCCAGCACGAAAATTAGCAAGGCCTGAATTCATCCCCTCATGACTGACAAGCCACTTCCAACCCTGCTCGCTCTCACTCGACCAGACAAAAAACTCTGCCTCTTCACCTAGCCCATAGGCGCGTAAATAGAGTGCCACAGTAATGCTGAATGCGCCCAGCATGGCACCCGTCGACAACCAATCCCCACCACGCGGGAGACCCTTCCCAAACAACACCTGCAGCAGCCAAGCGCCGAGCGGCAGAAGCGGCACGGCAAGCAATAGTGGAAAGAAGTCGGCAGTCGGCATCTAGTCTCGAAGCGTGTGCATATCGTCCGGACAGATCGAACCAAAGCGTGAATACACATTCAGCACGATTGCCAATGCGATGGCAGCCTCAGCAGCAGCCAAAATGATGACGAAGACAGCCCCTATCTGACCATCCAACCCCCCACCTGGGTGGAAGCGCTGGAAGGCGACTAAATTAAGGTTGGCTGCATTCAGAATCAGCTCAAGTCCGATCAGCACATAGATCAGACTACGGCGTGCGGCGGCCATAATCAGGCCCAACATGAAGAGCAACAGCGAGACGAAAAGGTAGGCCTCGAGTCCCATCAGCCGAGCTCCTCTGCGCGAGGCTCCGGGCGGCGGCGCGCAATATAGACCGCGCCGACTAGAGTGGCGAGCAACAACACTGAAGCAAACTCGAAGGCGAACAGCCACTCATCGGCACGCAAGAAGGCCAAGCCAATGCCCTCGGCAGTGGGCTCCGGATCTGGCAGCGAGGCCGCGTCCGGCCATCGCTCGTCAATGCCACCAAAAAGTTGCACCAATAAAATCAACGAAACTGCGCCAACAAGGCCGGCCGCAAATCCAATCCGGAGCAGATTGCGCTCCTGCGGACTCGGCTTAGTCAGCATCAGGCCAAACAGGTAAAGAACCATAATGCCACCGGCATAGATCAGCACCTGTGTCATCGCCAGGAAATCGGCGCCAAGCGTCAGGTACAAGCCCGCAACCCCCAAGAAGGTGCCAAACATCGCGAAGGCGCTACGCACCACACTAGTTTCCAGAAGCGCTGCAATTGCACCCCCCAGCGCAAGCGCGCTGAACAGGAATAAGGCCGCCTCAATACCACTGACCCTTCGCCTCCCCCCTCAGCCTCCTTCTTCGCCGCAATCTTGGCAGCTTTCGCTGCCTCTGCCACAGCTATGCGCCCCTCT
>JAKVCF010000072.1 GCA_022447335.1 Planctomycetota bacterium | reverse complement strand
CCCCCAAAAAGAGGAGGACAGGGCGTGATTGGCTCCTCGAACAGGGCTCGAACCTGTGACCCGCTGATTAACAGTCAGCTGCTCTACCAACTGAGCTATCGAGGAATGGGCCGCTAAGTATACACCCGGCATCGGAGGCTGCCAGCCGCTTTCCTCCGCGCACAAAGTGATGCGGAAATGACATGCGACTATATCGCACATTAGACCGAATCGAGGCTGATGTAATGTGTGCCGCACTTAAGCCCATGCAGCCATCTCCCCCCGTCATCGTGCTCGTTGAGCCGCAGAACCCTGCCAACCTCGGATTTGTTGCTCGAATCGCTGACAATTTCGGCTTCGGTGAAGTGCGGGTACTGGGCGGTTGCTCGTGGGAACATTCCAAGGCAAAGCGCACCGGCAGCTCGGCAAAAAATCGACTCGCTTCGTTCCACGCAGTTCACAGCTGGGAAGAGGCTAGTGAAGGCTGCTCCCACTTGGTTGGATTCACCGCACGTGCGGGCAAGAAGCGCGCACCCATCTCGCTCGACGACTGGCAACCCGAACTGAACTGCTTTGGCCCCAACGCTCAACCTGCATTAGTATTCGGACGCGAAGATCGCGGACTCGAATCGAACGAGGTCGACCGCTGTCATCTACTGGTCTCGATCCCAACCACCTGCCTCGGATCGCTTAATCTCTCTCACGCAATTGCAGTTGCGGGATATGCCTGGCGACAATGGGCGGGCGGCACGCGCATGCCCACCCCACCCGGCACTGGCCCCAGCAATCCAGCTACGGCCGGACCCGTCATTTCCAGTCAGGCTGATCGCATGCGCTTCCTTGAGTCAGTCGGATCGGATCTACAAGATCTCGGCATACGTGATGATCCGGAAGAGCTCTCAGCCACGCTGCGCCGCTTGGCGCGCCTGCCGATCGAAACGAGAGACCTCCGCATCCTCGACCGCGCCTTGCGCCACGTACGCTGGCGGCGCGAGGATACGAACGGCAAAGATTAGTCCGCGAAGTACCCGGCGCCGTGGGACCGTAGATCCATCTTTGCTAATCCCCCGAGCTAGAGCGGGTGCGTCCAGCGCGGCGCATCTCGTCCAACCGAGTGGCTAGCTCATCAACCACTCCGGGCATTTCCACAGCCAAATTGACTGTTTCGCGCGGATCTAGCTCAAGGTCGTAAAGCTGATAAGGCAATTGCCCTTGCTCGGGCTCAATTCGATTCGGGGCAGTGAATCCACCCGAACCTAGGCCCTCGATCAGCTTCCACTTGCCAGACCGCAACGCAAAGACTCCATTCAATGAATGGTGCACTAGTTCCTCGCGCGCAGGCGAGGTGACAACCTCGTTTGAGCGAACCCCAGTGGCGAAGACCACCGACTGATCGAAGCTATCTTCAGCGGCATCGACAGGTAGCTCAAGATTGAGTATCGCCGCGAAAGTCGCCATCCAGTCATTCAAGCCGAACAACTCTGGGCGCACAGAATCTGCTGGCACATGACCCGGCCAACGCACGATCATCGGCACACGGTGCCCCCCCTCATGAATATCGGCCTTCTGCCCCCGTACCGCACCATTGGCAAAATGACCGAACTTGCCAATATCTCCTGGCGTCCAGTGCGCACCGTTATCGGAGGTAAAGATTACGATCGTGTTGTTATCCAGGCCATGGCGCTTGAGAGCATCTAGTACCTCGCCCACCCCGGCATCGACCATCGTCGTAAAGTCACCGTAGACTCCAGCCTCGCTACGGCCACGGAACTCCACTGCAGGAAGCCAAGGCGTATGTGGAGCGGCCAACGGCAGGTACAGAAAGAAAGGTGTGCCCTGCTCGGAAGCACGCTCATCAATCCAACTCACCGCTTCTTCGATCAAGCGGGGCTGCACCTGATCGTGCGCGAAGTCCTCAGCAATCAGCCCTGCACGCCAAAATCCTCCTCCACCGTTGCGCGCCTGCTGACTACCTTCAATCGTCCCAATGATTGGTGCCGTAGGCGCATGATCTCGCACGAAGCAGTAAGGCTGCATATCCAGACTGGCTGGGATCCCGAAGAAGCTGTCGAAGCCGTGCTCGAGCGGACCCGGCGCCAGTTTTTTCTCGTAGTTGGTTTGTTCATCTGACCCCAACCCCAAATGCCACTTGCCAATCGCGCCCGTGGCATAGCCGGCTGCCTGCAACATTTCAGGCAGCGTTAACTGCGCCTCGTCGAGCATGCACGCTGATCGCCCCCAAAGTACTCCGCGTTCGAGCACACGCCAGCTATAGCGTCCAGTCAAAATCCCATAGCGAGTCGGCGTACAGACAGCCGAAGGAGAGTGCGCATCGGTAAAGCGTGCGCCCTCACGAGCTAACGAGGTCAGGTGCGGAGTTGGCACCTTGGTCTTTGGGTTATAAGCAGCGATATCGCCCAAGCCCATGTCATCCGCAAGGATGAACAAAATATTTGGCCTCAATGCCGTCAGATCGACTGTCGTATGCCCTTCGTGCGCAGTACAGGACAGTGTGGTCGCCAGAATAAGACAGGTAGTGATTGGAGAATGACCGGACATTAAGGCACTATCCTAGAACCTCCCCGCGCGCAGACCCTGTCCATGCGCCCATCTACCGTGCGTTTCTGCCTACTGTTCTCTTTCGCCCTGCTCAGCTCCTGTGCCAAGGTCCCGCCACCGATTGATATCTCAGTGGACCTTTCAGCATTAACACCTGATAAAGCCGCTCGATTCGAAAGCGACTGGACTACGCAAACAGACCGCACCTGGATAGGCCCCTCCTACTGGGCCAACCGCTTGCAGGATTGGCGCGTGCGCGACGGGCGCATCGAGTGCATTGGTAATCGCTTGGCATGGCGCACCTTGCATTTACTAGATCATCAACTCACCGACTCAGATACATCGGCCGAACTGCGCGTACGTATGGGCCTCACAGGCCAGCCTGGAGATGACGGTGCGCTCGGCGGATTTTTACTCGGGGCCGGTGCCGCTGACCTGGACTACCGCGCGGCCTCGCTTGTGCAGTCAGCGCCGGGCCCGGAAGGAGGCATCCTTGCCGGGGTCGACCACACCGGCCGCCTTTTCCTGCGCGACTTCTGGACCCAAGGCGGCGGGATCGTCTTACCAAACTGCCAATCCATGCAGACACTACCTGCGCTCAAATCGATCGATTTGCGCGTGCGCATCCAAGCAAACAAGAACGACCTATCTACGGTAAACCTCAGCGTTGAAGCCTTTGATGTAGGTACGCTTGACCTTGATATCGATCTAGAAATCGACGAAGACGTCGAACCGCTCGCGCGAGTCGACGCCATAGCGATCCCTACATCTGCACTGGTCGGCAACATCGCGCTCTTCGCGCATCAACCTTCCGCACGCGGGGAAAAATCTAAACCAAGCTTTTGGTTCTCACACTTCCGCGGCGCTGGCTTCCGTCTCACCGAAAACAGCAACAATCAATTCGGCCCCATCCTTGGCGCACAACACACTCTTTCCCGCGGCGTGCTCAAGATGACAGCTCAATTGCCACCGCTTTCGGAAGAAGACCTCAGTAAGCCCGTCGAACTGCAATTGCTCCAATCCGGCATCTGGGAAACCGTCGAAACTGCCAAGATTGTCAGCCCGGGATGGACGGCTCACTTTCATATCGACGATTGGGATTCCACGCAACCTGAGCGATATCGCATGCGCTTCCAGTGGGACGACAAGGACTGGGCCTGGGAAGGCACCGTCCGAACTGACCCGGTCGACGAACCAGAAACTGTGTTGGCCGCACTCTCCTGTAATCACAACAACAAACACGGCTTCGGCCGCGATGGCTACGCCTTCTCACACGAAAACCTGTGGTTCCCGCACGTAGATCTAACGGATAAGCTCGAGCGCCAAAACCCTGACATACTCTTCTTCGCTGGCGACCAGATCTACGAGGGTGCTTCGCCGACCTTTCCTGATCGTGGTCAACCCTACCTCGATTATCACTATAAATGGTCACTCTGGTACTGGGCATTCGGTGATCTAGCGCGTGACCGACCCTGCGTCACGATTCCGGATGACCACGACGTCTATCAAGGCAACTTATGGGGCGCTAGCGGCCGCTCCGCCAAACGCGACAATCAGGGTGGATACGTCATGCCTGCAGATTTTGTACGCATGGTCGAGCGCACTCAAACGGCACACCTGCCGGACCCATGGTCGACAGCACCACTCGACCAGGGCATCACGAGCTACTACACCGATCTAGTTTATGGTGGGGTAAGCTTCGCGATACTGGAGGACCGCAAGTTCAAGTCCGGGCCCGCTGGCCTAGTTGAGCACAATGGCCCTCGCCCGGATCACATCACCGATCCCAAGTTTGACCCGGTCGCTGCCGACGTAGAAGGAGCCGAACTTCTGGGCGCTGAGCAACTGCGCTTCCTTAAGCACTGGGCTTCGGACTGGAGTGGCGCTGAATTCAAAGCCACGCTTTCGGCTAGTGTCTTCGCGGGACTCGCCACGCACCACGGAAGCCATCAAGACTATCTGCGCATTGATCTTGATTCGAATGGATGGCCACAGTCTGGTCGCAATGCGGCTCTGCGCGAAATTCGCCGTGCCTTCGCGGTCATGATCGGCGGTGACCAGCACCTATCTACGGTTGCACACCATGGCATTGACACTTGGGAAGACGCTGGTTTCAGTTTTGTCGTGCCTGCGATTGCCAACTTCTATGCGCGGGCCTGGCGACCTCAAGGTCCACCGATCATTCCACTGAATAACGCCGAACCGCTACCCCACACCGGCAGCTATCTCGATGGTCTAGGTAACCACGTCACGGTTTATGCCCACACCAACCCGGGGCCAACCGGTCAGCATCCCGCCGCACTGCACGATCAGATGCCCGGCTGGGGAACAGTCAGGTTCAAGAAAGCGGGCCGTAAGGTGACTTTTGAATGCTGGCCGCGCTGGGCCGATCCGGTTGCCGGTCCGCAGTACACCGGCTGGCCTTTTGAAATACCGCAGCTGCTGAATGGCGGCCGTCGCAACAAAGCCTACTTGCCCGAGTTACGAATCTCTGGCATGCGCGATCCAGTTCTGCAGGTTATCGACAGCTTCAGCGACGAAGTGATCTATACCTACCGGATACAGGGGCAGCGATTCCGCGCACCTGTCCCCGAAGAAGGCAAGTACGACCTGCGCATCGGCGAACTAGGAACCGGGCGCGAGATTCTCGTCGAAGGTGTGCGGGCAACCCCCCACAATGACAAGGAACTCATCGTCGATATCTAGTCGACCCCGACTTCTTCTGAATCAACTTCAGCTTCAGCTTCAGGATCTGGGAGCAGAATAGGCTGCGCACCGCCGAAGTCGAGCCGAATCACATTCGCATCGGGATGCGGCTTCAACTTGGGCAGGAAGAACTGCATACCGTCTTCAAGATTCTGCCACCCTATGGGATATGGGGAATCGGCACCCATCAGCTCGGCGCGTACCAATCCGGACTCAGTTAACCGCGGCACAAAAAGCTGCGGCGTACGTGGCCAATCAAAAACGTGCAGGTAGAGAATGGCTCCTTCTTTTGCGTTAGGTTGCAACGTAGCGCGCCCCCATGGGAAAGCGGCATCGAAGGGGCTCGCTTCGGTTCCATAGATCGAAGCGCCAAAGACCTCCATCCAATCGCCTATGTCTTTCAGTCGCTCAGCGGCCTGCTCTGGAAAGTCTCCATCTGGCTTAGGTCCAACATTGAGAAGGAAGTTTCCGCCCTTGCTGGCGACGTCCACGAGGGTGTGAATCAGCTGCGCGCTCGACTTCCACTCAGTGTCGGCGCGGTTCCACCCCCAGTATCGGTTCATCGTCATGCAGGTTTCCCAGTCGACCCCGAGCAAACCCCCTGCTGGCACCTCCTGCTCGGGCGTACCAAAGTCCCCAACGTATCCCGGCCCTTTATCGAGCCCGGCCATGCCCGCGCGCCCATTGTCGACGCGATTATTGATAATGATGCCCGGATTCAGCTTGCGACACATCCTATACAGATCGCGACCGTATTCAGAATTCCATGTCGACTCCCACTCACCATCGAACCACATGATGTCTATCGGCCCGTAATCCGTCAGTAACTCAGTCACCTGTGCACGCAAGTACTCAACGTAGCGATCGAAGTCAGCGCCTTCGGCACTGCGATTCACCTCCCAACCCCGTCGCGGCAAATAATCCGGATGGTGCCAATCCATGATCGAGTGGTACCAGCCGATTTTCAGATCGTACTTGCGAGCCGCACGCGCCAGCTCGCCGAGAAGGTCGCGCCTCGAAGCTGTACCCTCGACATCAAAATCCGTCTGCGCAGATGGCCAAAGACAGAATCCATCATGATGCTTAGTCGTGATCACGACATACTTCATGCCCGCTTCTTTGGCGACCCGACACCATTCCTCGGCGTCATAGTGGACTGGATCAAAGCCAGCCTGTAACTGGCTGTATTCCTCGAGTGGAATCTGCGCTGTCGTCCGAATCCACTCGGCATGGTCGTTACGCTCGCCGTATTCACCTTCGAGACGCGAGTAGAGACCCCAGTGAATAAAAAGACCGAAGCGCGCGTCACGCCACCAATCCATCCGGCCCTCATCCTTAAGTCCGGATGGAGCGTTCAGATCTATAGAGGAATCGTGGCCCGTCACCCCACTCTGACAAGCGGTCATCGCGAGAAGTCCAGCTACCAGCCAGTGTGCCTGCATGCCGGCAGGATAGCGCCTATTCAGTGATAGAACGAAGCCGTACTTCCTCAGAGAGGATGGTCGCGCCGCCTATGCTAGCCTGCACCCCCGCTAATCCGCGGTTCCCCCAAAGTTCATGCGCCGCTACCACCTCCTGCTGCCTTCCTTGCTGCTCTTGCTCGGACTCCTGGCCCACCCAGCCATGGCCCAGGAGCAGACTGTGCTCCAGAACGAGACCGCAGCTGCAGCTGAAATACAAGAAGAAGGTGGTGTTGATGCCTTCTTCGCGACGCTCAATAGCGAAATTGGCTTCTACGTCTTCTACCCAATCCCCATCTTTGGGCTCGAGACCGCAGCGCCGCGCAGTTGGGATGCCACACTCAATGATGGTGCGGGAGATTGGGTGATGCCGGCCGAAGGCACAACCGTGCCAGCAACACTGCCACTTGCAGTACTCATCCTGATGCTCGGCGCGATCTTCTTTACGATCCGCCTAGGCTTCCCACAGTTTCGCGTGCTCGGCCACGCGGTCAAGGTCACCGCCGGAAAATACGACGATCCAAACGCCCCCGGCGAGGTCTCATCTTTTCAGGCGCTCACCGCCGCACTTTCCGCCACCGTCGGCCTCGGAAACATTGGCGGTGTAGCCATCGCAGTCGGCACCGGTGGCCCAGGCGCAACCTTCTGGATGATCCTCGCCGGCCTCATCGGCATGGCTTCCAAGCTGACTGAGTGCACCTTGGGCCAGATGTATCGTAAGACTCGCCCGGACGGGCGCGTTATGGGCGGTGCGATGTACTACTTGTCCGATGGCCTAAAAGAAATGGGCATGGCCGGCCTCGGCAAAATCCTCGCCGCAATGTTTGCGGTGATCTGCATCGGTGCCAGCTTCGGCGGCGGCAACACCTTCCAGGTCAACCAAAGTTACCAGGCGGTTTCGTCGACCTTTAGCTTCCTCGAAGGTCAATCGCACCTTTACGGCATCGTCATGGCATTACTCGTGGGCGCCGTAATTATTGGCGGCATCCAACGCATTGCTCAAGTCGCCGAGAAGGTCGTCCCGACTATGTGCGCAATCTATGTGCTAGCTTGCCTCGTGATTCTGTTCATGAAAGCTGGTGAGATCCCAGCCGCCTTCAGCTCGATTATCAGCGGCGCATTCGACCCAGACGCAATGTTTGGTGGCGCCTTGGGTGTACTCGCACTTGGCTTCAAGCGCGCCGCCTTCTCGAACGAGGCTGGCATCGGCTCGGCTGCCATCGCACACTCGGCAGCTAAAGTCCCCTACCCAATGCGGGAAGGCGTGGTCGCGGCACTTGAGCCGCTGATAGACACGGTTATCGTCTGCACCATGACAGCGTTAGTGATTGTTATCACCGGCGCCTACAACAACCCAGACTACGCCGGATTTGTTGCCAGCGACCAAGGCGCTGCACTGACATCCAATGCGATGGGCGAAGTGCTGCCTTTCTTCCCCTACGTATTGGCGGTAGCAGTCATTCTATTCGCCTTCTCGACCATGATCTCATGGTCGTACTACGGTGAGCGATGCTGGGCCTATTTGTTCGGCGACAAGTCCTCGATGGTCTACCGCTTGATCTTTGTGATCTTCGTCTATCTAGGCGCCATCACCAGTGCCTCGAATATCCTCAACTTCGGCGACCTGATGATCTTTGGCATGGTGTTACCAAACATCGTCGGCGTAGTCTTGCTATCCGGAAAGGTCAAACGCCACTTCAAAGAGTACTGGTCGATGTACAAGAACGACGAGTTCCCGGTCTATAAGTGATTGCAACTGTTCTACTAACTGTAGTGGTCACCGCGCTGCCTCAAGAGCCCGCCCAATCGGAAGGGCTCTTACAGTTGCAGCCCAATATGCCCCCAAAATGGAATGGCGATCAAGCCCCCGCCCCCAGCGAAGAACGTGCGCTTTATCCGTGGCTGGCGACAGGCCCCACAGGAAGGGTTTCGGCCAACTGGCTGCAACCCGAACTCGAAGGCGACATTACTTTGCTCTGGGCACAACGGAAAATGGATGGAAATTGGACAGAACCTGAGCCTATCGCTGTCAGCAAAAACTTTTTCGTGAACTGGGCTGATCACCCGATGCATGCAATCGACGAGCAGGGGCGCACTTTTGTGACCTGGCTTAAAAAAGTACCAGGAGAAAATTACTCCTATCACGTTATGACGCGGCAGCGCGATGCAAACGGCAGCTGGTCCGAACCACGGCTATTGCACGAAGACAACTCGCCTACGGAGCATGGATTTGTTTCGTTGGCCGCAGTACCCGCCGGGGGATTTATCGTTGCATGGTTGGACGGTCGCGCAACTACTAATGCGCAACCGATGCAACTGCGCGCACGGCGCGTACTACCTGACGGCGACTTTGGCCCCGAGATTTTAGTCGACGATCGAGTCTGCGACTGCTGCGGCACTACCATCACACACCAAGGAGAAAATCGTTTCAGCCTCGCCTATCGCGACCGCAGTGAAGAAGAAATACGAGATCTCGGAATAGCACAGTTGACCCTAAACGGACATGATCGGCTCCGCAAGATCACGACTTCAGCGCCAAGTGATGGTTGGATCATGCCCGGCTGCCCAGTGAACGGGCCAGCTTCGACGCTCTGGGCAGGAGAGCCCGCAGTAGTGTGGTTCACGGCACACCCCAATCCGCGTATTCGCCTTGCACGTGGACGAAGCAACACCATCGTCCGTAATGAACGCGGAGTAATGGGTCGCGTCTCCTGCGCTGTATCCGGCGAACAACTTGCTGTCAGCTGGCTTGAAACGAAAAACAATAATGCCTCTTGGTGGATTCAATGGTTTCGGATCGACGACGGCCGCCTTCATCCATCGACTACTGCCTGTCCAATCACCTCGGCAACTGGCGCACGCGCCGATGGCTTCCTACGCTTAGCCTCTGCCCCCAACGGCGTACTCGCCCTCTGGACCGAAACCAAAGCACAACGTTTACGGTCGACTCTTCTGAAATATCCTCAGTAAGAAGCCTGCCACGCTTTTTGTCGACCTGAATACATCTCCTTTTTCAATCACACAATCTCGAGTAAACTCGCGTCGATGCAGCATTTCCTGCTTGCCTTCCTCTGCGCCTTTGCCGGGCTCCCTTCGGCAATGGCCGGACTCGGCCTACAGGATCCAGCGCGAAATCATTGCTGCTGCGCCGATCACGAGCCAGCTCCCGCAGGCCCCACCTTGGCAAGAAACGCCTGCGGATGCGGATGCCTCGAACCGGCGCGTACACCGGACTCTCCACTTGATCCTCCACGCGAACGTGGTAGCACGAATTCGAGTCCGCTATTTACACCCTACTATTCAACAACTCTGCTGGAAGCTCCAACACGGGTCTCAGTCAGCAGGGCCGACCGCGCTGCAATTCCACTGCACCCGCCTCCGCCGCGGGCTGCGCTTGGTGTCTGGCAGGAATAGTCGCACGAATCTCAATTCGTGACGACTCTTCCCTGAATTCAGAAACCAAGCATGTGATGAAACTACTAACTCTGACCGCGGCCCTGCTATTGGCCGCCTGCTCCGGCCCAACACAGCAATACTCGGCCGAAGACTTCGCCTACTCCTCAACACTCAAGGTTAAGGGTATGTCTTGCCCGAACTGTGCGAACAACATCACACATGAGCTGATGGAGATCCCGGGAGTCGAGCATGTTGACATCGACATGGGGGCAGGCCGCGTTTCGGTACTTTCAAACGAAATGCTACCGCCAGACTTCAAACTACAGGAGGCGGTGCGCTCGGCTGGCTTCACTCCGGTCGTCGGTGGGAAATAGCTATGCATCGAAGACTCATTTTGTTGATGAGCCTGATTGTCGCCTCGAATGCTCAAACGGCTGAAGCACAGCAAACCAATCTCACACCTGCAGCCACTACCCCTGGCGACGGCCGCATCTACCCTGAAAGTAAGTTCTTATTCTTCTCCCGCGACGGCGCAGGCGATGTACTCGAACTGGAGCAGCGCTTGACTTATGGCTTCGGTGGCCACTCCGCCAGCTGGCTTGAAGTGCCTTACAACTTTGACGAAGGCCTTGGGGACGCCAGCATTGGCTTAAAACATCGCTTTCTTCAGGTTGACAGCGGCAGTGTCGACACACTGCGCGCCGCGATCTACGGAGGCGTTGAGTTGCCCACGGGGGAAGAGTTGATCTCTACCGATTCCGTCAACCCCTTCGCTGGCGCCACATTGACCTCTATCTCCGGCCGCTTTGGCTGGAATGCCGCCGTAACCGCTCACGTGATTGGGAACGATGCACCCATCAAGCGTTCGCCGAAGGACGTGGGTGGCACACTTGTCCACAGCTCAGGGAGCCTGGCCTGGCGAGTCGCGCCGGTGGAGTACGGCTCAGACTTTGTGGCCGCCAGCTATCTGGTGCTAGACGCAAATGCTCATCTCGGCGGAAGCGGAAATACGGAAGCTTGGCTCTCCCCAGGCCTCCTATACGAAGCTCCAGACTTTGCGATCGAACTCTCGTTCATGGTTCCTGTAAGCGAAGATGTCGAAGGTCGACCCGAGCGCGATTACGGTGTACTGGCCGGCCTTCGCCTGCTCTTCTAGCACTTACAACTGGAAACGGGCACGCGCCTCGCTCACCTCGAGCGAGGCGCCTTCGCCCAACTCGATCGAAAAACCGCAGTTAACCTGATCTATAGGCCTCCGTAAATCTTGGAAAACCACGCCATTGA
>JAKVCF010000071.1 GCA_022447335.1 Planctomycetota bacterium | reverse complement strand
GCGGAACAGGAACACCTGAATAAAGCCAGGCGGGCAGCGGATAAAGTCTATCTGAATCTGCACCATGCGCAGTGCCATTCAAACTTTCTGCATACGATGGCGGCTGCAGGTACCGCAGGCCTGTTAGGCGTACTTGCTTGGATGCTCACTCTACCGGCTGTACTGCTGCGTGGCTTAAGGCGACAGCCCGAGGCGGTCTTACTCGGCCTGTCTACCTGGGCACTTTTCTTTCTCGGTGGTGTAACCGACTCCTCACTCTACAGCTCATCTCGCCTATCGGCCTTCACCTTAGTTTTCGCCTACGCCTGGGGCATGCTAATCCGACCCATCCCTGCCGCAACCGATGCTGCTATCGATTGAGAAAAATTTCTTGTTTGTGCATGTACCCAAAACAGGGGGCACTAGCGTGACGCGCGCACTCAACCCATGGGCGGTCCACCCACCACTAACGCCGATCAACAAGCTGCTATCGCGTTTTCGGCTACAGCGCGACCCTGCCAAGGTTCGCCTGCGCGTACACGGATCGCTGGAAGACGCCTATGCCCAGCTTCCCCGCGATTTTGCAAACTCGCTCTTCAAGTTCGCGTTCGTGCGTAATCCTTGGGATCGACTGGTCTCGGAGTACAGCTTCATCCTTGCGCGCAAAAATCACCCCCGGCACGCCGAAGTGAAAGCGTTGCCAGACTTCCTTGCTTACCTCTACTATGAAAAAACCCGTGCGCGCGGCCGCGGCCAAGCCCAGATGCTGAGTGCCCCTGCCGACCGCCCTCCCATCGACTTCGTTGGCCGCTTTGAGAGCCTCAGAACAGATTTTTCTGAGGCCTGCACACGAATCGGAATCGACGCCTCGCTGCCCCACCTAAATCAGACAAAACACCGTGACTATCGCGACTTTTATGACGAAACTAGTCGCTCCTACGTAGCTGAAGCTTGGGCCGAAGAAATTCAAGAATTCGGATATGAGTTCTAGACTTCTAAATTCTGAACCAGACCGGGCACTTATAGACAACTCGCCTTTAATATGTTGGCCTAGGAAGTCGAGTGCTATTTCATGTGCGATTGGAATCCTGCATGACAACATCGGATGACTAATGGAGCACCCTAAGTGATCACAACTCTTGCGAATACATTATTGACTGCGGTCGGCGACGGAGACGGCGGCCACAAAGTCGACCCTATCTTCGGCTGGGATCCACTTTGGATTGCTGGTGTCATCTTCGTGCTGACGTACGGGATCATCATGACCGAAAAGTACAACCGAGCGGTAATTGCAATGCTCGGTGCCGGCCTGATGGTGCTATTCGGGGTTTACCCCAACCAAGGAGCGGCCGTCGCGGGCATTGACTGGAATACCATCGGCTTACTCACTGGCATGATGGTCATCGTGGCGATAACGCGCCGCAGTGGCGTCTTCCAGTTTCTTGCTATCTGGTCAGCTAAAAAGGTCAACGCCAGACCCTGGGGCATCCTCGTAATGCTATCGATTGTCACGGCGATCTTGTCCGCCTTGCTAGACAACGTCACCACGGTGCTTCTGATCGCCCCCGTAACGCTCCTAATTACGGAAGAACTCGAAATCCCGCCCTACCCCTTTCTGTTTGCAGAGATTCTCTTTTCGAACATTGGTGGCGCAGCCACCCTCATCGGTGACCCACCGAACATTTTGATCGGCTCGCAAGTCGAGACAATCAGCTTCAACAGCTTCCTCATTCACATTGCACCGATTGTGCCCCTCGTGGCCATTGCCACAATGTTCCCGATTTGGTTGATGTGGGGCAAAAAGCTGAAAGCTAGTGAAGAGGCCATGGCGCGCGTAATGAACTTCAAGGAACGCGATGCGATTACCAATGTAACGCTGCTGAAGAAGTCGCTGACAGTGTTAGCCCTGGTACTGGCTGGTTTCATGGTCGGCCACCCGATGGGCATTGAACCTGCGTCCGTCGCTATGTTCGGTGGCGCACTTCTTCTGCTACTCGACAACCTTCCGCGTACCCCAGAAGAGAAGTCGGAAAATGTGCACCACACCTTTGGCGAGGTGGAATGGGTGACGATTTTCTTCTTCGTCGGCCTATTTGTCATCGTGCACGGTCTTGAGCACGCGGGCGCACTGGATCTCCTCGCTACACAGGTCGTCGACTTCGCCAATGCCGCCGATACGGAGACAATCACGATGCGCCTATCCTTAGCCGTGATGTGGGTATCCGCAATTGCTTCGGCAATCGTCGATAATATCCCCTTCGTAGCGACCATGATCCCGACACTGAAGGCAGCCTTTGAGCAGCTGGCCAGTAACGAGCAAACTTTGTCGCTAGCACAGCAACATGCGGTCTGGTGGTCACTATCACTGGGCGCCTGCTTTGGCGGGAACGGTTCACTAATCGGTGCGAGCGCCAACCTAATTGTGGCTGGATTTGCTGAGCGAGCTGGGCAGCCGATTCGCTTCCTCACTTTCCTGAAGCACGCATTCCCGCTAATGATCATGTCTGTCGCGATCGCAACGGTGTACGTTTACCTGCGCTACCTCGTGTAGCCTGCATGCCAACCTGCTACAGCCGGTCGGACTTCACTCAGGCTGAGCCTTCGCGGCTCAGCCTTTTCCTTTTCTCCCCTCGCTGACTCCACTTAAGGCATAGAGGTTGTCCAGCTCCGACCCGGCACGCTTAGCGACGCGCGGCGAACTGCATCTCTCGATCACGGTGAGGTAGAAGTACCCATATGGGCTGCGCAAGTACCGTTTCTAAAATGAGTTGGCAGCTATTAATGAGAATCGATACCGCCCCGCAAAGAGTTGCCGCCTTCTCAATACGGGCCCCCCGGAACTTCAAAGTGCATCCGTGAAGCACATGTTTTCGTGGCTAGAATAGAGGGTCGTTCCGGTGCGCCCCCAGCTTGGAACGCCTGAATACCTACTAGCTCATGCGCAACATCCTCATCCTCAGCCTCGCCCTTGGCGTTCCGGCACTATCTAGTTCCGCCAATGCGCAGCAAACTCACGAGTATTTCCTCTGGGGTGGCACTCCCGCCACCACCGAATGGGAGATCCGCCGCACTGCCGACCTGGACTTCAATGGCGACTATTTTGGGACCGAAGAAGGGCTTCGCTTTGCTTATGACGGCAAGAATGACGTCGACTATATCGAGTCTATCGAGTATGCCAACGTAAATGGTGTACCCACCATTTTCGCAGTTGCCACCGGCGATGTAATCCTTCGCTTTGTCGATCTCGACGGTAACGGTGTCTGTACCGATCCGGGCGAGTACAACATTTTTGCCGACACCCGCTCGGCACAGGGCGCCTCGAACACCCGCCCTGATAAGCTCGCCTTCAACCCGAAAACCGGCGAGCTCTATGTCACCGACGACATCTACAGTGGTGGCCCCACCACAGGTTCTGGCATCTTTTCCTACGTCGATCTAAACGGTGATGGCGATGCCGAAGATGTAGGTGAATTCAACATGCTCATCGATGGTGCAGGCTCTGTCAGTGTGGCCGGAACTTCTGGATCCGTCGCAATCGATGTCGGCGACTTCGAGGGAATCATGGTCGACAGCAGTGGCTTGGTGATTGGCTTCGCTCAGCAAGATCGCACCCTCTACGCCTTTGACGATCAAAACGGTGATGGCGACGCCATGGACCCCGGCGAAGTCTGGAACTTCTGCAACCTGATTGGCGATAAAGCCGGCCTCGAACAGAACGCCGACACCGCATCTGGCGCTCTCAAGAACCCGTCCTGCCCCAGTAGTTCGGGGTCGGGCCTGTACGGATCGTTGGAGATTCTCGATGTCGATTGGGGCGCTGGCCCAAACGGAGAAGATCTCTACTGGATCGCTTCGACTGCCTTCAACACCAGCTGCGCAGGTGCCAGTGGCTTGGTTTACCAGGGTATCGACCTAAATGGTGACCGCGACCTGAACGACGCTGGCGAAGTCACATTGTTCCTCGATGGCCCAAACAATGTAACCATGGATTACCCGCCGTCCGACATATACGACGGCAAGGCACACGGTGGCGGATTTGCAATCTTCCACAACAATGGACCAGTAGGCCCAGCTGGCACATACCGCCAAAACCAGGTCGACTACGTCTTCGACCTCAACGGTGACCGTCAATCGCGCGCACTCGGTGAACAGGAAACTAAGTACCGCTGGCTCCCGGACGGCTGCTTTGCCGTAGCCCTAGAAGTCGTACCAGTCGGCGAGTTCGCGGTTCCGCCCTCAGCCCGCTTCACCCCCTTCGGCGACGCCGATACTAATTCGCAAGGTGTTAGCGCCACTATCGGCAACATCGGCCTACCCGAGCTTGGCGCCTTCATGGAAATTACCCTTGATGGTGGCATAGCTGGCCGCAAAGCAACCCTGGCACTCGGCACCTCGAACACCATGAGCCGATTCGGCCCACTGCCGCTCAATCTAGGCTCTATTGGCATTCCGGGCTCAACCCTATACGTCTCGGATGACTTTCGCTTCCCTGCGACAGTCAATCCTTCAGGTCAGGCCAAGGTGCCAGTTCTCGTACCAAATGATGCTGCTCTTCAAGGCGCCACCTTCTACTTACAGTGGCAGGTCATCGATCCGGCAGCAAACACGCGCGGCTTTATCCTCTCAGATGCCGCTGAAGCTTTAGTCTACTAAGCAGTTTCCCCGCTCTCTCGCGGAGGAGGCGCACTGCGCCTCCTCCGCGCTTTCTTTTGACTTTCGACTCCTGCGGCCTTGCCCTCGTGATCATCAGCACTCTTTGCACGCTCCTACTTGCCAGTCTTGCGCCCACCCAAGATTGGAAGTCGCTCGCCGACGAGCTGCGCCGCACCCAGGATGGCTACGAAGCCAGCATCGCCTCCGAGGCCTTTGCCAAAGTGCGCGACCCTGAAGCCATGGAAGCGCGTGTCGAACTCTACGCCGAAAAAATGAACATCCGTGGGGGCGTACACCTGCGTGATTGGCTCTACTCCGGCATGATGCGAGCTGAATCCGACGAGGAACTTGGACCGCTCTTGGATGCAGCAGCCGACCGCAAGGCCGACACGTTACTCCGCCTCACCTGTCTACGCGCTCTTCGTCGTGGAGAAGCCAGCGCACCCGCTTCTGCCCTGCTCGACAATAACTTTCGCAAGCTAAAACCAGAACTGCAGCGTGAGTGGCAAAATACGGTGGGAAGCTTGTTGGCACAGCGACGCATCATCTTCGATCGAAAGACGAGCTCCGAAGATGTACGTGAAGCACTACTGAGCTCTGGCATGCCCTATCTGGGTTACCGGTGGCTCACTCCCAACAAAACAGAAGTTGCTTCCATGAGACTTGCAGCGGCCAAGTCCAGGTCTGCTGCGGACCGCTCACAGTTTCTGCACGTGCTTGCGCCGCATGTACGCCGCTCGTCCTCCGCTCGATCACTTTGGCTAAACCGTCTTGAGCAGGCAGTCGCTTCCGAACACTCGTCCGAGCGCGTCGCCGCGTGGCAGAGCGCTCTGGATGGCATGGGTTTCGAGTGTATCCCACACCTGATCCATGGACTGACGCGCGCCAACGAGGAAATGCCTTCTCGGCACCTTGCCGACTACGCCGAAGCACTTCGCCTCCTGACCGACAAACAGTGGGGCCACACCCCCGAACGTTGGCAGCGGTGGTGGACTGAAGAAGGTCAAGATTGGCTTGCGCAAGCAACGCAAAGTAAATCGTTGCCTGGTTACTCCAAATCACGGGAAAACGATGACACCGTCGCGATCTACTTTGGCATTCCTCTAGACTCGCATCGTGTGGGATTCGTGCTCGATGGATCCGGTTCGATGAACGACAAACTCAAAGACGGTCGCCGTTGCGCCGACGCAGCGATGGATGAATTTGAAAGTTTCCTTGCGCGCTACCCAGACTCAGCGACGATGCAGCTGCGCATCATTGTGCGAGAAAGCATGGGCCCCTTTGATGAGGCCGTGTCGGCCAACAAGAAGAATAGAAAGAAAGCGATCGACTACCTACGTCGCTTCGATTTTGGCCCTTCCTCTGCTATGTACGACGTCCTGTGCGAGGCCCAACTAGATCCGGGAATCGATACCCTGGTCTTCGTCTCTGACGGTGGAGGCAGCTGGGGATCCTATGCCTATCCCCCACATATGCTCGACGGCTTACGACTTACCTACGAGCGGTCAGGAGTTCGAATTCACACTGTCTGCGTTGGAAAAAGCGCAAATAAAGCCCGCTTCATGGAACAGCTGGCCGAAATGACCAGTGGTAAAATGGTGAAGATCTAAGCTCCCGCCTACTCGCGTGGGACGACCTTAGCCCCTATCAATTATGCGCCTACTGCTCCCCACATTGGCGCTATGCCTTGCCGGCCCGGCCTCGGCACAGCAACTAGAAGTCCACTTTCTCGAAGTTGGACAAGGTGACAGCACCTTGATCATCGGACCAGACGGGACCACCTTCCTCTTCGATGGAGGAAACAATGGAAAAGGTAACTCGACGCTAGTCCCCTATCTCCAAGGTCTCGGCATAAGCAATCTCGACTACGTCGCGGTCAGCCACTATCACGCCGACCATGTCGGAGGCCTGGACGAGGTCTGGAATGCTGGCATCCAAGCAACTATCTGCCTAGATCGTGGCGACTCCAACACGCCAACTACAAATACTTTTAACGATTACCGATCGACGTATTCGAGTGTACGCCAGACAGTCACTCCAGGAGAGGTTGTCTCACTTGGTGGCGGTGCAACAGCAACCTGTCTCGTAGTTGAGGGTGCCATTGCTGGAGGTGCCAGCGTCGACATCTCAAGGTCAGCCCAGTACGAAAACTCTGCCTCAATTGCTTGGCGCATTGAGTATGGAAACTTTGACCTATTTGTCGGTGGTGATCTAACAGGAGGTGGCAATAGCACTACGGATGTCGAATCTGCTGTTGCTTCGATTTGCGGCGATCTTGATGTACTCCGTATCAATCACCATGGCTCAAATACTTCGACCAATCCGAATTTCTTGTCCGCTGTGCTACCTGAAGCCGCAATCATCAGCTGTGGGGCGGGTAATCAGTACGGTTTCCCAAGGCAGGAGGCTGTAGACAACCTCAACCGCTGGGATCGGGTAATTCCTATCTGGAGTACCACGGAAGGCACGGGAGGCACAGGGTTTGTCGATGCTGGCGGCTCAATCATTCTAAAGAGTGATGGACAAACTTGGTCTATGAGCGGCCCCACAGGCCTCAACTTGACAGCACACTGCGACGAAGTCGCCCCACCAGCCCTGGCGACCGGTGAACTGGTCATTTCGGAGTTCCAGCGCAATCCTACGGTTGTCGCCGATGACGCTGGAGAGTGGATCGAACTTGCCGGCGCCCGCACAGGACTCCCCGCATCAATAGTCGGCGTCGAAATTAGTGGCGGCAGCACAGATCGCATGGAACTCGCCACAAGCCTGCGGCTTGAAGCGGGCGAGGTTTGCGTGATCGCTTCGTCCGGGATCGCCGGAACGAACGGGGGCATCCGCCCACAGATTGCGTGGCCAGCAGGCAGTATGCAACTCGCCAATACCGCCGATGAACTTACACTTCGCGATAGTGCTAATGGAAACCTCATACTTGATTCAGTGCAATGGGATATCTCTTGGCCAGGAGCAGTCGGGACGAGTGCTGAGCGCAAAGACCTACTGAGCGCAGGTGTGCTTACAAACTTTGTCGGCGGCAGTGTCGCGTATGGCCTCGGCGACCTTGGCTCGCCAGACCGCACTAATGACGGTGATACAACGATTTTCCATGACCAAACTCGGGTGGTCGTCATCACACACCCCAGCGTAGGTGGCACACTAACCATGGACTGGCACATGCCACGGGAGCTGGGCGCTGTATACCAGGGCTGGGTATCCTTCGGTACCAGCCCAGGCATTATCGTTGGAGGCACACACATCCCCGCCAACAAAGACCAAGCCTACAGGGCGACGTATAGACTTCCTGGATGGTCAGGATTCGTACCAACTAGTGAGGTTGTGCGCGCTACGACAAAGGTGCCAAATAACTCGGCACTCCAGGGAGCGACGTTATACGGAATTGTCGTCACTGCCGATTTACCTGATCAGATCCGCACACAGGCTCCACCTGTAGACATGATCGTTCAATAGCCAAGATTAGAGCACGCCTCCCCTGCCGACTTCTTCAGCGCCTTCCCTACGCACCCACGAGGCGCACCCGCATATCGAGAACGCAACTCCCCTCGCCACGATAGCCCGCGAGGAAGGGATTGAAATCTAACTCGACGATCTCGGGGTGATCGCTCAGCAGCTGACTGAGTCGCAGCAACAGCTCAACTAACTCTTCCTCATCGGCTGGAGGCTTACCACGCACCCTTTCGAAGAGCGCGCGAGCGCGGACAGAAGATCGCATCGAGCTGTACGACTAGAGAAAAACGCATGCACGTAAGCCGGCGATTCTCATCCATGGCGAAGTACCTGTTCGAAAGCACCGAGTAAAGCCCCTTGGACTTCTTCTGAGTCCGGCGTCTGCCCCATCTCAACCCGAAGGTTAGTCATCAACTCCGACTCCAACCCGCACGGATCGAAACGCCGGAACCAATTCAAATCGGTAGAAACATTCAATGCTACTCCGTGGTAAGCCACCCATTGGCGCACGGCAACCCCGACCGATGCCACCTTCTTCTTGGCAATCCAAGCACCGGTATTGCGTGAATCGCGCCCAGCCACCACACCCAGCTGCTGCAACCCGAGAATGATCGCCTCCTCAAGCGCATGCAAATAGGCGTGCAGATCGCGCGCCTCGCCCTCCAGAGCGATCACCGGCCAGATCACCATTTGCCCCGGTCCGTGGAAGGTAACCTTGCCCCCGCGAGTGACCTCGTGCACCGGGATTCCAGCGCTACGGTAATCCGCGATACGCGCACCTCGCCCTACGGTCAGCACCGGATCTGGCTCGCAAACAAGCAGGCGATCGGGTCCGCCCGCTAAAACGTCATCAAGCACCGCAAACATATGGCGCTCCAGAGTGAGGTAATCCGCTTGCCCCAGATCCTCGACCTCGAGATGCGCGGATTGACTAAAACGCATGCAGATTACAATCGATTTGGCTACTTCACCGAGTGCACGCAGAGTCCGTGCACGTCTTCGGCAGCCTCCATGACGACCTCAGCAAGGGTCGGATGCGGATGGATACACAGCGCGAGATCTTCGGCTGTCAAACCGGTTTCGATAGCCACGACGGCCTCAGAAATCATGTCGGTTACGCTTGGCCCCACCATGTGAACGCCCAGCAAGCGATCATCCTTAGCGTCGGTGACCACTTTCACCATGCCGTCGGTCGCATGCAACGCCATCGCGCGGCCGTTCGCGCCAAAATTGAAGCGGCCAACCTTGATCTCGTAGCCGAGGCCCTTTGCCTCAGCTTCGCTCAAGCCCGCCGAAGCGATTTCCGGATCGGTAAAGATGACTGAGGGAACGATCTTGTCATCCCAGGCCACCCCCGGCTTCTGTGCAATCGCGCCTGCCGCGACGAGGCCTTGCGCCGAACCCTTGTGCGCGAGCATCGGCCCCGTGGTGATGTCACCGACCGCCCACACGTGCGGCACCTTAGTTTGGCACTGATCATCGACTTCGATAAAACCCCGCTGGTTGAGCTTGACGCCTACCTTCTCGAGGCCGATGCCCGTCGTACGCGGCTTGCGCCCGGTAGTCAGTAGGATCTTATCGGCATCAAAATATTCGGCCTTCTCTCCAACCTTGACCTCAACCGAAAGACAGCCGCCCTTCTTGCTGAAACCCTGTGCCGCGGCGCCGGTGTGAATCTGGATTCCCATCTTTTTGGCGCGGCGGTGCACTACTTTGACCAGCTCGGGATCAGTGCCAGGAAGAATCTGATCTGTGTACTCGACCACCCGCACTTGGCAGCCGATCTGCTGGTAAAACATGCCGAGTTCGAGGCCGATTACACCACCGCCAATGATCAGCAGCTTGCTTGGGAGCTCCTTCGGCGAAAGCGCCTCGGTGCTCGACCAGACGTCATCGCCAAAGTCAAAACCTGGAATACCTGCTGGCTCGGAACCCGAGGCCAACACGATGTCACGTGCCTGAATGGTCACGACACCCTCTTCGGACTGCACCGAAAGTGTATTCGGACCCTGAATGGTTGCTGAACCCTTGACCCACTCGACACCGCGCTTCTTAAAGAGCATGCCGATGCCACCAGTCAGACGCTTCACGATCGAATCTTTCCAACTGATCAGCTTGTCAAGATCAAGCTCCGGATCGGCCACAGTAAAGCCCATGTCCGAAGCATGGCGAACCTGATCCAGAAAATGCCCAGCAGCGATCAGCGCCTTAGAAGGAATGCATCCCCAGTTTAGGCAGGTGCCACCGAGGTTGTCCTCGTCGATGCAAATCACACTCTTGCCAAACTGAGCCAAACGAATAGCTGCCACATAACCGGCCGGACCGGCTCCCAGAACGACGGCATCACATTTCTTGACGGACATAGATTCTCTAGGCTTGGCGCCGCTCAAAGAGGAAGGAACGTGCGCGAACTAGGGATTATAGGATGGCGCTGAAGCCAATGGACCTTGCCTCGATCGAAGCTCACTCCACGTGATGAAACTACAACTTCCCCTGCTCGGGACTCTGCTACTGATCGGCTGTCAGGGCGCACTCGAGGATTCGAACTTCCCTACGCTGCCCCCACGGGAGCGCGCGCTCTATACCACCTTGGTCTTCGGCCCTGGTGGCCAGAAAATCGAACTAGCTGGCCTGACCCGTCAACTGCAGGAAGAAACCGCCACCGTAACAAGTCCGCTTGGCGACCAAGCCGTGCAGTTCTTGCTGCGCGCCAACCGCAAAGGAACGAATGCTTATGCTGGAACTCTCCAGTTGCGAGCAGCAGACGGATCATGGAGCGCCCATCACATCCTGCAACCGCGTTCCACTGGTCGCTGGAAAATAGATCTCAGGCCGACCGCTGCGCACCACGGCTGGCAAACACTACACGTTGAGATCGAACCAGACCCTTTCTGGGAAATGGACCTACAGCGCCCCCCTGGACTACCACGCGCCTTCGGTCGTTAGTTGTCCAGGCTCTCGGGCCCTGGAAAGACCCGATTATCTGCGAGCAAGCGTAGGGCCAGCTGCCAGTTCGCCTGCAAACGCAACTCCAACTCGTCGAGCTCTTCTCCACCCTGGCTGATTAGCCGACGCTTGATATTGCGCACTAACCACGACGGGCCCTCCTTGCGCATAACCGCATCATCACCGATCACCATCATCGCACCATGGTTGCTCGGCTCGCGCTCATCGAGTAGCGAACGGCCCAAGCCAGAATAAGCAGCATCCCAACCGAGCTCCTCGACGATCGTCGGCAATATGTCAAGCTGCGAACTAGTGCGCGGGTCGACCGCAGCCCCAATTCCTGGGCCCAGAAGTAAGCACGGCACGCGGAATCGCTCGGGCATGGGAAGGTCACCTCCACGTACGCCACTGACATGATCCGCTGTGATGACGAATAGGGTTTTCTCAAACCACGGCTCATCGCGGATTGAAGCGAAGAAGGCGCCTAGCGTATCGTCAGAGTAGCGCAGAACGTTCG
>JAKVCF010000070.1 GCA_022447335.1 Planctomycetota bacterium | reverse complement strand
ACTCGCCGTTGCTCTACGCGAATGGGATTTCTACGTCGCTTCCGGCTGAGCTTCAACTTGAGTTCGTGCGCACTTGTGCCGGCATGGAGCGCGCGGAGATCGTCCAGCCAGGCTATGCCGTCGAATACACACATATTGCGCCACGTGCTTTGCGCAAGACGCTTGAGCTGCGCTCTTACCCGGGGATTTACCTAGCGGGTCAGATTTGTGGAACTAGCGGTTACGAGGAGGCCGGTGCGCAGGGATTGGTTGCGGGCCTCAATGCGGCTTTGCGGCTGGCTGGTCGCGAGCCGTTCATTCTTGGTCGGCACGAGGCTTATATCGGGGTGCTGGTTGATGACTTGGTGGTTAGTGACCCTAGTGAGCCTTACCGCATGTTCACTTCACGTGCAGAACATCGCCTGCTGCTGCGCCATGATAATGCCGACCGCCGCTTGACCGGGTTGGCGATTGAGCGGGGAGTCGTCGATGCCACGCGTCAGCGCCACTTCGAGGCAAAGGCTGATCGTTTTGCACGTGCGCGCCAAGAGCTTGATTCTCGACTCGATCCGGAAACCCGCGCCTTGGGTGGCCCGCGCCGCACGATGCTAGACCGGATGCGTCGCGTGCAGGACGGTGGGGCGCAGGCCGTTCTGCGCCTTGCGCCTGATCTACAGTCCCTCGGACTCTCTTCTGGTGAGTGGAGCAGCTTAGAGGCTGATATTCAGTACGAGGGCTATGTGCGTCGCCAACAGAATTGGGTCGAACGCGCAGCCGATCGCGAGGGGCGCCTAGTGCCCGAAGACTTTAACTACACTGCTGTGAGTGGCTTGCGTGCCGAGGCGATAGAAACGCTTGGCAAAGCACGCCCGCAGACGTTGGGTTCTGCGGGTCGATTAGCAGGTGTTACTCCGGCCGATCTAGCGCTTCTTGAGATCGCGTTGGAGCGTCAAGCGCGCGCGATCACCCGCTCGGCCCATGAGTTTGGTGATGGGTAGTAGCTTGGTGAACCGGGAGTTCAAGGGTGTCGAGTTCGCCCTTAGCTATCTGTAGCTCTAGAGTCTTCGTTCGGGATGCGCGCGGCTAATGCCAGGAGTTCAGTGCGCAGCCGCTGAGCTTCACGGACCAGAAGACGCAAGCGCCTACCTTGGAACGGGAAACTGAAAAAGACACGTGCCTCGCGCCAAGCGCGGCTCCGGCGGCGTAAGAAATGGCGGGCATAGATCCCGGCTATAGGGAGAAGGAGAAATACAGAAATACCGACCCATGGATCGCATGAAAGCCAGGCCGTGACCGTCCAGCCAACATGGATGAGAGGAAAGTAGACGCAGGCTGCCAGAATTTTTACTGTCGATTCAACGTCCACACTAGTGCCACGTAGATTAGTGGTGAGGTGTACCAGGCTGTAGGGGATTGCGTAGGTAACGATGCCGATCAGCGCGAGAGGTAAACCAATCAGGATTGCAACCAGGTTGGTGAAGACGAACAAAAGAACAGCGCGTGGGGCATAGCCTGACTCGAGGTGACGAACATCAACTCCGACGGCTTCTAGCCGTGTGGCAAAAACCGCGAGCTGTTCGCGGAGGCGGGCAAGTGCGGTGGGGTTTTCCTGCTCGAGGCGTTTGCCAATTTCGGCGAACGAGCGCAACCGCTGCACCTGGTGTCCGCCGCTGGTCGGGAGCAGTTTTTCGGCCAATCGCAACAGTGGAAGATCCTGCCAGCTGGCGAGGTTCAAGGTGACGTTCTGCATCGCCGCGCGGATGTCCTCAGTTAGCAAGCGTGCTGCTTCGACCGAGTTTTCTTCGAAGGCGGCACGATAGTTGGCGGCACAAATTGGCGCGCCCACCTCAATCGCGACTGAGCTTTGAAAGCGTGCCTTGCTGCGATAGTTGAGTCCGACTGGGAGAATGCGTACGCCAAGCTGCCAGTTTTGGTTGGCTTCAGCGCCTAGTGCCATGCGCGCGGCCCCTGTCTTGAGCGGCTGAATCTCGGGCTCATTGTGTGAGAGGCCTTCGGGGAAGAGGCAAATCGCCTCGTCGGTAGCAAGGGCGTCGTAGACCGCGGCGAACATGGCATCGTTCTGCGCCATGTCCGCGCCGTCTACGCGGCGATGGATCGGAATCGCTCCAGCTGCGCGCGCCAGCTTCCCGACTATAGGGACTCGGAAGATGGGCTCTTTTGCCAGAAACAGCAGTCGGCGATCGACAGCATCGCCGACCAAGACAGGGTCCATCAGGCTGTTCGGGTGATTCGCCACCACGATCAGGGGGCCGCCTGAGGGCGCCTCTACACCTAGGCGCACTTGCTCGTAGTAAATGCGCCCGATGCGTGCGAACAGTCGATTGACTGGGCCGGGTTTCAGTCTCGCACTCCTTCTGGTAGGCCACCTGTCAGGATGCGGCAGATTTCGAGGTAGCGCGCGCGCGTCCGTTGAATGACTTCATCCGGAATCGTTGGTGGTGGCGGCATGCGATCCCAATCACTTCGGCTGCGAAGATAGGCGCGCACGATTTCCTTGTCGTAGCTCGGGGGCTCTTCTCCTTCGATGACCTGATCAGCTGGCCAGTATCGCGAGCAGTCGGGTGTAAAGACCTCGTCGATCAGTACGAGTTGGCCATCCAAGCGACCAAACTCGAACTTGGTGTCGGCTAGTAGCACGCCAGCAGATTCGGCACGTTGTGCAGCTTGTTCAAAAAGGTCAGTTGCGACGCGATAGATCGACTCGGCCTCTTCACGATTGCCAATCATCTCGATTGCCTGTTCCCAAGTGATTGGCAGGTCTTTTTCGTCCTTGGTGGTTGGGGTGTGCAGGATGCCCGGCAGGCGTGAAGATTTTTTCAGCCCGGCTGGTAGTACATGTTCCCACATGCGTCCGGTTGCCTCGTATTCGCGCCAGCCCGACCCAGCGAGGAAAGCGCGCAGCACGATCTCGACATCTACTCGCTTGGCTCGCCGTGTCCAGGTTGTTCGACCGAGCAATGGATCCACAAACTCGGGAGGGAGGTCTGGGACCTGGCGGGGATCGGTGGTGATTCGAGCCGCAGGAATGATGTCTTGCACCTCCTGCAGCCAGTACTCAGTGATGTGAGTAAGCACCCGGCCGCGGTCCGGTACCGTCTCGCGCATGATCACATCAAAGGCAGACAGACGATCGGTGGCTATCATCAGGATGTGGTCCGGGTGGGCGGGGTGCTGATAGAGATCGCGGACCTTGCCGGTGTAAAAGAGCTCCCAGCCAGAGATCTCGAGGCCACCGCGGTAGCCAGCTTGCGGGTCGACGGACGGGCGCGTGCTCACGGCCTGGATTCTACTGTTCAGTTGAGCGACCTTCTAAGATCCCTGCATGTCGGAAGCTCTGCCGCGCATCCATCTGCCCGGATGCAAGTCGCTCTCGCAGCGTGCCTTGCTGCTCGCCGCCGTGGCGGAGGGTGAGAGCGTGCTGACAGGTGTCAGCCATTGCGAGGATTCCACTCACTTGTGTGAGGCGCTGACCGAGCTCGGTGCCGAGTTTGCAAAAGGTGAGGATGGCCAGCTGCTAGTGCGAGGTATGGCCGGCCCTCCGCAGGGCGAGCGACATATCGATGTGGGTGAGGCGGGCTCCTCCTTGCGATTCTTGTTGCCGCTTTGTGCCGCGGGGAATGGTGTTTTTAAAATTACTGGCACGTCGCGGCTTATTTCTCGACCGCATACCCCCTTGCTAGATTGCCTGCGATCGCTTGGCGCTCAAATCGATCAGATCGAGCACGCCGGTCGGCCGGGTTTCCGCGTAACCAGTTTTGGGCTGCCTTCGGGTGTGTGGCCGGTGTCGAGTTCGACCAGCAGTCAATACATATCCGGCCTGTCCATGGCGGCAGCTTGGAGCAGAGAAGTTTATCTGGATCTTCCGGCTGCGGTGCCCTCACGTGGCTATTTCGATATGACGCTGGCTGTGGTGGAACAGTTCTGTGGGGCTGAGGCGTGGCACGAGGAGGTGACGGCGGTCGGTAGTCGCTTGACTTTGAGTGGCCAAGCTCCGCGTGCTGCTAACTTTGATGTGCCTGGCGACCCTTCGGGAGCCAGCTTTTTTGTAGTTGCATTAGTTCTGATTCAGGCTGCAGCCGAGCTTACGCCGGATTGGTCGAGTTTGCACCCGGAGGCAAGGTTACTGGTGCAGTTATTGGAGGCCGGTCTTTTAGAGCGCGCCGGTAAACAATGGCGCGCTACTGGCTTTACCCCCCCCGAAGCGCTAAGGCTGAAGATCGACCCGGCTCCGGACGCTGGTCCAGCGCTTGCCGTGCTGGGCGCTTCATTGCCACATGGTTTGATTCTTGAGGGAGTGGAAAGGTTGCGTGCGAAGGAGTCTGATCGTGTGCTGGGAATGCAGCGCTTATCCGCCTTGTGCGGTCGCGAGGCGGCGCTAGAGGGCGACCAACTGATTCTTTCTGGAGGGGGGGTGATCGTCAATGCCGAAGCTGCACGCACACCTTTTGACCCAGATCAAGACCACCGAATGGCGATGGCTGCGGGGGTCGCGCGTTTACTTGCGCCAAATATCTCGGTCCAACACCCTGAGTGCGTAGCGAAGTCCTTTCCAAATTTCTGGACTGAAATCGCCAAGCTTTCACCTAGAGGCACAGTCTGATCAAAGCTGTTTTGAGGCTTCATCAAGCAGTGCTTGAAAGTGCTTTTCGTTTACTGTCCCGGCATCGCCAATGCGAAACAGTTTGATTACGTTCTCGCCTGCAGGCAGCGTGGCCAGGAATGAGCGGTAGCTATTGTCTTTCGTTTGAGTCAGCGCCATCTCGATATCGATAGACTGGCCGCCAAAACGCATGGCTACCACGCTGTTCTCCGTACTGGCCTCAGTGCCAACCGCATCTGCGAGCAGCGTCTGCGCCTTCCAGTCGGCCTCAGATTCCTCGAGACCATCCTTTGAAATAGAGGCCACGATTAGGCGGTTGGTATCGTCTTTGCCTTGGAAGACTGCAAACTTGGCGCCGAACATATCAACGGCAAATTCAGGATCCATGCCATCCGGCGCTTCAATTGGCAGAATTTCGCGTGAGATTTTGCGTACGTCCGTGGGATCCGATGTGATTCCGCCCCTGAGATAAAGCAGGAGCCAGATGATCAGGCCGACAAAACTGGCAAGTAGCAGGCCACAGCCGATAGCAAATTTCTTCATACAACGATCCTCGTGTGGTTGACTAGGATACGACTGCGCATGGCACGGACTGCATCCTTCTGGCTGTTGATCGCGCTCGGGCTAGTGCCCGCGTGTGGGGCGGTGCCCGTGAAAGCTGACGGCGAGCGCCTACCTGCTGGGCTGAACGAGGCCGCGCTGCGAATTGCTTGGGAATCGGCGGTTGATGCCGAAGATTGGGCGCGTGCCGTCGCAGTGCGCCAGCGCCTCGCCGCATTGGATCCACATGACGGCCTACGGCGGTTGGCGGTGGCTAGCGCCTTGCGTCAAGCGGGTCATATCGAAATTGCCCGTCGCGAAGCTGGAGCTTTGCTCAGCGATGCACAGGTGCTTGATAAGGCTCAAGTGTTGCTAGCTGAGCTCGAGGCCGATGCAGGAGACTTTCTCGCTGCTGCGGATCGCTATCAAACCTTAGCCGAAGCGGCGGGTGATTCTGAGCAGGCGCGGATGTACTGGGAGCGTACTGCGCGAGTCGCTGAACTCGGCGGTGATTCTAATCGAGCGGTCGCAGCGCTTAATCGCGCCTTGGCTGGTTTGACGTTGCGCGATAGCGAGCGACGCCTGCTTGATCGCATGCGCGCTTTTCAGGCTGGTGAGTTTCGCCATGTCGCCGATGCGGCTCAAGTTGCGCGTGATCATCGTGACGCGGCCATGCGCCTGCTTGCAGTCGATTATCTGATTGCTGACAACGGCGAAGAGGCGAACTATGCGCTCGCGGATGTGCTGAGTGATTCGGAGCCCGAGATCCCTAACTTGGCGCTTGCGGCCCTTGCTGGTAGTCAGGATCCGTTGGTGCGCTCGGCAATCGAAGCAGCGCTCGACCACCCGGCGCGTGAGGTGCGCCTCGTCGCCACCGAGGCCTTTGCCCGCGATGCCAGTTACGGCGATGCGGGGGCGCTGGTTCGGAGGCTCGACCCCGAGGATCGCGCCCTCTTCCGGGTGCAGTGCCGTGAGATCGAGCGCCTTACCGGGCGTGTTGAGGGCCTACCGCTCGACGGAGGCCTTGAGAGTCGTAATGCCATCGCTTCAGCGTGGCGAGAATGGTGGAACCGGGATTCCTGACCTAGAATGATCGAACTATGAAGGTGCTCGTCACCGGAGGCTGTGGGTACATCGGGTCCGCTACCGCGCGCTGGCTGCGCGCGCAGGGGGTCGATGTACACGTCATTGACAATTTATCCGAGGGCCATGAGGCAGCCTGGGACGGCCCACTCGAAGTCCTTGATTTGCTTGACCGCGAGGCATTGCGCGCCTGGTGTCGCGGTCGGCGGTTTGATGGGGTCATCCACTTTGCGGCTCGTTGCTATGTCGGTGAGTCGGTGGAGCAACCGATTCGCTATTGGCGTGCGAATGTCGTGCCGGTCATTCACCTAACTGAGGCGCTCGGTGAAACCCCTTTTGTCTTTAGTTCGACCTGCGCGACTTATGGTGAGCCGCAGACCGAACGCCTGCGCGAGGATCACCTGCAGAATCCGGTGAATCCTTACGGTGCAACCAAGTTGGCAGCCGAGCGTCTACTTAAAGATCGTAATGCGGCCGGGCTTGGCAAGTGCGCGCTACTGCGCTACTTCAATGCAGCGGGTGCCAGTGCGTGTGGCAACTTCGGTGAGGCCCATGATCCCGAAACGCACCTCATTCCGCTTGCAGTCGAAGCTGCGCAAGGAAGCGGCCGTCGCCTGACTGTCTTTGGCACCGATTGGCCGACTCCGGATGGCACTTGTATTCGTGATTACATCCATGTCGATGATTTGGCGCAGGCACACTTCTTGGCGCTCAAGCATCTCATTGGTGGTGGTGTTTCTGATGCTTGGAACCTAGGTACTGGTAACGGATTTTCTGTCCGCGAGATCATTGATGCGGTGGAATCGGCGGTAGGGAGCCTGGTTCCGCACGATGAGGGACCGCGTCGCGCGGGTGATCCGGCGCGCCTGATTGCGGATAGCGCTAAGGCTCGTGAAGAGCTCGGATGGGAGCCGCAGTTCGAAGACGCGCGCATGGTGGTCGCTAGTGCGGCGCGTTGGCATATTGACCACCCTCAAGGTTACGCATCATGATTTATACGCTAGTACTCCTTGCCTCTGCAGCGCTCCAAGAAACTGTTGCACCAGTCGATCCGGAAGTCATGCGTGGTCAAATCGTGCCAACGATTACCGCCGAAGAATTGCAGGCACACGTGGACTACCTGGCGGGACCTGAAACACGCGGGCGTGCCACGCTGACTCCAGGTTTTGATCTGGCAGCCGAGTACGTGGAAAAACACCTTGAGCAGTGGGGCCTCGACCCGGCAGGGGAAGATGGCAGCTATCGCATGCCAGTGGGCTTACGTTGTGTAGTGCCCAGTGCCGATGCTGTGGCTGAGGTTGTGCGAGGCAAGAGCGAAATCGAGCGGTTGAAGCTGGGGGTGGACTTTGTTCCGGTTCCGGGTGGCAGTGCCGAGCGTGTGCAAGGTGAGCCGATCTTCGTTGGATTTGCGATCGATGGTCGTAAAGAGAGGTGGCAGGATCTCGATAAAGTCAAAGGCAAGGTGGTTTTTGCATTTACGCGCGAACCCTTTGCCGATAACCCGAAGGACAAGAAGTTTGCCGGGCTCGAGGCGACCGAGCATTCGGCGATTGGTCGCAAAGCGCGCGAGGTAGCGAATGCCGGTGGCATCGCTTTAGTGATCGTGCCTGACCCGGGTATGTTTGGCGACGAGGTGGGACCAGTGCCCAATTTGGTGCCGCAGCCGCTTTATCCAGGTGCTCCGTTGCGCGCGTTGCGGCGTATCGCCAGTTTGCCGGATATCCCGATCATGTCGCTTTCACGCAAAGCGGCAGGTGAGATTTTCGAAGAAGATTTAGATGACTATTACGCTTCAATTCTGAAGCGCAAGCGTCCCAAGCAGCTCAAAGCCCCACGCGGGGTCGAAGTTGTGTTGCGCCCGTCAGTCGAGGAAGGAGTTATCCCTTCGTACAACCTAGGTGCATGGGTGCGTGGTAGCGATGGCGATGGCGAAACAGTGGTTATCGGCGCTCACCTTGACCACGTTGGTTTTAACCACTGGACTGACCAGGGCAAGATGCGCGTGCATCCGGGGGCGGACGACAACGCGTCAGGATCCGCCGCGCTGCTTGAGATCGCACAGGCGCTTTCCGGGACCAGGCCGCGCGAGGACATCTTATTGCTGTGGTTTACCGGCGAAGAAAACGGGTTGCTTGGTTCGCGTGCTTATTGTGATAAGCCGCTGGTGCCACATGAGCAGACACTAATCATGCTTAATATGGATCAGATCGCGCTTACTGACCCTAAGAGCATGAACCTGGGAGGCCTTTGGAATGCTCCCGATCTCGAGAAGTTTTCCAAACGAGTTGGCAAGAGCATCAAGCAGAAGCTCAAGATGGACTTTGATGGTGGGCGTGAGCTCTTTACGCGTAGCGACCATTACTCCTTCTTTCAGAAAGGCGTTCCAGTGATTTTCTTTTTTGAAGGAGATATCGAAAGTAATCCGGTTTACCACAAGCCAGGTGATGTGCCGGATGGAATACTCGCCGATAAAGTCATGTGGGTTGCGCGCCAGGTGCTGGCGACTGCCTGGGCATTTGCTGGGGAGGGGTTACGCCCTTGATGCGGTGTGTGATGGCGCTGCTGCTGGCGCTGCTGGCGTTGACGGATGTGGGGTGGGCGCAGGCGCGGCAGGTGCGATCCTTCGATGCGGAGAAGGACATCCAGGTGTCCTGCCGAATCGAAACTCTCGACGGTGATGTACTTTTCGACTGGGATGGAGAAACGCCGCGCGTACTGGCTTCCAATACCAAGCTGTTGACCACTGCTGCAGCGCTGCTGGCCCTGCCCGCAGACTACCGTTGGCAGACCACCCTACTGTTAGACGGCGAGCGCCTGACGTTAGTGGGCGCTGGCGACCCTTCGCTTCGCCGCCTACCTGGTCGTGACGTACCAGCGGAGTTCCTCGATTCGCTGGCGCAGGCAATGCGCGAGGCGCGGTTAGGCCATGTGAAGACGCTGGTATTGGATCCACGTCACTTTGGTCCGGCGCAACGGCATCCACTTTGGCCTGAAGAGCAGTGGCACCGCACCTATGCCGCCGGATTTGCAGCACTCTCTGTGGAGGGTGGTCTACTTGAAGTTTCGATTGAAGATGGCGCGGTTTCGACCTTTCCCTCTCTCGGGGAGCATCTAAAAATCGAACGTAAGTTGACCCGCGATGCCAATTTGTTTACTGCGTATTGGTTGCAGGAGGACAGGTTGTTACGTGTCAATGGTGGTTCGCGCAAGCCGCGGAGTGAATCTCTTGCAGTGCGTGATCCAGTGCTTATCTTCCGCAGTTGGTTGATACACGGCCTTGAGCAGCGCGGTATCGAGGTGGCCGACGTGATCATTGCTGGCCCAGGCGAAGTTGATCCGAAAGGCGAAGTTCTCTGGACCTTCGATTCAGCTTGGACGCTCGCAGAAGCCGTCGCGGTGGCCAATCTCGATAGCGACAACTTTGTGTCCGAGGCTTTGTTGAAGACTCTCGGTCGGGTGCGATTCGGTGTGGGTGATTACGCTAGAGGGATTCGTGCGGTGCGTGAAATTCTTGCCGAGACAGGGATGTCTCTCGATGGTCTCGATCAGACGGATGGCAGCGGCTTTGCCCGTCACCCGCGGAACCGTGCCAATCTTGCTTCGCCGGCCTTGATTTGCGAGTTACTGCGCAAGATGGCGGAATATCCGGAAGGGCAGCTGCTATTCGATTCGCTGCCAATCGCCGAGCACAATTCGCGCCTGAGTGCTTACTTTTCGGACCCGGTATTTTCGCCCCAGCGCGTGCATGCCAAGACGGGCTGGATCACCGGCGCATCTAGCCTGAGTGGCTACTTGCTGACAGTCGACGACACTCCACTTGTGTTCTCGTTGGTGGTGAACTACGTAAAGGACAACACGCCGCGTACTCATAATTCGCGCTTCCGCCGACTGCAGGCGGCGGTGCTGGCCGAAGTATTGCGCCAGCGGTCACAGCCTGAGGGAGTTAAAGAGTGAGCCAGCCCGAAGCCCTTCGCACGGTCGAGTCCATTGCTCGCGCCGCGGGAGTCGAGCTGATGAACCACTTTGATGGCCTGGACGCTGATGCGATTCAGTCCAAATCGACGGCCCGGGATTTAGTGACCGCAGCGGATTTGGCCGCAGAGCATGTGATCCTCGATGGCCTGCGCCAGGCTTTTCCGCAGGACGGATTCCTGGCAGAAGAGAGCGGTGAACGGGGTGTGGATGCGGAACATGTGTGGTGCATCGATCCGCTAGACGGCACTACTAACTTCGTGCACCGCTTGCCGATGTTTGGTGTTTCGATCGCGCGAATCACTGCGGGTGTACCCGATCTGGCAGTAGTTTTTCTGCCACGACTATTTGAGAGCTTCACCGCGGTGCGTGGCGACGGGGCTTATCTTAATGGTGAGAGGATCCAAGTCTCGATGACCGAAGACCTCAATCAGGCTCTACTGGCGACAGGCTTCCCGTATCGTCGCCAGTTCCTACTCGATAACAACTTAGAGAATTTCTCACGCCTATTTCTGAAACAACGAGGAGTGCGTCGTATGGGTTCGGCGGCGGCCGATCTGGCTTACGTCGCCTGCGGGCGACTAGACGCATTCTGGGAATTGCATCTGCAGCCTTACGATGTCGCTGCCGGTGGATTGCTGGTGCAGGAAGCTAGGGGCGTCTGCGACACCATCGTGCCCGGGGGAGATTGGGTTTTCGCGCGCAATATTGTGGCTGGCCCGAGTCCCTTAGTGGAGGGTTTGCGCGAGGTGCTGCTGGAAGGTCGCGACGAGCATTATCCGCCGCTGGGAGAGAAGGGCGAAGCGTGAGCGAGATCCGCTTGCGCGGACTGCGAGCGGGCAATTTGCAGCGACTCGATTTGAATTTACCTCAGGGTCAATGGACAGCGGTGCATGGTCCTTCTGGTGCAGGCAAGTCAGCACTACTCTTTCGCAGCCTTGAGCCAGTCGCGCGTCAGCGATTCCGCGTGTTGGAGGATCCCCAGGCCCTCCCTGGTGGTGAGGAAGACTGGCTGCCGCACGTTGCGGACTCGATGGAGGGCTTGCAGCCGGTGCTGGCTGCAGCAGGTGAGATCCCGCGCGGGCGAAAGAAAGTCGAAGTCGGTTTGGCGCTGGACCTTTGGCCGGCGCTACTGCGCGTCTTTTTGGCTCACGCCGAGCGCCGCTGCCCGTCTTGCGCGCATGAGTGGCGGCCAGCAGACCTTCACACGATTCTGAGCCAAGTAGATCAGGCTGAAGAAGGCGCTCGCGTGCTGCTCTTTGTCCATTGTGGGGGGGTGTCGAGTAGTGGTTTGCTACAAGCCGGCTGGACCCGCGTGCGGCTGGGACAGAGTGGTCTAGCTCGCTTGGAAGAAGCGCCGGAAGCGCTTCCGGTCGATGCTTGGTTGCTGCTCGATCGAGTTAAGTGGAGGTCCGAGCAGC
>JAKVCF010000007.1 GCA_022447335.1 Planctomycetota bacterium | reverse complement strand
CCAACTGTGCAATGGTGGCTTGGGCCGAAGTCGCCACTGCGGATCAATGGGGTACGAGCGGTCGAGTCTTGGATGCCCGAGATCCGTACGGCGGCATCCGAGGCTGCGTTGCCCGATCCTTTTCTGCTGGCCGGCTTGGTCTACGCTGAAAGTCGGGGTCATGAGGATGCGGTGAGTTCGATTGGGGCTTTGGGCTTGTGCCAAGTTATGCCAACCACGGCCGAGGAAGTCGGCAAGCGCCGTGACATTCCATATGAAGGCGCTTCACCAGCAGATAATTTGCGGTTGGGGGCTTGGTACCTCACCGAACAAATTCGCCGCTTTAGCGGCGACTTAGATCTGGCTCTGCTTGCTTATCGACTCGGCCCCAATCGTGTGCAGCGCGAGTTAGACGCTGCTGGTAGTAGAGCCGCCTACGTTGCCGAGCTGGAAAAGCGCAAACCATCGCCGTGGGGTTATCGTGAGCAAGTCGAGGAGCTGCGGAAGATCTTTGAAGAGCGCGCACGTTAATCTGGGGTGCGATGACCCGAGTCCGTGTCCTTCCTGTCGATGAGTCCGCCGAGGGTGAGGCGGAGACTCTGCTGGAGCTGTGCACCGAGGCTTCCCTGCCAGTGCCCTTTGGCTGTACCGTTGGGAAATGCGGCGTTTGCCGTATCGAAGTTCTAGAAGGTGAGCTGCAGGAAGCTGGCCGTTTTGAGCAGGCGGTGTTGGATGGTTTCGGCTGTGATAAGGGTGTCCGTCTTGCTTGTCAGGCCCGCCTTGCGGGCGACGTCACTATTGCGCCGCTGGGCGCAGCTCAATGTAATCCATCTGAATCATGACCCGAGTTGGAGTTTGTTTAGCCGGTTGCGGCTTCCTGGACGGTGCGGAAATCCGCGAGGCCGTTTTGACCCTGTTGTCACTCAGTCGAGCGGGGGCTGAGGTGATTTGCTTTGCTCCGGACCAAGAGCAAATGCATGTGGTGGACCATTTGCGTGGCGAACCGGTCGAGGGGGAGAGTCGCAATGTGCTGGTAGAGTCCGCGCGTATTGCACGTGGTGACATCATGGCTCTCGTTGACTTTGACTTGGATTTGGTAGATGCCCTAGTCTTTCCGGGAGGTTTTGGTGTAGGCAAGAACCTGTGCGACTTTGCAGATCAGGGCTCAGATTGCACCGTTCAATCCGAGGTCGAAGATCTAATTCGCGCCGCTCGAGCCCGCGATCTTCCTATGGGTTTCATTTGCATCGCACCAGCGCTTGCAGCTGCTGCCCTGCGCGGTAGTGGTGAAGAGCTCTCGCTGACAATCGGTCGCGATGCGAGCACTGCCGAGGCGCTTGCGGCAATGGGGGCACAGAATACTGCATGTGACGCGCATCAGGCGCAATTGGATGATGTGCATAAGGTCGCCTCCACTCCGGCCTACATGCTGGAGGCTCCTTTGCATGAGATTGCGCAAGGTATCGACGAAATGGTGCAGGAAGTGCTCGCAATGGTGCGGCGCCATGCCGATTGAATCTGCGCTCTTGCTCACGATTGAGCAGACCAAGCCTCACGAGGGCATCGAGATTCAGGACTTCCTGAGCTATGCCATCCGATTAGAGCTCGATTCTCGAGAAGCTGGGCTGCGCGGCACGGTTGATTATGAGGTGCAGGCCGTAGGCCAGGTGCTGACCGAGGTCGCGCTTCATGCGCGCGTCAGCGAGGACTATAAAGTCCGCTTCTTAAGTGCTGCAGGCGAAGCGCTTGAAGCGCACCACGATGGAGTTGCATGGATCGTGCAGATGCCGAGCTCCGTCGCAGACGGTGACACAGTAAACTTTCGCGCAGAGCTTGATGGTCACCCGGTAGACGGTATGTATTGGGCCGAAAGTCGCTATGGCGATCCCTTCCTTTACACCGATCACTTCCCCGAGCGTGCGCGTGGTTGGTTGCCTTGCGAAGATCACCCATCGGATCGAGCGCGTTTTGAGCTTACAATCGAGGTGCCTTCCAAGCGCGATCAGGTTGCGTGCACTGGCAAGTTGCAGAGTATGGAAATAGATGAGGGCATGCGCTGGACTGCGCGTACGCAATCCGACATTTCTAGCTACATGCTTGCGATTGCAGTAGGGCCCTATAGCCGCGTTGCGGAAGAAGGCGATCCTCGCCTTGACCCGCATTACGTTTACCGCAAGGACAAGGCTAAGGCGCGACGCGCGCTAAAGTGGCATGCCGGATGGATCGAAACGCTAGAAGATCGCTTTGGCCCTTACGCCTATGCCAAGTACACCACGGTGCAGGTGCCAACTCGTTGGGGGGGCATGGAGAATCCGGGCAATGTCTGGTTGGCCGAATCGATTTATGATGGTCGCGATCGTGGGGTTGGCACCCTGGCTCATGAGCTCGCTCATATGTGGTTCGGAGATGCTGTCGGCTACGCCAGTTGGGAAGATGCTTGGCTTTCCGAAGGCTTTGCTTCCTATTTTGGCCCCTGGCTGCATGCGATTGAAGGGGGTGGAGCTCCGCTGCGTGGTGCTATGCAGAGCGCACGCCATCGTTGGCTACGTTCGAGTGCTGGTCGCACTCGTCCGATCCGGTGGCGCGAGTACGAAGATCCAAACGACTTTTTTTCGAGCAGTGCCGTCAACACTTATTCCAAAGGGGCTCTGGTGCTCAACATGCTGCGTTATGAGCTGGGTGATGAGGACTTCTTCGGCGGTCTGAGAAGCTACTTTGTGACCCATTCAGGGCGGGCAGTGCGCACCGAAGCGCTGCGCGCCGCTCTCGAAAGTTACACTGGCCGTGAGCTGAGTTGGTTCTTTGATCAATGGATCGATCGGAGGGATTGTCCCCACCTGCAGTTTGATTGGCAGGTGGACAAGTTGGTTGTTACTCAAACACAGGAATCCAACCCTTTCCGCTTCAGGCTTCCTCTGCGATGGGTTGATGCTGGCGGCGAGACTGTGAATCTTGTTGTCAGTATTTCGGATCGAGTTACTGAGATCCCGATTGCGAATGGGCCAATCCGTAGCCCGGCAGTCGACCCAGAAATCACGCTTCTTTATCGGCGTTCTGGAAACTAGAATTTGGCAGTGAGTTCCTGGAACGTTTGCGGGACTCACGAGTTGGGAATCCGATGGCCTATACTTCAGGTCGAGCCCGCGCACACATCATGAGCCTGCTCCTGCCCTCCATTCTGCTCTCCGCCGCCTTAGCTCCCCAAGGTGAGGTAGACCTCGATCTGCCTGCTGTTCTGGACCGCATCCAGCACTTTCGCTTTCTCGCCGAGGAGCCGGCCGAAGGTGAGGGCACGCTGCGCTTTGCCGCGGCGGGTACTGCCGAGCCCGATCTTTCTGAAGCTGAGGTGGAGCTCTTTTCGGCGGATGGCCCCGGCATCCTTGGGCGTTTGATGATTGTCCGTCCGGCGGGCGATCTGAATTTTTACTTTGACGGGCTGGATGAGCCAGCCATTTCGATGCCGGCCCGCCAGTTTTTCTCGCTGCAGGGCCCCTTCCAGGCTCCATTGACGATCATTAACGGTCGTGCTGGCATCATGCGTGCGCCTATTCCTTTCGCCAAGAGTCTGCGCGTCACCACCACACAGAAATCGCCGCGCTTTGAGGCGGGAGTGCACTTATTGGCCTCCGGCACTTCACTGGTATCGGCGTCAACGCAGCGCTTGGGGGAAGTGGCTCGGACTATCGAGCGTATTGCACGCGAGATCGCTGGCTCGGTTGACTCCGAGCGTTGGCGTACATCCTTTGGCACAGGTTCCTGCAATTCAATCTTCCCGTTCGATTACGACATCAACGGTAATGGCATTGTGCACTGGTTCTCGATTCGCTTCATCTCGCAAGACCGAATCACTCCGGAAGAGATGGCTGAGTACATGCGTTCGATGCGTATTGAGATCGTTGATCGTGCGCGTGTGAAGGGAAGCGAAAACGTTACCGCTTCAGTGCCTTTTGGTGATTTTTTTGGAACCGCACCAGATATCACTACTTGGCGTTCAGATGTTTTGGCCATCGATTCTTCAACTCAAACGTTTACCTGCCGATTCCCAATTCCATATACCGGTGGATTCGGGCTGCGCCTAAAGAGCTTGCGCAAGATGGAGAAGCAGGTGCGTTTCAAGTTCACGATCGGCTTTGAGCAATTGGCTGAGCCACCAGCCTGGCGTTTCCATGCTGGGTTCTTTCAAAAGCGTGGTATTCGGGCTGGTCAGCAGAGTGAGGTCCCGGTGGGTGGACTGACTGGGGCAGGGCGCCTCGTTGGGCTTAGTTTGACTGGTTTGTACTCAGGTCAGCAGGCCTGGGATGAAGGCGGGTTGCAGATCTTGGCTGATGGCGTTGCGTTAGAAACCGGCAAGCTGCAGGCGACTGAACTTTTCGATCGCACTACGCGCCGAGATGGGCCAGCTTCTTTCGGTTACACCGCGCGCAATCGCTTTTGGGTGCACGACCCAGTCCAGTTCCAGGAAGAATTGACGGTTGCTTTCGAGTTAGGTGCGCGTGAAGAGGCTGAGCTGGGGCTGGAGGGTGTGGCGTACTGGTATGCCCCGGCCGACCAGCCGAATCCATTCCCTGTTCCGGAAGATGCCGAGGCTATTCGCCCGGCTCCGCTGCCTGAGGTCGACTTTAAGCTCGAAGCCAACACGATCGAGGCTGAGGGTATGCGCCTCGATCGGAAGTTCGGCGGTGGAGAGATCGCCTTGCTCGACGTGGAAGCTTTTCCCGGTGCGCAGTTAGGCGCTTGGCAGTGGAAGGGTATGGCCAAGGGAGACTTCGTAAAGCTGGGTGCCGAGGTTAGGGGTTCGGCCGAATGGACCGTCGCAGGGCGCTTTTGGTGCTACCCGGGTGGCCCGACTTTGCAGCTTTCCGTTTCAGGGATACCGCTTGGTCAAGGTAAATACAGTCTCGATGCCGAGGAGGCGGGCTGGAAACTAATCGAGTTTGGCCCGATGATTTTGAGGCCGCGCGAGCACATTCTGCTGCTCGGTATCGGTGAGACTGGGCCGGAAGATGGGCCGGGCCTTGTCTTCGACTACCTACTCATGCGACCCAAGAAGTGACTGCCTCGCTGCCGCCCGCTGTTTTGCGCCTGATTGAGGCGTATCGCCCCGTTCACGACCTGCAGGCTGCGGCCGCAGTTCTTTCCTGGGACCAGGAGACCATGATGCCGCCTGGCGGGCGCGAAGCGCGCGGTCGTGTACTCGGTACCTTGGCAGGCCTGCGCCACGACCATTTAGCGGCGTCTGTATTTGCGGATGCACTGGCTGAGTGCGAAGGTGAGGACCTTGTGCACGATCCGGCGCTGCAGGCTTTGGTGCGCGAGGCGCGTAAGTTGCATGATCGTGCGGTGCGTATTCCGGCCGAACTGACGCGCGCATTGGCTGAGGCTACCTCGGAAGGTCTCGTAACTTAGCAGCGTGCTCGCGCTGCCGACGACTTTGCGATCTTCCGCGATTCGTTGGCGCGCATCATCGATTTAGTGGGACAAAAGGCTGACGCATTGGCTGATGGTCGCTCGCGTTACGACGCGCTCCTCGATCTCTACGAGCCGGGCTCGGTGGAAGCCGAGCTCACGCCCTTGTTTGACGGTTTGCGTGCCGAGCTGGCGCCATTGGTGAAGGCAGCCGCTGATAGTGGAGTGGTCGTTGACGAGTCGCCGGCGCAGGGTGATTTCGATCCCGGTGCGCAGTGCATACTGGGCCAAGCGACTGCCAAAGCGATGGGGTTTGACTTTGAGTCAGGTCGTCTAGATCAGGCTGCTCATCCCTTCTGCACCGGATTCGATGTTGGTGATGTGCGTCTCACTTGGCGTTTTCAGAGCGATGATTTCAGGCCGGCGTTATTCGGCATCTTGCACGAGATGGGGCATGGCCTTTACGAGCAGGGCCTGCCGGCTGATTGGCAAGGTACGCCAGTAGGATCGCCCGCCGGATTGGGTGTGCACGAATCGCAGTCGCGTCTGTGGGAAAACTTGGTAGGTCGTAGCCGTAGCTTCTGGGAATGGCTGATCCCGCAGTTCCGCACAGCCTTCCCCGACCATCCACACTTCGGTGTCGATGCAATTTATCCCGCTTTGCACACTATTCAGCCCAGTTTGATTCGGGTCGAAGCGGATGAAGCCACTTATAACTTGCACGTGTCCGCGCGCTACGAACTGGAACGTAAACTATTTTCCGGTGGACTAACTGTGGATGAGTTGCCGGAGGCTTGGGATATGACATATCAGCAAATGCTCGGTGTCCATGCGCCTTCGGCCGCTGATGGCGTATTACAGGACATTCATTGGGCGATGGGAGCTTTTGGGTATTTCCCGACCTCACACAGGGCAATCTAATCGCAGCTCAGCTTTTTGAGGCGGCGCGGGAGGAGCTGCCTAACCTCGAAGCAGGCTTTGCGCGCGGTGAGTTTGCGCCGCTGCTCGAGTGGCTGCGTGTGCGGATTCATCGACACGGCAATATGCTGACTGTTGACCAATTGGTGCAGGAGGCGACAGGGAAGCCGCTCTCGCCCGAGCCCTTCCTGCGCGAGCTAAAAGAGGCTGCTTATGCGGTCTACAATGTCTGAATGCGTGTGACTTGAGCGGAACTTTGGGTAAGAGCTCCGAATCCAGTGCATTCATCGTGTAGGGTTGAGTGGGCGCTTCGGCCGTTATTTCCTCCGCAAACTATGCTCTTCCCAAAATCATGAATCAATTGAAGGACCTGGTCGGTCGTCAGGAGCGCGTCGTTTTTGTCGATGATTCGGCGACGGTGCGAGACGCTGCCAAGGCCATGGCCGAGGCTAACGTGGGCTGTACGGCTGTCATGGACGGTCGTCGATTGGTCGGATTGTTTACCGAGCGAGACGTTCTCAAGCGGGTATTGCTCTTGGACTTGAAGACCGATGACACCTTGGTGCGTGATGTCATGACACGAGACGTCGTCGTCGCCCAAGAAGATCAAACAGTGCTTGATGCGCACTTGCTGATGAAGCGGCATCACATCCGTCACCTCCCGGTCCTGGACACTGATGGCGACTTGACAGGCGTGCTATCGATTCGCGACTTGTTAATCGACGAGATGGCCGATTTGCGTCGCTACATTGCGATGACTGACTATTGAGCAGCGGGTTTGTGCGCGCGGACTTTCTGCCATAATCAGGCCCCCCCGATCGATATGGCTGAGATTCTCTGGGAACCCCGTGCCGATCAGGTCGCATCGAGTGGCCTGACTCGCTTTCGCGCCCATCTGCGCGCGCAGGACGTCACTGCCGCTGATGGCGACTATGAGGCGTTGCGGCAATGGTCGTTGGACCAGAGTCCAACTTTTTGGCAGGCGATATGGGATTTCGCTGGGGTCCAGGGAGCGCGAGGCGCGCAGGCCTTCGAGGGCGACGGCAGCTTTGCGGGCTCTCGTTGGTTTCCTGAGGCCATGCTCAACTACGCCCAGAATCTGCTCGATTGTGATGCAGAAGGGCCAGCCCTGATTTTTCGTGGGGAAGATGGTCGACGTCTGGAATGGAGTCGAGCTGAGCTGCGACTTGCGGTAGGGCGGGCCCGACATGGTTTGCAGCGCGCAGGAGTTGGGTTGGGAGACCGTGTGGCTGGTTATCTGCCCAATCTTCCCGAAGCTATCGTGGCAATGTTGGCCTCCGCGTCTCTGGGTGCCATCTGGTCTTCTTGTTCACCCGATTTTGGTGTTGCCGGAGTGGTGGATCGATTCGGGCAGATCGAGCCTAAGGTGCTGATCGCTGCCGACGGTTATCTCTATAAGAGTAAGCCCTTTGATACGCGCGACAAGCTCGCGGACATCCTGAGCGGACTGCCGAGCGTGCAGCAGCTAGTGCTCGTACGCTACGCCGACCCGCACGCCAGCTTTCCGCACGCGTTGAGCTGGGAGGACTTCCTGGGCGAGGGTGATTCTGTATTGCAGTTCGAGCCAGTTGCCTTTAATCATCCGCTTTACATCCTTTACAGCTCCGGAACGACTGGCAAGCCCAAGTGCATCGTGCATGGGCACGGCGGCACCTTGCTTCAGCATCTCAAAGAGCACCAGTTGCACACTGACATCCGGCCCGGCGAGAAATTGTTCTACTTCACAACCACGGGCTGGATGATGTGGAACTGGTTGGTCACCGTGCTGGCAAGTGGCGGCACAGCGATTCTTTTCGATGGAAACCCTTTTTATCCGGGACCAGAAACGCTGTGGAAGATTGTTGCTGATGAGAAGATTGAGCATTTTGGGACTTCGGCGAAGTATCTCGACGCCTGCAAGAAGGCCGGCTATCGTCCTGGCGCCGAGGTGGACCTTTCGGCTTTGCGGAGCGTGCTGTCGACAGGGTCACCATTGGTTCCTGAGAGCTTCGATTGGGTTTACGCCGAGGTAAAAGGCGATTTGTTGCTGGCGTCGATCACCGGCGGAACCGATATCGTTTCTTGTTTTGCGTTGGGTAATCCTGAATTACCGGTGCGTCGTGGTGAGTTGCAGTGCCGTGGACTGGGCATGGCGGTCGAGGTTTGGAGCGATGCAGGCGAACCATTGGTGGGCAAGCCGGGCGAGCTTGTCTGTACTCAGCCTTTCCCCAGTGCTCCGGTCGGCTTTTGGCGTGATGACGATGGTTCGCGTTATCGTGCAGCCTACTTTGAGCACTTCCCAGGGATTTGGCGCCATGGCGATTGGGTGGAGTGCAGCGAGGCGGGGGGACTGATTGTCTACGGCCGCTCGGATGCCACCCTCAACCCTGGCGGTGTGCGCATCGGGACAGCAGAGCTTTACCGGCAGGTTGAGCAGTTCGACGAGATCCTCGAGGCCATTGTGGGGGGGGAAGATGCCGGCGATGGCGATCAGGAAGTTGTACTTTTTGTGCGATTAGCTGATGGCCTTCAGCTTGGCGACGCCTTGCGTGGTCAGCTGCGTGCGAAGATCCGGGCTGGCGCTTCGCCGCGCCATGTGCCTACGTGCATCGTTGCAGTACCGGACATTCCGCGGACGCGATCCGGGAAAATATCGGAAATAGCCGTACGTGATGTTCTGCACGGTCGCACGGCCAAAAATGTCGATGCGTTAGCAAATCCCGAGTCACTCGATCATTTTTTAAGCTCCGCAGAGGCTTGAACCCTGCCTGGCGGGGGGGCTCACGAATCCTTGTAGAAATGACTACTCCACGAGCGATTGGTGGGGGTTAGGGTTAAATAGCGGCCAGGCTGTTGGTCGTTCCTCTTCTCCCCTCCCCACCCCTCATTCCTAGTCAAGATGCTCCTTACGACTCTCCTTGCTCTTGCGCCCTTTGCTGCTGCGCAGCACCCGATTGACGCCACTTTGGATCCATCCTTCTCCCCTTCACCTTTCGCGAATGGTGGTGGATTTGGGGCGCAGTCCACAAGTGGATTCGATGACTTCAACCGAAGCGATTCGGGCGATCTCGGACCTGACTGGACGACCGTTGCGGGCGCGATTGGTATTACGAACAACCGTGCGCAAGGAATCGTGAATCTGTCGATGGCTACCATTAATGGCGTCGACGATGACTACGCTTCGTCGACTATGTCGGCGGTTGTGGACAACGGAAATGCGGGACTTTCCTATGTTGCTCTAGTAGCGGGGTATGCAGATACTGCGAACAACGTCTTCGTCAAGCTCCAAGACAATAACTCGGATAGCTTGATGGATCGCGTGTTCTTCTATTACGGCAATAACGGTGGTACTTGGGGTGCTTCGGTTTACTACTACGACCTTGCTACGCCGACCCCGACTGCGACCATTCACCTTTCTTTTGACAGCAATGGTGATCGTGCAGTCTTTACCGTCGAGAACGACTCCAGTGGCCAGACCGAAGTTTTCTATGGCGACAACTTGCTTGGCGTTGCTGCCAACCTAGGTACTGGTTTTGGCTTGGGCACCTACGGCATTGGCTCCGCAGATGACTACACGGTCAATGATGGCGCCGCGCAGATGCGTCTCGATGCGACCGGCAAGCCGCGGACTAGCATGACCTTTACTGCAACTGGCGCGACTCCGGGATCAGGTATCGCAATGATCTACGCCTTCGGAATGGGTAGTTACATAATCCCGAATGGCTTGCCTTGTGCTGGGACCATGTTGGGGCTTGCTCGACCAGAAGGTTGGGTGATTGTCACTGCGGATGCGAGCGGCACAGCTTCACATACTCAGCTTGTGCCAGGTGCGGCAGCGGGGCTGGTCTACGTGCAGGCGCTAGATCTTGCGACCTGCGGCCTCTCGCAAGTGCTTGCGCTGTAGGGGGGCACCTCTATGAAACAACCGCCCGTGCGCAAAGCGCGCGGGCGGTTGTTCTTTCTCGAAAGGTTTTTAGCTTTGCGCTGCAGGATTGGTTTCTGCGATCGGTGTCCCGGCTTTGGTCAGGTTTGCCTGCATGGGAGCTGCCGTTGCGGCGACAGCCAATGCCTGCGCCAGATCGCGCCGCAGATCGTCGGTGGACTCGAGGCCTACGGATAGGCGAATCATGCCGGCGGTGATACCTGTGGCAATGCGCTCTTCTTCAGGTACTACGTGGTGGGTCAGGCCTGCGGGGTGCTGAATCAGCGTGTCGGTCGAGCCTAGGCTGACCGCAGGGGTGCAGAGTCGTACTGCTTTCATGAGAGCAGATGCGGCGTCGTAGCCACCTGCCAACTCGAAGCTGATCAAGCTGCCACGGCCAAGCATTTGTTTGCCAAGTAGGGGATGGTCAGCCTTCGGGTAGTGGACTGCGCTGATTGCTGGCTGTTGTCCTAAGAATTCGGCTAGTTCAGTCGCTGTTTCGGTCGCACGGCGCACACGCAGTGGCAGTGTCGGCATGCTGCGCAAGCAGAGGTAGGCGGCCATGGGATGCATGCAAGCACCGGTGATCACGCGCACATGGCGTAGGGCAGCGGCCCATTCCTCATCGCTGGTGGCGACAATGCCGGCCAACACATCCCCGTGGCCACCTAGAAATTTTGTAGCGCTGTGTAGAACTAATGTGGCACCGTGGGCGATGGGAGTTTGCAGAACGGGCGTCGCGAAGGTCGAGTCAACCATCACGGGTGCACCCTGAGCGTCAGCTGCCAGCTTTTCGAGGTCGATCCATTTCAATGTCGGATTTGCCGGAGTCTCGGCAATCACGAGGCGCGTTTCAGGGCGTGTCTTGCGCGCTACCTCTTCGGCGCTGACCCATTCCACTTCGCATCCGGTCATGCCGTGATCGAGCAGGTGATCACTGCCGCCGTAAATGGGGCGCAGGGCGAGTACGTGGGGGCGCGCGTCTTCTGGGTGGCGCACGCGCAGGGCGAGTAGAACCGCAGTCAGCGCGGCCATGCCGGAGGCATAGGCGACCGCGTGCTCCGCGCCTTCCAGCTTGGCCAATGCTCCCTCGAAGCGGGAGACGGTGGGCTGATTGAGCCTCGAATAGATCTTCTGTGGGGCGTCAGCAGCTCCGTGTGCGAGAGCATCCAGGCTGGCAGTGCCTTCCTCTAGATCGGGAATGGGGTAGGTGCTGGAAAAGTCCAGCGGGGCGGCATGCACGCCCAGCTCGAGGAAGTCCTCACGACCGGCGTGGACGGCAGAAGTGTCGAAATCTTGGCCCATGAGCATATTTTCGTTCAAGCAAAGGAGTCTAATGCCGAATATAATTTGGATTATGACTGAAAAAGTGACTCTGGACCGAACGGACTACGAGATTCTCGAGGCTTTACAGGCTGATGCTCGCCTCTCTAACAAGGAATTGGCTCAGCGGGTGCATCTGGCCCCCTCATCCTGTCTTGAGCGGGTTCGCAAGCTGCGGGAAGCCAGCATTCTCCGTGGAGCCCACGCCGAAGTGGATCCCACCGCCTTCGGAGTGAGGCTGCAGGCCTTTATCGAGGTCCGCTTGGCCAAGCACTCACGGCGCGAAGTCGAAGCCTTTCGCGGCCATGTGCTAGCTCTACCTGAAGTCCAGGGGCTATGGCACGTTTCTGGCCAACACGACTTTCTGGTTCAGGTCGCAGTGCGTGGCAGCTCCCACCTGCGTGATTTGGCCATGGACCAGTTCACGGCCCGGCCCGAGGTTGTGCAGCTCGAGACTTCTCTAATCTTCGAGCACTCGCGCACCTCTGGATTCCGCGGACCTGAGATGCAGCGATAGGTGAAATTTCCCTGCGTGGAAAGGCGATCAGGTCTTGTAAGGCGCAAACGATCGCAATAGCTCCAGTTTCCGTGTGGGATGCTTAGCGCGTCATGTCGTGCAGGATGAGTTTGTCGAACCAGCGTGTCGGGAGAAGGCGCTGCAGCAGGTGGCCAATTTTGGCGTCTTTACCAACTCGCACGCGCACCGCCGGTCGGGACTTTTCGAGCGACTTACGTATGACGACAGCAACGTGGTCGGCTGGGATTGCTCGATTCTCAATGTGTTTGACCCGTTCCATCATTGAGTCGATGAACTTTCGATAGAGCGGCATCGCGGGGTGAGTATCCAATCGAGGCATGAGGCTTTCTGCTCGCCGCTTTGAGGTCTCCCAGATTGCAGTCTTAATCGCGCCGGGCTGCACAATGACGACATCAATATCCTGTGACAGCAACTCGCGGCGAAGAGTGTCGGATAGCCCTTCTAATCCGAATTTAGATGCGCAATAGGCCCCGCTTAAAGGCGTGCCCACCTGTCCGTTAATCGACGAAACTATAATCACTGTTCGACTTCCTCTAGGTGCGTCTCCCTGGCGCATCAGGGGGAGGATGCTCTGTGTGACGCGCAAGACACCGGTTAAATTGACTTCGATTTGGCGTACGAAGTAATCCAAGGGCATCATTTCGAGTGGGCCGATGTTGGCAATGCCTGCGTTATGTACCAAGCCATGGAGAGTTTCTCCGGCAAGAGTATTGCGCACCTGTGCACTTGCTCGCTCGACGCTTTCCGGGTCGGTGACATTGAGGAGGACTGGGATCAAGTTTGGGGAGTCCCCTGTCATCTGAGAGAGAGCTTCCGCATCCTTCGCACGACGGATTGTGGCGAAGACGCGCCAGCCTTGTTTGAGGAGATCCAGAGCAGTGGCTCGACCAATGCCGGTCGAGCATCCTGTGACGAGAGCGTTGCGCCGTGTGGCCATAACGGCACGCTAGCATGAGCCCATGCCGCTGCGCACCTTGTCAATCCAAGTCGGGCGCCCTGCTGAGATCAACTCGGCCAAGGGTCCCTTTCGTACGGCGATCTTGAAGGAAGAAGTACAGGGCGCAGTTGAGCTAAGAATTCGTGCACTTGTTGGTGACGGCTGCGCAGATCGGAAGTATCACGGGCTTGAGGATCAAGCAGTTTGCGTTTACCCGGTACAACACTTCGCCATGCTCTCGACAAGATTGGGGTGCGATCTCTTTCCGCCTGGGGGGTTTGGCGAAAACTTCACTGTCGAAGGAGGGGATGAGCGCACGGTCCGAGTCGGAGAGGTCTATCGGGTCGGTACGGCATGGGTCGAAGTGACTAAGCCCCGCAAGCCCTGCAGCACCCTCAATCGCGCCTGGGGCCTTTCACAGCTTGCGGCCGAAATCGGTCGTAGCGGCGCAACGGGTTGGTATCTGCGCGTGCTCAGGCCTGGCACAGTGCAAGCCGGCGATGTGTGGAAGCTTGAGCGGCCGGCGGTGGAAGGTGCGCCGACGATTGCCGAGGCTTGGCGAGTCAAGCGCGGCGGCGCCTAGGTGAGGCGCAGCTATTCTGAGGGTATGAGCGAGTCCTTCGAGGCTTACCGGGCTGAGCGTGCACGACTGACTGAGCTAGTGCTTGAGGAAGGCACGAAGACCACCAAGCGATTTTTCAATTTGGATAGCGCGATTTATCGCGATGGTGCGCTGCCGGCGCGCACCAAAGAGTTGCTAGGGTTAGTTGCCAGCGCCGTATTGCGTTGTGATGACTGCATTCGGTATCACTTGGATCAATCGGTCCACAGTGGCTGGTCGGATGAAGAGATTCACGAGGCACTTGACATAGCTCTCGTTATCGGGGGATCGATCACGATCCCGCATGTGCGCCGCGCGTACGGAGACCTGGAAGGCCTGCGTGAAACGAACGAGTAATCGGTAATCAACGCAAGTGATTAGTCCTCGAGCGATTTCCGTTGCTTTTTCAGCTGACCGCGTTGTTTCTTGGCGTCTACTCGTCGCTTTTGTGAGCCCTTGGTGGGTTTAGTGGCAACGCGCTTCTTGCGTCTGTGCATACGCTTTTTCAGCGCCGCAATGAGGCGTTCCATGGCGACTTCCCGGTTGCGGTACTGGCTGCGACCCTCCGTGGCTGTCACCGTGATCCCACTGGGGGGGTGAAATAGTCGGACGCCGGTTTCGACCTTATTGCGGTGCTGGCCGCCGGGGCCACCCCCGCGGAAGAAGCTCCAGACGACCTCTTTTTCGAGGACTTCTGGGTCGGTTGACCACTTTCCAGTCACAGCTTGGACACTCTGAACGCAGGCCTAGAATACTCGACCCATGGTCCGCAACATCGCCATCATTGGATCCGGGCCGGCTGGTTATACGGCCGCCCTCTATGCCTCTCGCGCCGGCCTCGAACCGCTCGTGTTCGAGGGCATGCAGCCAGGTGGCCAGCTCACGATTACTACGGACGTAGAGAATTATCCTGGCTTTCCGGACGGCATTATGGGTCCAGAGCTCATGGAGCGCTTCAAAGCTCAGGCCGAGCGATTTGGCACCGAGTGCATTCCGTTCCGCAATATCAAGACCATCGACACGTCTAAGGTGCCTTTCGTGCTGACTGACGAAATGGGCGATAGTTACGAGGCGCATACAGTCATCATTGCGACAGGCGCGCGTGCGAAGCTACTTGGCCTCGAGAAAGAGTCGGCCATGATGAAGGCCGGTCAAGGTGTTTCGGCTTGCGCTACTTGTGATGGCGCCTTCTACCCGGATAAGGAAGTCGTAGTAGTCGGTGGCGGTGATACCGCGATGGAAGAAGCTACCTTTCTGACGCGCTTTGCCAAGAAGGTCGTAGTTATTCACCGACGCGAGGAGTTTCGCGCTTCGAAGATCATGCTGGAGCGCGCGCAAAGCAACGCGAAGATCGAATTTAAACTGTGGCGCACGGTGCAGGATATTTTGCAGGATGACAATGGTCGTATCCGCGGTTTAATCCTGGAAGATCCGCGCGACGGATCGGCCGAGGAGATTTTCTGTGAGGGGATGTTCACAGCCATCGGCCATGCGCCTAATACCGAGTTTCTTGGCGAGGAATTCAAGCGTAATGACGTCGGTTACTTATTGCTCGAAAACGGTACTCGCACCAGTGTCGACGGAGTCTTCGCTGCGGGTGATGTGCACGATCCGGATTACCGCCAAGCCGTCACTGCTGCGGGCATGGGTTGCGCCGCCGCCCTCGAAGCGCAACGTTGGTTGGAGCACAAGGGGCTTGCCTAGGCGGTTTCACATCGCGGGGTGATTGATTTAGCCCAGCACGCGGGCGATCAAACGATCCCAGGCGACAGCTTCGCGCATGCGATCGAACTTGGTGCGCGTGACTTCGTGCAGTTGGCGGCCCGCGAGAGCCGCTTTCGCGGGCTCTTCTATTTGAGCGCGCACCTCACGGCGCAGGTCGCGGGCGGCGCGGAAGAGGTGGCCGGGGCCCGGGAAGAAGCGGTGAGCCGGGATATCACTGGCGAGAAGTGGCTTAGAGTAGAGCGCGGCCTCCAGGAGCGAGTTCGGAGCAGCGCCTTCGGACCGGCTGGTGCTCAAGACCAAGTTTGCTCTGCGTACCGCGCCAGCGAGCTCGACCTTCTCGAGCGCGCCCAACCAAGCGGCCCAAGGATAAGTCGCAAGAGTCTCGCGTAGGCGCATAGCTTCGTCCTGCTCGAGTTCTGGGCCAGCTATCCACAGGCGCAGCCGCGGTTCTTCTTCGGCCAGGCTGGCCAAGGCTTCGATGCCCACACACGGCGCTTTGACTGAACGGATGCCCGTTGGCTGGACGATTAAGAAGGCATTGCTTGGCAGTTTTGGTGCACGTGGCGGGAGCGGTGCGCCGCCGCGCGGTTCTGGCAGGGCCCGCGCCGCCTGAGGTAGCACTTCGATGCGTTCGCGACCGTAGATCTCGGCGGCACGCTTGCGTGCGTGCGGGGCCAAGGCGATTGCAGCATGAGCTTCGGCGACGGCAGTGACGGCGGCGCGCGATGGTTTGCCATTTAGGTCGGTGCCGGGGAAGACGATAATCCACGGCAAGCTGGCTTCGGTGGCGGCGCGCTGCGTTACTGGTGCGCAGTCCACGGCGTGCAAGGCGACCAAGATATCTGCAGGAGGGTCGTCTTCTTCCAGTCCGCCACGAAGTACTTCATCTATTTCCACATCACGAGCAATTGAGTGCACACTACAGCTGTGCCCGCGGCCTCGTAATGCATCGGCGAGGCGTTCGGCGGTCGAAGCGTTGCCTCCAAGTGCGCTGCTGCGGCTCGGGTATAGGAAACGAACGTGCGCCATTGGCTTACAGTACTTCCATTTTGGGTACGGGAAGCCCTTGCTCGGCCATGGATGCGGCTACGCCTCGCAGGCAAAGCTCGACATTCGAGCGCTGACTGCCGTGACCCATTAGGCCAATGCGCCAGACCTGCCCCGCCATCGGGCCCAGTCCGCCGCCAACTTCGATGCCGAAATTTTCGAGTAGGAAGTGTCTACCGCGCATGTCGTCGAAGCCTTTTGGTAAGCGCACACTGGTTAGTTGTGTTAAACGGTGCTCGACCTCAACCCATAGTGAGAGGCCTAGTGTTTGGAGTCCGCGCTCCAGTGCCTGGCCGTTTTCGGCATGACGCGCGTATCGAGCCTCTAGGCCTTCTTCGAGTACGAGACGCAGTGCTTCGTGCAGTCCGTACAGTTGATTGACCGGTGCGGTGTGATGGTATGCGCGTTCGCCACCCCAGTACTTCGCGATTAGCCCTAAGTCGAGATACCACGATTGCACTGGCTGATTACGTTTAGCCATAACTGCTTCGGCGCGGGCCGAGAGGCTGACTGGAGCTAGGCCCGGTGGGCAAGATAGGCATTTCTGCGTGCCGGAATAGGCGGCATCGACACCGTAGTGATCTAGTTCGACCGGCATGCCACCGAGCGAGGTCACGCAATCGGTCAGCAATAGAGCCCCGCAGGTGTCGGCGACCGCGCGCATACCTTCCAAAGGCTGGGCGGCACCAGTTGAGGTCTCGGCGTGCACCAGAGCGATGACGTCAAAACGTTGCCCCCGTGTTTTGGCTGCGAGATCCTCGGGAGAAAATACGCGACCCCACTCGGTTTCTGCTGTGATCACTTCTGCCCCGCAGCGGCGTGCGACCTCGGCCATGCGCGTGCCGAATACGCCATTCACGCCGATTAGTACGCGTGCACCAGGCTGTAGCAGATTTACAAAAAGCGTTTCCATGCCGGCCGACCCCGTGCCGGACATGGGCATCGTGAGTCGGTTTTTCGTGCCGAATATCACGCGCAGCATGTCTGCAATCTCATCCATGACCTGCAGAAACTCGGGATCGAGGTGGCCGAGCGTCGGCGCGCTCATGATGCGCAACACTGATGGGGGAACTTCCGATGGGCCAGGGCCCATTAGCAGTCGTTTGGATGGGGCAAGTGCCGCCGGAACTTGTATCACTTCGACACCGACAGGTTCATTAGGAACTCAGCGTTGTTGTCAGACTTCTCCATGCGCTGCACCAGCAGCTCCATGGCTTCCACCGGGTTCATTTCGTTAAGCACCTTGCGCAGCAGCCAGACGCGCTGAAGCTCTTCCTTGGTGAATAGCAGATCTTCTTTGCGAGTGCCGGAGCGGTTGATCTCGATAGCCGGCCAAATGCGGCGGTCGGCTAGTTGGCGATCCAATACCAATTCCATGTTGCCAGTGCCCTTGAACTCTTCGAAGATCACCTCGTCCATCTTTGAGTTGGTGTCGATCAGTGCGGTCGCGAGTATAGTTAGCGAGCCACCGTCCTCGATGTTGCGGGCTGCGCCGAAGAAGCGTTTTGGCTTGAGTAGCGCATCAGCTACTAAGCCGCCCGACATGATCTTTGAGTTGGACGGCGCTTCGTTGTTGTAAGCGCGTGCCAAGCGTGTGATCGAGTCGAGTAGGACGATTACATCTTCGCCCTGCTCGACTTTGGCCTTGGCGCGTTCAATGACCATTTCGGCCACTTTGATGTGGCGGGCTGGAGGCTCGTCAAAGGTGCTGGCGACAATCTCGCGATTCTCGCCCACCACCGAGCGCTGGAAGTCCGTGACCTCTTCAGGTCGTTCGTCAACCAGTAGAATGATCAAGTGGCAGTCTGGGTGATTGGTGACAAGCGCATTCGCAATCATCTGCAGCAGCACTGTCTTGCCAGTGCGCGGCGGCGCGACAATCAGGCCGCGTTGCCCTTTACCTATTGGGGAAATTAGATCGACGATGCGCGTTTCGATTAACTCCTGATCAGTCTCCAGGCCAAGGCGCTCTTCCGCGTAGAGCGGTATGAGCTCTTTGAACGGGGCGATCGAGTACTGCTTCTCCGGGTCTTCGCCGAAGACGGTCAGTACTTCATGCAGCGCCATTAATTGATCTTCGCCAGCTGGAGGCAGCAGCACGCCTTCGACTTCCTGCCCCTGCTGCAGGTTGTGTTTTTCGATCAGCTCCTTGTGAAGCAACACATCGGTATCGAGGTTCGGCGTATAGTCGTTGGTACTTTGACGTAGGAAGCCATGGCCCTGCTCAGAGATGTCGAGCGTGCCGGTGACAAAAAAGACACCGGCTTTGTCCATGCGCTTGGTTATCAGGGCGCGCAGTGCAGCGCCGCGGCTCATGCCAAAGGCTTCTTCGACCTTCTCTTTGTCTGCGACTTCTTGCAGGTCCGGTAGCGATAGAGGGAGCAGTTCAGCTAAGTGCAGTTCAGCTTTCTTACGCTTGGTTGCGAAGGTCTTGACAGATTTTTTGTCCCATGGCTCAGTAGGCGGTTCCGGAATCGAAACCGAGTACTGTTGCTGGTTCTGTTGATTGCCCTTACGCGGGCGGGTGCGCCGACGACGACGGCGACGAGAGGCGGATTCAGCCATAAATGTTCGGAAGAGGAGCCGCTGGGAAAAGGGATAACCGGGCGGGTCCGCGGTTCACGATTTCGGATCGACCGCGATGGGCGGACGGTCTGGGTCGGGCCAGCGGTCCCGCAGGGAGCGGGGAGGGAGGGCGTGCAGGCGAGGGAGGAGGCCCTCGACTGCGGCGCGCAGATCTTCAACTCCGCTGGCGTTGCCCAGGATAGCATCCGCCGCGCTTTCTTTCTCGCTCAGTGGAGCTTGTGCAGCTTCTCGCGCATGCCAGGTGGCTTCGTTCCATCCGTGGCGCATGCAGGCCCGTTCGCAGCGCAAAGAACTTGGCACACGCACATAGACCAAGAAATCGCAGGCGATCGAGAGGCCATTCTCAATTAATAGCGGCACATCTAGCACTGCAAAGCCGGGTTCTTTTTCGCTGGAGGTCGATTCTGCGTCCTGGAGGCCTTGCCAAAGAGCCCTGCGCACGGCTGGGTGCAAAATACTCTCCAAAGTGCGCCGGCGCTCTGGGTCCCCGAAAATGCGCTCCCCAAGCTCTGTGCGGTTCAGCTGGCCCTTTAAGTCCAGTAGGCCGCCACCAAACTCCTGGTCGAGGCGAGCGAGCAGGCCTGGATCGGCAAACAAACGCGCTACTTCGGTGTCCGCATCCAGGTGGGGCGCAGCTAGGGCCTCGGCTAAAAAGCGGGCCGCAGTGCTCTTTCCGGAGCCTACGCCGCCGAGCACACCTACGACCCTGAGACCGGGTCTCAGGCGTGAAAGGGCCGGATCGCTGGAATCCATGACGGCCTCTATCTTTCTGCAGCCTTGACCCTTCGGCAAGGCTCCCGTAAAAAATGCGTTCCCGCAACGGGCTAGGTTCCTATCCGAGGGCCGGATTTCTTCGTCCCCTCAGGAGCCCGCGCGGGTCCGTTACCCCAAGAAACACACCGAGTCTCAACTCATGTCCCAGTCCAACCGCGGAGCCGCCCAGGTCAGCATGATGTGGGCGATCGCGTTCCTCGTGATCGCGCTCGTTTCCATTTTCGTCTCCTACTCGACCTCCGGAAAGCTCAAAGAAGCACAGGACGAGCTCGTGACTTCGCAACAGGAAGTCGTTCGGCTCGACCAGGCCGAAAAGGATCGCCGGGATGAAGGTCTGAAGGTGTCGCAGAAAGCCGGCTGGCAGCCGGAACGTACGGCACTTTCGAACACTGACTTGATGACGAACTCGATTCAGCAGATCGGTTCGATCTTTCCGAATGTCGACCCTAACGCTGAGACTGTTGAAGCCGTCCTTCCGACGGTGATCAGCGATTACAGTGCTTCGCAGTCGCGTATTGCTGACATGGAGCGTCAGATCGCTCAGCTCCGTGCAGATCTTGATGCTCGTCAAGCCGAGACTGATACCGCGATTTCGGATAAGGACCAGCGCATCGACGATCTCGAAGGTGAGCTTGACGACACCCGCAACTCAATGAATGAGCAGATTGTTGATCTCGAGCGTCAGCGCGATGCTCTACGTGATCAGTATCGTGAGCTAGATGATCGCCTGACTCAGACTGAAGCTGAGAAAGATGCCGAAATTGCGACCGTACGTACTGCCAGTGCGACGATGAAGCAACGCAACGACATTTTGTCTTCGCAACTGAACCAGGTTTCCCGCCGTGCCGATAGCGCCGATGGTGCCATCCTGACTTCCAACGCGCGCGTTAATAAAGCGTGGATTGACTTGGGTCGCACCTCGCGTGTGGCGCCGGGCTTGCAGTTCGAAGTACTCGATCAGACTTCGGGCGCTGCGAAGGGTCGTGTCGAAGTCATCTCAGTCGAAGACGGCCGCAGCGAGGTTGCCATCCTTGCTACCGCCGATAAATACAACCCGATTGCCACAGGTGACAAGATCCGCAACGCGGTCTTCGATCCCAGCCGTCAGCCGGTCGCCGTTCTGCTTGGTAATGGCTTCGGTGCCTACAGCGCCGATGACATGAAGATCAAGCTGGCAGAGGTCGGCATCAGCGTGGTCGATGATGTCACCGTTGAGACCGATTACCTGCTTCTAGGCACCCCGTTCTTCGATGAGGAGACCGGCGACATGATGTCGTGGGAGCAGCAAGATTCTTACCGCGCCGCTCGCGGCCTGAGTGTCGAAGTCGTCCCGCGTCGCGACTGGCTCAGCTGGCTCGGTCTTTAGGTCCACGCCTTCCGCACCGTACGGCAGGTCGTAGAATGAAGGTTCTACGGCCTGTTCCTTTTGGGCCCTGCCTGTGACCGAAGAAGCCTACTCGTCCGCCGAAGCGACCGCACCCGGCGCTCGCATGACTTTCGGCGAGCACCTCGACGAACTGCGCTTGCGGCTTTTCCGCGCGTTGTTTGTGGTTGCCGTGCTGTTCGTGGGAGGTTGGGCCCTAGCGCAGAAGCAGTTGATTTGGCTCTTCATGCAGCCACATCGCCGCGCGGTCGCCAATCTGGCCGAGCAAAACCCCCCGATGGTGGTCGACCCGAACTTGACAGTTCTTAACCCGCTCGAAGATCTGTTTTTCACGCTGAAGGCATCTTTGTTGGTTGCGATGTTGATAGGCCTTCCTTTCATTGTCTACCAGATTTGGGCTTTCATTGCCGCGGGTCTGCACGAAAACGAGCGCAAGGCAGTCAGGCGTTTTATGCCCTGGTCGATGCTGCTCAGCGTCGCGGGTTTGGCCTTTTGTTATATGGTGTTTTTTCCGCTGGTACTGCAGTTCCTTTATGCGCGTCTAGATACTGAATTCTTTACTTCAGGCTACCGTTTGAAGGACTACTTCGGGCTATACCTGATGTTTACATTTGCGTTGGTACTGGTCTTCCAACTGCCGGTGCTGCTTTCGGGTCTAGGTGCTGCTGGCGTGGTGGATGCCGATTTCCTGCGCAAGTATCGCCGTCATTTCATCCTGATTGCCTTCATCATCGGCGGGATGCTTACGCCGCCGGAGCCGATGAGCCAGTTTCTAATGGCAGTTCCTACCATCGTTCTTTATGAGGTAGGGGTGTTGCTGGTGGCAATGCGTGGAGACAAGAATTTGGGCAGGAAATCTTCCGAAGAGACTTTCCAGTCATGAACCGACTTTCCTCAGGCGCCCTAATCCTTTCGATTGGCGAGGAGCTTTTGGATGGCCGTGTAATGGATCGCAATGCAGGCTGGCTCGCCGAGCGCTTGCGCTTGCTTGGAGTACAGGCGTGCGAGATGCGCACCATTGGCGATACGCCCGGCTCGCTGCACGCGCTGTTAGCTAAGTTGGACGGCTCAGTGCCATTGATTCTGAGCTCGGGTGGCTTAGGGCCAACCGTAGATGATCGGGTGCGCCTCGAAGTCGCAGCTGCAGCGCAGGGCTTAGGGGCTCCCGGGCACGAAAGGGCGGCGCGTAATGCCAGCGCAAAGCAATTGCTCGTTGAGATTCCTGGCGCTTTAGATGAACTTGAGGCGATTTGGGGGCGGCAGCATGACCATGCTGTGCCACGTTTTTTTCTCGATCAAGGGCGCGTGCCAGCGGGAGCAGTTGCGCTTGCGAACCCAAAAGGCACGGCTTGGGGATTCGCGGTGAAGTTGCCGCGTGGCACGCGTGTGATCTGCCATCCTGGCCCCCCTGTTGAGTGCCATGCCGCTTGGTTTGGCGGCGGTCGCGACCAAGTAGAGGAGGCGATAGGTGGAGCTAAAGAGATTGCCTACGGTCTTTTCCATACCGTTTCAGTTCCCGAGTCCACGGTCGAAGCCAAGGTGCGCGATCTGATGGAAGTGGGCGGCAACCCGCGCATGGGCATCACTGCGCATGGCAAACAAGTCACGCTATCGGTGCTGGCGATCCCCGAGGCCGAACGCAGTGCCGAACAGGTGCTCGAAGCAATGAGTCAAGAGCTTCATCTGCGTCTAGGTGAGTGGCTTTGGGGTCGCGATGGTGAGACCCAAGCCGAGGTTGTGGTGCGCGCATTGCGCGAAGCCGGGCAGACTGTGGCAACCGCCGAATCTTGCACGGGTGGCGGACTAGGCGCGGCGATCACTGCCGTCTCAGGAGCCAGTGCGGTCTATCGTTATGGTTGGATTTGCTATGCAAATGAAGCTAAGCATGCAGAGCTTGGAGTCCCTATGGAGCTCATGGAAGGCGAGGACGCGCCCGGCGCAGTTTCTCCCGAGGTTGCGAGAGCATTGGCAGAAGGCGCGCGCCGGGAATCTGGAGCTGATTGGGGCATTGGCATTACTGGTATCGCTGGGCCTACAGGCGGCACCGAGGCTAAGCCAGTTGGTATGGTCTATCTCGGCCTTGATGGCCCGCAAGGCTCGCGAGCTGTACTGCGTCAGCAGTGGACGCGGGCTGGTCGATCGGGAATTCAGATTGGCACTGTGCGTGACTCCCTCGAGCTTCTGCGGCGGGCAATGTTCAGTCTCCCGGAGTTGCCCGAGCGCCGTGGCTGAGTTAGACTCTCGCCCCATTACCCGATGGTGTAATCGGTAGCACAGCTGGTTTTGGTCCAGTCGGTCGGGGTTCAAGTCCCTGTCGGGTAGCCAAATCAGACCGTCGTCCTTACGAGGTCGGCGGTCTTTTTTTGTTAGGCGTTAGGCTATCGGACAAACCAATAGGTCGTTGTGCGATCGACGCTCAGGTCATGTGGCAGGCTGTCGTGTTCAACCCTGGGGTCGATCTGCAGCAGTCGCCAGCCGCGTTGTTGGATCGTGGCCAGGATCTCCATTTCAGAGGGCCCTTCGGCTGGATCCCAAGCCTGATCAGTCACGCCTAGTACGATGCGCTTGTTGCTCTCTGCAAGCTGACTGCGCGATGCTTGCGGATCGAGGATGCCTGTTACGGGCCGCCAGATGCGGCCATTCCGCCTCTCCGCAGAATCCCAGAGGAAGCCCCAGTTGGCCCAGTCGCGCGGGTCGCCGTCGACGACTACGACCAGCTTGGCCGTACGTGCCGCCGCTTCATCTGGCGCACCACGCTGTGCGTGAAGGAGGGAGCTGGTTAGCAGCGCGGTTAGCGCAAGCAGGGCGAAGAATGTATGCAGACGCATGCAGCCATCCTAGATGCACCCGAGCGCCAATCTGATGCTGTGCTCGCCAAATCGAAACGTTTTGGCTAGATCTTGCCGAGCAGGCCAGTGCTGTCACCGAGCTTATCTGCATGTACGCCCATATTGTCGAGCAGTCTTAGGTGCAGATTATTGAGCGGCGTATTCTTCGCGTAGCGAATATGTCGTCCGGGCTTGAGCTTGCCCGCGCCTTTACCGATTAATAGCACTGGTAGGTCGTCGTGGTTGTGACGGTTGCCGTCGCTTATCCCCGAGCCGTATACCATTTGGACGTTATCTATCAGAGTGCGCCCACCATCTTTGGCCTCGACAAGCTGGCTCAGGAAGTAAGCCAGTTGTTCAACGTGGAAGCGGTTAATCTTCCGGATCTGATCGATTTTTTCCGGGTCGTTTTTGTGATGTGAAAGTTCGTGATGTCCGTCTCGGATGTCGAGCATTCGGTAGGAGCGATTTGAGCCCTCATTAGCCATCAAGAAGCTCGCTACGCGTGTGCGATCGGTGCGCAGTGCGAGCACGATCATGTCGGACATCAGGCGCAGATAGGCTCCGTAATCGCGTGGGATACCGCCGGGACGGGCGCTCTCCGGTACTTGACTGACAATCTCGCTTTCAGCATGTTCGATGCGGCGTTCAAGTTCGCGTACGCCGCTGAGATACTCGCCCAGTTTTATTCGATCGTCTTCGGCAAGATCGCGGTTGAGACGCTTGGCGTCGTCGGCCACATAGCCCAAGATGCTTCGCTGGCGTGCCAATCGTTCGGCTCGTGCTTTCGAGTCTTCCCCTGAGGCGCCACCACGGAAGAGGCGTTCAAAGAGCAGTCGTGGGCGCACTTCCTTCAGGGCCGGCGTCGTCTCGTTCTGCCATGAGATATTGCTGGAATAGGCGCAGGAGTAGCCTGAGTCGCACTGACCTGAGTTACCACCCTTTTCACAGCCCAGGACAAGTGAGGGGAACGGGGTCTGCGCACCCATCGCTTCGGCGGCCAGCTGGTCAGCCGAAGGGCCAAGGCGAATTTGTCCGTCGGTCTTGAGTGGCTGCATTCCTGTGAGGAAGACTGCTGCCGCACGCGCGTGATCGCCTGGGCCATCACCGTTGGCGCGTGCCTTGTCTTGTGTGAGACCGGTCAGTACCGAGAAGTGCTTTTGGTACGGTGCAAGCGGTTTGAGGATCCAAGGTAGCTCGAAGCCCTTACCTTCGGCTTGTGGAGTCCAATCCTGCATGTGGACCCCGTTTGGAACGTAGAAATACACCAAGTGCGAGCGTTTTGGTGCCAGTGGTGACCGTCCGATCGATCTCATGCCGGGCAAGCTCGCCATCCAGGGCAGAGCCACGCAGGCGCCCATGCCACGGAGTAAATGACGGCGGCTGAGAGGATTGCTCATGGCTTGGTGCGTCGCAGGCGGAAAGCCGGAGACTCCACGATACCGTGCAGAATCCCTCTGAGGGTAGGTTGCTTGGGCGAGAGTCCGGCTAGAACTCCCTGTACGGTAGCTCGATCACTGCGCTCGAGTCCACGTCCGAGTGCGTAGACCAGCAGGCGCTCGGTGACGGTGCGGACGAAGGCCGGGTCGTCACGCAGCAGCGTGCGCAGATCGGCTGCGCCGGCAAAGCGGGAGCCATCGGGCAGTTCGCCGCTGGCGTCGATGACGCCGCCGCCGTCTGCACTTCTCCAGTTGCCGATCGGGCCAAAATTTTCGAGCCCCAGGCCGAGAGGGTCCATAGCGTCATGGCAGACTGCGCAGGAAGGTTTGGCGCGGTGTTCGGCTAGCTCTTCCCGCAGCGATGCGGCGGTGGTTACCGCGGATTCATCGAAGGCGTCTGCCTCGGGTGGTGGTGGAGGCGGTGGAGCGCCCAGTAAGTTTTCCAGGATCCACTTGCCCCGCTTTACCGGTGAAGTGCGCGCAGGGTTCGAGGTCAACGTCAGCACTGAGGCGTGGCCGAGTAGGCCCCCTCGGCGGTTATCCTGCAGCTTGACATGACGATGACCCTTTCCTTCAACGCCCTTAATGCCATAGTGCTCAGCGAGACGCTGATCGACAAAGGTAAAGTCGGCGTCGATGAGTGTCCGTACATCGCGATCTTCGCGTAGGACTGTTTCAAAGAGTAGATAGGTCTCGCGCTTCATCGACTCGCGCAGCCCGTTGTTCCACTGCGGATACCGTTCAGTGTCAATCGCGATTCGGTCGAGGTTGCGTAGTTGTAGCCACTGCCCAGCGAAGTTGTGTACAAACTCGCGCACGGCTGGTGTCTCGAGTAGTCGATCTACTTCGCTGTGCAGAACCTGTGCGGCATCCATATTTGGGTTGCCTTGGGTCAGCTCGCCAGCGGTCGCTCGCATGCGTAGTGATGAATCAGGCGGCCCGCTGGTCAGGAAGTAGGACAGGCGGGTCGCGAGTTCCCAGTCATCCAGGGCGCGCACGTCTTTGCGCAGGGGGCGTTGCTCGGTGAATCGAGCCAGTAGCATTTCTTCCTGCTTGGAAGGTAGCGCGCGCTCATCCGCTTCGAAGCGAAATAGGAAGCGTGGTGTGACCAGTAGTGTGACTAAAGCCTGGTGCATCTGCGTGTCTAGGCTTGCATCCGCAGGCAAGCTCTTGGCAAGTCGTTTGACCTCTGTTGTTGCTACAGGGCGACGCCATGCGCTCTCCATCATTTCACTGAGTACGCTTTGTAGTCGCATGCGTCCAAGCGACTCAGGGTGGCGCTCTATCAGGCCCGCTTGCCAGGCAGTTGGCGCAGGAGGAACTTTAGGGCCATTAACTTCGATCGATGCGACGAAAAGATTGCGGTCACCTTTCCCCTTTACGTAGTAGTCGTTTAAGAATCCCGCGCTGAACAGGTGTTTACCCGCTTCAAGCTGTACCGTAGCGCTGAAGCGACCTGGTGAACCGCGTTCTTCTGCGACGTCAAATCGTTTTACGATCCGTCGGTCGACCGACAGTGTCATCTTGCAGACTTCGGGCCCAAATTGCTGTCCCCAGGCCTCGATGGTGACGGTGTAGGTGCCGGCGTGAGCTAGAGTAAGTTCGGCCGAGGTCGCAGATCGGGTGTGTAGGCCGCGGAAGGATCCGTTGCGATCGTCTCCACCTTCAAGATCAGTGGCGTTGATGCGGCGCACCGAATCGTTTTCTTCGTTCCAGCACACAATGGCTTGGTTAGCAATTTGCTCGGCTGCGTGTAGATACTTCTCGAACAGAGCGTCTGGAAGATTCAGAGTGGCGCCAATGTGATCGAAGCCAAAGCCCACGGCATCTGCGGGAAAGAACTCTTCGGCGACGAAATCCACTCCGCAAAGTTTCTTGACTGTGTTCTGATACTCGTGCGCATTCAGGCGGCGCAGTATGGGTCGGCCGGGATCCAGTGGACGGAAACGAAAATCTACCGGCCCGTGGGCGGCGTCGATCCAGGCTAGAAATTTTTCGGTTTCTGCTCCGCCGGGATGAGGTCGGCTGCGCGGTGGCATGTCGCCATCGAGTACGCGCTCTCGCAGGTAATCCCAATCGTCGAATGCCGAGCGTGCGGCTTTCTCCTCGAGATAGGGGCTCAGATCAAAGTCACCTTCGGGTTCGGCGCCTGCATGGCATTCGAGGCAGTGTTTTTTTAGGTAGGGCACCACATCTTGTTCGAAATCCGGATTCGCATGCGGAATCCACCAGGACACCGATGCTGCCCCGCTGATCGCGAGTGCTAGACGGAGATGAAGTGCAGCCTGCACGCCCTCATCCTACCGGTGATGGAGGTGAAACTGAGCGGTTGCAATGCCTAGACTGCCGAAGCAAGCAGGTGATTTTGGGAGTTGACGAGGTGATGTCGGCTCTTGAGGCCGAGCGCGCGGCTGTGCCCAAACCAACAGGTCTAGGCCGTTGTCCACGCTTCGGGAGCGCGCTTTAGAATGGACTTGTGAGTCGACTGATCGCCTCGATCCATTTGGCACTCGCGACCGTTGGTGGTGTGTTCTGGCTGGCGGATCCTCGTGAGCAGGAGCCTATTCGTGTTTCGTGGCAGAACGAAGTGCGCCCTCTATTGGCGAATAAATGTCTGAAGTGTCATGGGCCGGATCCAGCTACGCGCGAGGCAGATCTTCGCCTTGATACGCCCGAGGGTTTATTTGCCGACTTGGGTGGTTATCAGGCGGTAGTTGCGGGCGATCCGGAAGGTAGTGAGCTGCTGTATCGAATCTCGACCGATGACAGGCAGGATCGTATGCCGCCGGTCGAGCACGGTGAGCCGCTTAGTCAGGTCGAGGTCGAGTTGCTCAGGCGTTGGGTGGAGCAGGGCGCTGAATGGGAGGTGCATTGGGCTTACGCGCCCTTCGGCGAGATCGAGATCCCGCAGGCTGTGCATCCAGTTGCTAATCCCATTGATGCGTATGTGCGTGCGGCATTGGAAGGTAAGGGGATGACTCCTGCTGCCGCGGCTGATCCAGCTGCACAACTGCGTCGGTTACACCTGGACCTAACTGGATTGCCGCCCACCCGAGATGAATTGACTAGTTGGCTTTCTGATCCGAGCGATGCCGCGTGGGCCGCGCGCGTCGAAGCGCTGCTCGTGTCGCCCGCATTTGCGGTGCGTTGGGCGCGGCCTTGGTTAGATGCAGCTCGCTATGCCGATTCGCACGGATTTACGATCGATGGAGGTCGCAATATTTGGCCGTGGCGCGATTGGGTGGTCGAAGCTATCGACGCAGATTTACCTTTCGATCAGTTCACAATTGAGCAACTTGCGGGCGATCTGCTTCCCCATGCCACACGCGCACAACGCTTAGCGACAGGCTTTCATCGGAATACGCAGATTAATCAGGAAGGCGGAGCCAAAGACGAAGAGAACCGTGTCAACGCCGTACTGGATCGGGTCAACACCACAGGTTCAGTTTGGTTGGGCTCAACACTTTCGTGTGCGCAATGCCATACACACAAGTACGACCCAATCACACAGACTGAGTACTTCCAGCTCTACGCGTTCTTTAATCAGACACGTGACTCTGGCGTGAGTTCCGATCCGAGCCTGCTTGTCGTGCGCAACGAGAATGAAGAGAGGCAGGCGATGATCTGGGAGGCTGGGCGTGAGCAGCGTCGTATAGCTGTGCAGCAGGCTCATGCAGCCGCGACTCAGGGTTGGTCAATTTGGCAGCCGGAGGCATGGGCTTCGAATGGTCCAGAACTGCGGCCGGAAGAAGACGGTGCGTATCGCGTGGTTGGGCAAGGCGCGATTTACAGCACCTATGTCCTGCAGGGGTTGCACAGTGGTGGGTTATCTGCGATTCGTCTCGAAGCGTTGCCGGCGCATGGTTTGTCTGGCGGTGGTCCGGGGCGCGCAGCGAATGGGAATTTTGTACTGCAGCAAGTCCGGGTATACGCACGTAATGCCGCTGAGTACGAGGCTGGTGATGGCCGCACTCCAGGAAACGATGAGAATTCGGGATGGTTGAGTTTGTCGATCGAGCGTGCGATGGCTGATTTTGAGCAGGACACTTCGGCGGAAGGCGGGCGTCACTATGGCATCGCGCAAACCCTAGATGAGAGGCCGGGTTGGGCAATTAAACCGGGCTTTGGCGAACCGCATATCGCATGTTTCGTCTTCGATGAGGCTTTGCCCGAGGGTGAGTGGGAGTTGCGCATTGAGCTACAGCAGGAACATGGTGATCGACATACGCTCGGTCACTTTCGCATGCTGCTGGCGGATCAGAAGGTGACTTTTCCGGAAGGCGAGAAACTTCCCGAGTTAGTCGATCCTGTGTGGGCGGACGCTCTGCGTGCTGCGCGCGAACATGAAGATCATCGCCCGCGTTTGCCGATGTCATTGGTGCTCGAGGCGCGCGAAGTTCCTCGCGAGACACGACTTTTCGGTCGTGGTTCCTTCCTTAATCCGCAGGAAGAAGTTGTGCCGGGCTACCCAGCGGCCATGAACCACTTTGCGCCTGGATCTCGCCCAAATGATCGACTTGATCTCGCACGCTGGTTGATGGATCCGCGTAATGCGCTTGTGCATCGCGTGACAGTCAATCGCTGGTGGCAACAGCTTTTTGGTACGGGCCTCGTTGAAACGGAGAATGACTTTGGCATGCGTGGTGCTCAGCCTTCGCATCCAGAGCTGTTGGATTGGCTAGCTCAGGATTACATCGACCATGGTTTTTCGCGCAAGCATGTAGTGCGGCGCATCGTAAAATCGAAGACCTATCGGCAATCTAGCGATGCGACAGTTGCAGAGCGCGAGGCTGATCCAAACAACCATTGGTTAGCACGCCAGCGGCGCTTGCGTCTCGAGGGCGAGGCGCTGCGCGATGCTTCGCTTGCTGTTAGTGGGTTGCTCGATGAGCGCCGAGGCGGAGGTCCGGTACAGCCTCCTCAACCTGGTGGCGTGTTCGCTTTTACACAGTCGCGTAAATCTTGGAAAGCAAGCGAAGGTGCGGATCGTTACCGGCGTTCGATCTATACGCGTATCTGGCGGTCAAGTCCCTTTCCGTTTTATGCTGTCTTTGATGCTCCGGCCGCGAGCGCAAGCTGTACTCGGCGCGTACGTTCCAATACGCCGCTTCAGGCTCTTACCCTAGCTAACGATGCCATGGTGATTGAGTTTGCGTCTGCACTCGGTGAGCGCCTGCGTAACGAAGACGATCCCTTTACAGCAGCAATGCCGCTAGTGCTGTCACGTTCTGCTACGGAGGCGGAAGTTGCTCGGCTGCGCGATCATTGGGCGCGCGTTGCGGCGCTGCGTGATGAAGATGCCGCCTGGACCTCATTAGGTCGTGTGCTGCTCAATCTCGATGAGTTTCTGACTCGGCCATGATCGATTCATTTCGTACCTCACTCAATTCCGCTCGCGAAGCGCAGCGCATCAGCAGGCGCGACTTGCTGCGTCGCGGGATTGGCTTGGGCGGTTTGGCCTTCCTGGACCTGCTGCGTCGCGATCTCCCAGAGTTCGGCTCTGCGCAGGATTCCATTGGTGTTCACTTTGCTCCGCGCGCCAAACGTGTTATCTGGCTGTTCATGGCAGGTGCACCGAGTCAGTTTGAGCTTTTTGAACCCAAACCTACCTTGCAGCGCCTGGATGGTCAGGTGCTTCCTCCGAGTCTCAGTGCAGGGAAGCGGTTTGCCTTCATCGATGGGGCGTCGGCCAGATTGTTGGGTACGCGTCGCAAGTTTGTGCAACATGGCGAGACGGGTGCGCCAATAAGTGAGTTACTTCCGCATACCGCAAAGATCGTGGACGACCTTTGCTGGTTGCGTGCGTTGAAGGGTCAGGAGATTAATCATGGTCCGGCGAAGCTGTTTATGAATACAGGTTTTGGGCAGTTTGGACGACCTAGTGCAGGCGCTTGGTCGGTTTATGGGCTTGGTTCGGGGGCCGATGATCTTCCCGGTTTTGTGGTGCTGACTTCGGGTAATCGCGGGCCGCGCGGTGGCGCGCCGCTGTGGGGGAATGGTTTTCTGCCGACTCAGTTCGCGGGTACACCGTTCCGGTCGGGGGGTGATCCAGTGCTTAATCTGCGCAACCCAAAAGGCGTGGTTGATGATGAGCAAGCCGAGTTCTTTGATGCGGTTGGCGATTTGAACCGTATTGCATCCGATCGTTCTGCCGATCCGGAAATAGAAGCGAGGATTGCTGCTTATGAGTTGGCGGCTCGCATGCAGACCAGTACGCCTGAGCTGATCGATCTCAATCGTGAGCCGGAGTCGGTGCGCAAGCTCTATGGGGTTGAGGACGATCGACCAAGCTTTGCTCGGAATTGTTTACTTGCACGGCGATTGATCGAGCGAGGATCACGTTTCGTCCAGCTGTATCACACCGATTGGGACCATCACGGCGACCCGGGTAATCACTTAGGTCAGCCGCTCGAGGAGCGCTGTCGCGAAGTCGATCAGGCGAGTGCGGCTTTGGTTATCGATCTCAAGCAGCGGGGTCTGCTCGAGGATACGCTCGTTATCTGGGGTGGCGAGTTCGGCCGCACTCCGCTTGGCGAAGTGCGCAACTTCATCGGGCGCGATCATCACATTGAGGCTTTCACCGTGTGGATGGCTGGAGGGGGCACTAAGCCTGGCGCTTCCTATGGAATCACTGACGAGGTCGGGTTCGGCGCTGTAGACCAGAGTATGGACATCCATGACTTCCATGCCACGATCCTGCATTTGCTCGGGTTCGATCACACGCGCCTCACCTTCCGTTTCCAAGGAAGGGACTTCCGATTGACGGATGTACATGGACATGTCATTCGCGAAGTGGTGGCATAACTGTTCCTTTGTGGGGTAGTAAAGCCATCTTGGTGCCCCACAACCCCACGCAGGTCTTGCGCAGCGCTAATATCCGGCATGACCAAATTTGGCATTCTGGGAGCGGGTCGCATCGTCGTCAACTCCATCGTTCCCGCCCTGCGCAAGATCGATGGGTGGGAGCTTGCCGCAGTGGCTTCACGTGACAAGGAACGCGCCGCGTCCTTGGGGCCGAAGCGTGCGTACGACGATTACCAAGCCTTGATTGAGGATCCAGATATTGATGTCATTTACGTCGCGACGCATAACGGGCTGCATGCTGAGCAGTCCATCGCTGCCATGCGCGCGGGCAAGCACGTATTGTGCGAGAAGCCACAGGGTTGTACTGCCTCTGAATGCGAGGAGATGGTTGCCGTGTCCAAGGAGACAGGTAAACACTTGATCGAAGCATTCATGTATCAGTACCACCCACAGATAGGGTTAGTTCGCAAGTGGTTGGAAGAAGGGCGTATTGGCGAATTGCGTACAGTCGAGGCTTCGTTTAGCTTTCCGCACAGCTTTCCGAATGATGTCCGATTGAATCCAGCTTGGGGTGGAGGGGCTATTCTCGATGTGGGTTGCTACGCGGTAAGTTTCTGTCGTCTCTGGATGGGCGACGATGTGAAGTCTCTTACTGGCAGGGGCTGGCTACATCCTGAGCATCAAGTCGATTGGTCGGCACAGGGTATCCTTGACTACGGTGAGGGGCGCTATGGGGTCGTGAGCTGCGGCTTCGACGCGGGTCTTCGCTGTTTCGGCCTGCTGGTCGGAACCGAGGGTACGATTCTTCTTGACCGT
>JAKVCF010000069.1 GCA_022447335.1 Planctomycetota bacterium | reverse complement strand
GGAGAGTAGTCTGAGGTTTCAGGAACCCGATCGACGTAATGAGCGTCTTTTGGGGAAGAGTCGGCAATCAGATGTACAACTTCCTCCGCTCCACTGCCGCGCTGCCTGTTCTCAGCGCCCTGCTCCTCGTACTGCTGCCTGCGTGCATTGGCGGTAGCGGTGGCAGTAGTAGCGGCCGTACGGGTGGTGGGGCTACGGGCAACTCTACAAATCCTTTTTCGCCGACTGACTTGTCTGGCGATTGGACTGGACATCTGACTCCGCGGGACAACGAAGGGCTGCCTTGGGCGGACGGCGATCTTCGAATTCTCTCGCGAAACTTCTTTTTGCGGGCTGATGGCCAAGGCAACTTTACTTATTGTCAGCCAGGCACCGAGAATCCTTACGACGTGGCTTCGGGCGGCGCTTCTCTCAATCAGACGGTAATAGGTCACAAAGGCCTATTTTCCGCAGCTTTTAGAGAGTTGGAAAAGAACCGAGAGCAGTTGATCTTGGTGGGTCGCTTGAATGATGCGCGCAACTTCATCCATGGTGAGTACGAGCTGCGTTCTCGTACCGTGAACACCGAGGGTGAGGACGTTGAGGCGGTTGATTCGGGCGTGTTTGAACTGACACTCTCTGCCGGCCTAGGGAACTTTCAACCGAGTATTTTCGAAGGATCCTGGAGTGGCCATAACTACCACTACGCGCCGCGCTACTCGAACATGAGTTTGGAGATCGATGCGAGCGGTTCGGTGATTGGTGGTGGGATCGACACTGGCGATCAGGTCTACCGATGGGACACTGAGGGCGCGAACGATCTAGTTTTTGATCGGTTCACGGATAGTTCGGTCGGCATGCTGGAAGGCTTCGATTTAATGCTCGATCACGGGGCCCCGATGTTTATGCACTACGTGATGGTCGACGAGTCTGGCACTTTCTTGACCGGCCCAATTGAAGATACTCAGGGTAATATCACCTACTTCAGGATGATGAAGAAGTAGGCGATTCCTGAGTGCCAGCTTACGGGTCGGTTCCACGGGGGAAGGATGGGTATCATCCTTCCCCCGTGCGCGTTTCCCCCCTTCACCTGCTATCCGACTTCGATGGGGTCTGGACGGATCCGGCTCGCGAGTTGGAGGCAGTGCACGACACTGTAGTCAGCGAGCTAGCGCGCCTTGATGGGGTGAAGCGGGCCGAAATAGAGGAGGTTTACGCGGAGTTCTGTCAGCAGATCCTTAACCGGCCACAGGACTTTGGTTGGCTGATTGAGGGGCGCATGAGCTCTTATGTCGATGAGGATTTCTTTGCCATGCCGACGGCGGTGGGGCAGTTCATCGACGAGGCATCGTGTTCGCTTTCGGTTCATTTGCGCGAGGCGATACTGCGTGAGTGGCCGGATGTGATGGCCTTCTTGGATCATTGCTACCACAGCACTTGTGATCGATTTCGCGCACTGAACAAGCACGATTTGGCACCAGGTGCTGAGCGTGTGCTGGGCTGGATGCTCGATCATGGCATTACGATTTGCTTTGCGACCAATGCTCCCGCGGCGAAGGTTATCGATTGGTTTGCGCACCATGATTTCGACGTCGTCGACGCTCGCGAGGTCGCGCCCGGTGAGGCTCCACTGCGTGTCTACGGTCGTGCCGGGAAACAGTGGCTCAGTAAGGAGCCGGAGGCAATCGAGGTAGGCGGGCGCAGTGTTCAGGTGGATCGTCCGCAGTATCGCGCTATCCTCGAGCGCGAGTGCCCAGATGCAGTGGTCGGCGACGTCTTTTCGCTCGATCTTTCCCTCCCGGCGGCGTTGCGTGCGCAGGGGGCAGCGGCTGCGCCGCAGGCTATAGGCCTAATGCATATGCGCCACACGCCTGCATGGTTGCAGGCTGCTGTTGGGCCCCAGTCAGATGGCTGGATTGACTGGCTAGTGCCGCACGTAACGGCTTTGCCGCGCTTGCTGGCTGGGATTGAGGCCCGGTCGCGCCCGGCCGTGCCAGGGCGCCGCTAGGATACCCCACCATGCCACTCGACTTCGATCGCGTTTGGCTGCCGTACCTCTATCTGTACGGTGTCGGGGGAGTCTTCTTCCTCGGCGGGCTATGGATGGTTGTACGCAGTGAAGGCTTCAACAAGCTGCGTGCGAGCGACCGTCGCTGGCTCGCGTTGATGTTCTTCGGATTCATTTGGTACGCAGGCTTGCACGGGATCGGAATCCTCGCGGCCACTAGCCTCTCCTAGCTTCGCTTTCTCGATGCTTGCTTCGCTTTTGGCTTTTGTGCAGCACGCTGCTGACCCGACTCAGGTTCAGGCCATGACGGCCACTGCGGCGGCCGGCGAGTCACCGATTTTCTGGGTCATTGTTATCGGCTATTTCATGCTGGTGCTTGGCTTCGGCGCTTACTTTGCGCGTTTTAACCGGTCGACTAGCGACTTCTTTTTTGGTGGTCGGCGCTTTAGTTGGTGGTTGATCACGATGTCGATCGTTGCGACCGGTGTGGGTTCACACAGTTTTCTGAAGTACAGTTCGAAGGGATTTGAGCACGGCTTCTCGAGCTCGATGACCTACATGAACGATTGGTTCTTCGTGCCATTGTTCATGTTCGGTTGGCTACCGATCATCTACTACATGCGGGTGCGCTCTATTCCAGAGTACTTCGAGCGCCGCTTTAACCCGCAGGTGCGCATGCTGGCGACGATAGCCTTGCTGCTGTTCATGCTCGGTTACATTGGCATTGGATTCGTCACGATGGCCAAGACGCTATCACCGATTCTTGAGCCGCACTTGGGTTGGGATCTAATGACTATCACTTGGGTGGTGGCGATCGTGGCCGGGGTGTACATCACTTTCGGGGGGCAGACAGCAGTGATCTTCACCGATCTTCTTCAAGGATTTGTGTTGCTGTTTGCTGGGGTTTTCTTATTCCTGTTGGGCCTAGACTTTCTCGGTGGATTTGACGCATTCTGGAGTTTGCTCCCGGATGAATACAAGCTCCCACTTGCCAACTTCAATGATGACCCAAGTTTCAACTTTGTTGGCATCTTCTGGCAGGATGCGGTTGCGGGATCCATCGGCTTCCTGTTCATGAATCAAGGTCTGATCATGCGATTTATGGCCTGCCGTTCGGTGAATGAGGGGCGTAAGGCGGCGGCATTTAATGTGTTGATTGCGTTGCCTATTTCAGCGATTGCGGTTTCGAATGCGGGTTGGATTGGTCGTGCGATCTCAACAGCTCAGCCGGATTTACTTTCGCCAGACACTGTTCCTGACGAAGTTTTCGTCAAAGTTACGGCACTGCTGACGACTCCGGCCGGGTTTGGATTTTTTGTCGCCGCCGTGACGGCGGCGTTGATGAGCACGGTTGATACGCTTATCAATGCTGTGGCCGCCGTGACAATCAATGATGTCTACCGCCCGTTCAAGGAGCGCGGAGGTTCACGGCCAAATGATAAGCACTACTTACGCGATGCGTTGGTCGTGTCTGCGATTGCTACTTTGATCGGGGTAGGGGCTGCTTGGGGGTTTTCGCAGTTCGAGTCGCTGTACGAAGCGCACGGATTCTTTCAGTCCACTCTTACTCCCCCGTTGGTCGCGGCGATCTTTTTGGCGATCTTCTGGAAGCGCTTCACCACGGCCGGTGCCGTCGCTACTTTCATCATGGGCGGCGTACTAATCGTCCTCGGCAACCAATGGCCTACTGTATTCATTGAGCCGCTAGCGCACGGCGTACCCGCTCCCGGAGAGGGCACCTATCGTTACATTGGCGCGCTTTGGAACCTAGTGGCCTGTTTCGGAACAGGTATTTTGGTCAGCTTGTTTACGCGGCACCATAAGTCGGAAAGCATCGATGGCCTAACGATGTGGTCGATCGAGTCTGCGCGACGTTTTTTCAAAGGTGGCGAGCCCAACGATCGCACTGGCTTCGCGATGAAGCTGCGTTGGGAGCGTCTTGCCGAACTTCCTGAAGGCGTTGTCCAGGTTGACCGAGAGACTTTGAAAGGTCTCGCTGCTGATGGGGGCGAGATCGTTTATGTGACCGATGCGCGGGGTTGGCTCGGCGGTCTGCGCTCTACACATGCCAAGGTGATGGCCGAGCCGCACGATCATGGCGAAGTGGTTTATGTTTCTTCCGATGTGGCGGACACAGGGCACTTCTTGCCTGGGCGCATGCTCAAGGTCGAGAAAGAGATGTAGGGATGATGTGTGCTGTGTGTTGCTACGGCATCACCCTGTTTGATCCATGCAATCTCTAGGCTTCAGGCTCGCGTCGTAGCCCCGTTTCGACGTCGAGGTCCCATCCCTCGGGCAGGGCTTCGGCTAGCGGATACGATTCGTTCTGGCTTGGGAAAGACTTATCCAGCATGTCCGCCCGTAAGTCGCCAAGAGCGTTGCGGATGACGTTGGCCAAGTTGGCGTAGCGACGTACAAACTTGGGCGCAGGGCCCATCGAGAGCCCAACTACGTCATGGAAGACGAGGATTTGGCCATCAGTGCCGTTCCCAGCTCCAATACCGATGGTGGGGATGCTCAGGTGTTCTGTGACGACCTGGGCGACCTCGGCCGGAATACCTTCGAGCACTACGGCGAAAGCGCCGGCGGCCTCTACGGCAAGGGCGTCGGCCAGTACTTGGCGCGCGCTTTCGACGCGTTTGCCTTGGACGCGGTAGCCACCCTCTGTGTTGATTGACTGAGGTAAAAGGCCGACGTGCCCCATAACGGGGATGTCGGCTTCGACTAGGGCGCGGATTAGGTGGGCGCGGTTGCGGCCGCCTTCGAGTTTCACGGCTTGTGCGCCACCCTCACGGATGAGGCGTAGTGCGTTGGTCAGCGTGTCTTCGATGCTGATGTGATAAGTGCCAAAGGGCATGTCCGCAACTATGAGCGGTCGGTCAGCGGCTCGCTTGACTGCGCGTGTGGCGCTGATGATCTGATCGAGGGAGAGCTTGAGCGTACTGGCATGACCGAGCACCACGTTTGCCATCGAATCACCAACCAGGATTAGATCGAAACCAGCTTCATCGACAAGGCGGGCGGTGGGCGAGTCGTATGCGGTTAGGCACAGTAGAGTGCGCTTGCCCTTGGCAGAGCGAAAGCGCGGTACCGTGACCTTGGCTGGCTGCGGAATTTCGGCGGGACCGTTACCGTAGACCGGTTTCTCAGGAGAGTTAGACATGGTGTTCCCAAGTGCGTGAAGCCGTAGATCTTACATCGGGGGCCTAGGGGCGGGGCTCAATCCGTTTTCTGAGCGAATGAAGAGGTTAGACCGTCTGCAGCGGATCGCCACTGCAAGCTGATTCGCAGGCGGCGTCCAATTCGGCGGTCCACTCGATTTCGAGAGCCTTTATGTTCTGTTCAATTTGGCTGATTTTGCTGGCGCCCAGGATGACGGAAGTCAGTTCAGGGCGGCGCAGGCACCAAGCTACAGCTAGGACCGGTAATTCGATCCCGAACTGTTGGGCGACTGCCTTGATGCGGCCGAGGCGATCGTAGGCTTTGTCATTCGAGATCACCTGGTCGAGGAACATGCCCGACAGGCCAAGTTGTGCCTTGCGGGAGCCCTCTGGGATGACGCCGGGGCTGTATTTTCCACTCAGGAAGCCCTGGGCGAGCGGCGACCAGTTGATGACACCGATATCGAGTTCTGCGCAGGTCGGCAGGACGTCCTCTTCAATCTGCCGCGACAGCATGTTGTAGGGCGGTTGCTCACTGATCGGGCGGGGTACGTTTAGGCGGTCGGCAATTTCACAAGCTTCATGTAGTTGTGCGCCGGTCCAGCAGCTTGTTCCCCAGTACAGCACCTTGCCCATGCGGATCAAGTCGCCCATTGCGCGTATGGTTTCGTCAAGTGGCACTGTCGGGTCGAATCGGTGGCACTGATACAGGTCGACGTAGTCGGTTTGCATGCGCTGCAGGCTTCCGTCAATCGACTCGAAGATGTGCTTGCGCGAAAGTCCCCAGTCATTGGAGTCATCGCTCATGTTCCAATACACCTTGGTTGCAATCACGATGTGTTGGCGCCGACGTTTAGTCAGGATGCGACCCAGCATCGATTCAGCTGCGCCATTGTCATAGATGTCTGCCGTGTCGAGGAGGTTAATCCCACGCTCCAGTGCGTAGTCGACCATCTTGCTTGCATTCTTCAGTCCACCTTGGCTAAAGGTTAGCCAGGACCCGAAGGCGAGCGGGGTGACGCGTAGTCCACTACGACCAAGGGTCTGAGTTTCCATAAAGGGAATATTGATCTGCGACCTAAAGCGTGATTGAGACGGAGACAGCATTGCTGATGAAGTCCGTTGAATATCCGCTACTAGTTAATTTGCTTACAAAGCAAAAATGAATATCAAGCCCGATTAGGCTTGCAGCCATTTTTTGGTTTGGCGCAACAACTAAGTTTGCCGTTGCGCTCCCTGTGCTATTGAGATTTCCACTCATTGTAGGTTGTAGCCCTGCGGAGACGGCATATCGCAATGACTGTGTGGCATGAGTAGGCTTCAATGGCAATATGCCATTTTCCATCCGCATTCCCGAACCTTTTCCACCAACGATGACTTCATATGGTGAGCCAGCGAAAGAGGGAGGCGCTTGTAACTCAAATGTAATGGCAGCTCCGCTAGTTGCAGATACCTTTCTTGTCGCAGTTGTGAGGGATTGCGTTATCAGATCTGCCTGCATGATCTGGTCCTTTCTAGGCCGATTTTCATAGAGAATCCAAGCAGTGGATCTTTGCGGGTCCCAGCCAATTATTTTTCCATCTCGACTTTTTAGTTCATGGGTACCTGCTAGAGGACCCTGCTCTTCCCAGAGCCCGTTGGGATTCCGTTGAGCTAATAGAAAGCTTGGCTTCGATGTATTTTTTACCTTGAAGGCACAGAGTGACAGGTTTTGAAGAAACTGCCCTCGCGATGCCGGGCCACTCAGGCTGAGATTGGGTAAAGCGCTGCTAGGGAACCATGCGGCGTCTATGTTAAGACGTGTGGCATGCCTGACCTCTGGGGCCCCAGATTCCCAAGTTGTATAAAGCATGTTTAGGCGATCATCCGTGAGTGAGGGGAAGCTCTGTCGCGCCGCAACATTGAGCATCCCTAGACGCTTGATGGATCCAAAGGGAGATTGAAGGTCGGGTCGATTGATTTCGAGTAGCTCTTCTCCTCCCTCTGCAGTCTTGATTGATATAACCGCGAAGAGTTCGTCTTTAGATATCCAGAAGGAGCGTAAATCAGAAGGTCGTACTCCATCGATTTGAACTGCGGCAGGGGGTTCAAATCGATCCAGGTGAGATGTACGAGTCGCACGATGAAGGCCCATTGAATCGCCTGATCCGTTGCGCGGAATCATCCACAGAGCGTCGCTATGGGAAATGATTTGGGCGTCAAATGATCCGTTTATCCCAGCTGGATCAACTGCGCGTCCCACAGAAGTTACAGCAGGTGGTAGCCCTTTATGAAGGAGTCGAAGTTCTGGCCATAGCTGAACAGATTTACCACTTCCATCTTGAACTCGAAAAGCGAAGTGGTCTAGGCCGGGGTGACTCCCAGTTTGCACCTGCAGGGTATAGCTTCCATCCTGGTGGTCGATGACGTTGGTTAGGTCGGAAGACCCGATCGATTTTTGTAAGTGTGTTAGCTCAAAAGTCGCGCCACCGTGTGTGATACCTGCCCCGTCTAGATCGTATAAATCAACCCAATAATCGATGACTTCTGGAATGTCTGCCCTTACAGAGTTTGTGTCCGCAATAAGTATCGATTGCCCTGCATCTGGAATTCCCCGCTGTTGAATTCTCCAGGCGTCATATTGAGCCCGAATCAGATCAACGGGGTCAGGGTCACCCATTTGATGCCACGGTTCATTGAGGACTAGGTAGCTATCAAGCGGAACGCATCCAGTTTCGAGGCATTCTGTGAGCGCAGGGTCACCTGGTCGACTTACCAAGAGGTATCCAATCGTGGCAGATTGAGAGAAGTTTGGCGGCGGCGTTCCGCATCCGGTGGGGTCGATGGGGCGGCAGGAGCAGCGACCATCTCCTCCCAGTGATCGCGCAGTCTCCATGGCAGCCATGACGCGCTGAGAAAGATCGCCTGGCGCACTGAGAAAAGTTCTTTCGGCTTCTTCAATGACCGCTTTGCCAGTTAGTCCGCCGCCCTGGAGTAGGTAAAGAAAATCTCCATCTTCGCCTTGGGTGATATGGAAATCTGGGTCGAGAGGATCTCTCTCTCCAATGAACTGTTCGAATCTCCCTTGATTATCGATCATCGCGACGACAAATCCTGCCGATCCTTGCTGCCCGTATCGTTTTAAAATTCCCTGCACGATCCGTTCGGGAGAGTGGCCCCGCGCCATGCGGTCTCGTACCAATATCTTGGTGTCTGGCCAACTGTATCCTTGGGTGACTGCCACTCCGAGCTCTCGGTCGAGCATTGGAGTCCAGCCCAAGAGGTCGTGTCCGGGGACACAGGTGAAGGATGAAACGACGATTTCCTTTGTCCGCCTGTCATAGACGATAATCGACCATGTGGCGGACACATTGCTTGCCAAAACTACGAGGGCAAGGCATGTGAGGATGAATCGGAGCACCGATCAACCCTAACTCCCTATTTCCCCAGGAAATGCGAAATCTATTCCAGCTCTCGTAGGCGTTAGGATGCAGGTATGAGGTGTAAAGCCCACTTGGGTCTTGTTTTCTTGATGGCGTCAGCATGCGCGGCTGTGCAAGGGGCTGGTCAGGCTGGTCGGCAGGGCAAGGTCAATTTGGTGGTCATTTTTTGTGACGACTTGGGATGGGGGGACTTGGCTATTTTTGGGCATCCCATCATTCGGACACCTCGGCTTGACCAGATGGCCGCGGAAGGGGCGCGATTCACGCAGTTCTACTCAGCGTCCCCGGCGTGCACGGCGAGCCGTTACGCGCTGCTGACGGGGCGGGTGCCGAAGCGCTCGGGCTTTTCGTGGGTGCTGGGGCCGAAGTCGCCGCGCGGCATTCACCCCAACGAGGTCACCATCGCCGAAGGACTCAAGGAGCAGGGCTACGCCACCGCGATCTTCGGCAAGTGGCACCTGGGCAGACCTGCGGAATACCTGCCGCTCGCGCACGGCTTCGATGAGTACCTCGGCTTGCCGTACAGCAACGACATGCGGCCGCCAAAGTGGGAGGACATCCCGCTGATTGAAGGCAACGAGGTGATCGAGTTGAACCCGGATCAGCGTAAGCTCACGCGCCTCTACACTGACCGCGCGATCGACTTCATCGAGCGGCACCAGGAGCAGAACTTTTTCGTCTACCTGCCTTACGCCATGCCGCACTTGCCGCTTTATCCGGGTGAGGACTTTGCGGGTGCCTCGGCGCGCGGTCTCTACGGTGATGTGGTCGAGGAGATCGACCATCACGTCGGGCGCATTCTGGATCAGCTGACCAAGCTGGGGCTGGCGGAGGATACGTTGGTCGTTTTCACCAGCGACAACGGTCCCTGGATCATCAAGGACGAAGAGGGCGGCTCGTCGGGGCTGCTGCGCGACGGCAAGGGCAGTACCTGGGAAGGGGGCGTGCGCGTGCCTACGGTGTTCTGGCAGCCGGGCGCGATCGAAGCTGGCCGCGTCGTGCGCGAGGTCGCCAGCACGACCGATCTGCTGCCCACCGCCTTTGCCATGGCTGGGCAGTCGCTGCCCGCCGAGCGCGTCATCGATGGGCGTGACCTCAGCGCGGTGCTGCACGGCGCCTCAGCTGAGCGCGATCCGTTGTTCTTCTACGGCCCGCGTGAGCTGCACGCGGTTCGCTCCGGCCCCTGGAAGCTGCACATCCGCACCAGTAGTCAGACTGGCATCAAGCACTTCGATGGCAAGCTGCCGCTGCTATTCCACCTCGAGCACGACCCGAGCGAAGAATGGGACCTCGCGGAGAGGTATCCCGAGATAGTGGCCGAACTACAAGCTCTGATCGATTCACATCTCGCCGAGGTGGCAGAGACGGGCACGGACTTCGACGAGTAGGCGCGCCTAGTCCGTCGGCGCGATCGCAGCCAGAGCTGCATGCGCGGGGATCGTGCCGTCAATCGGGCGGGCGAGCGACTCGGGGCCGATCCAGACCGGGCCGTGTTCGGCGCTACTGGGCGGGCGGCCGTGTGAACCCTTGACCACGCTGGTGTCGAGGCCGATCAGGTTCATGGTCGTGCGGAAGCCGAGCTTCTTCTTCAGCAGCTTGAAGGCCGCGCGCGCCATCGGCGCTGACAGTTTCGGATTGAAGAGCAGCTCGCAGGGGTCGTAACCCGGCTTGCGGTGGATGTCGACGTTGCGCGCGAAGTCGGGCTCAGGCTCGTCGTTCCAGTAGCGGTAGCCAAACCAGGCTCCCGGCTGGGCGAGCAGCACGATTTCTCCGCTGCGCTCGTGCGCCAGGCCAGCCTGCGCGATCGCGTCGCCGGTCCAGATCTCGCCGACTCCGTCTATCTCACCCAGCGCAGCAGCGACCTCGTCGATCTGCGCCCGATCCTGCACGTAGACGTGCGCGAGCTGGTGATCACAGACTGCAAAGGCGGCCGAGTTGCCCGGGTCGAACAGGCTGCCGTTGTCAGCCGGGTGAATCGCCAGCCAACCGCGCTCGCGCAGCATGCGGTTCGGCTCGACGCAGCGATCGACCGGATCGATGCCGTACTCCGACAGCACGATCAGCTCCATGTTGGCTTGCTCAGCCTGATCCAGGATCGGCGTTAGCGCTTCGTCCAACTCCTTGGCGGCTGCCTCAGCTTCTGGGCCGTGCGGACCGAAGCGCTGCAGGTCGTAATCGAGGTGGGGTACGTAGACCAGAGTCAGCCCCGGCTGCTCGGTGCGCAGCACATCGGCCGCGGTGTCGAGTATCCACTTGGAGCTCGCAATGCCCGCGCCCGGGCCCCAGAACTGGAATAGCGGAAAGTCGCCGTGCGCGCGGCGCAGACGCTCGCGCAGCTGCGGCGGATGCGCGTGCACATCCGGGCCCTTACGGCCGTCGGCGTAGTAGGTGGGCCGCGGGGTCAACGACAAGTCCGCGCGGCTCGGCAGATTCCACCACCAGAACAGCTGCGCGCTCCTCGACTCGGGGTGCGCGGCGCGCCAGCGGTCGAAGACGGTTTGAATCGGTTCGCGGGTCCCCGTGATCAGCTCACAAGACTGACGCCACAGCCAGACCTCGGCCAGGTCACGGAAGTACCAGCCGTTCGCTACGGCGCCGTGTCCAGCACCCAGCTCAGCCTCCGACCCTGGCTTGCGCCCGGTCAGCATGCTGGCCTGCACCGTGCAGGTCACCGCCGGCAAGTCCGGAGTCAACGCATAGTTCACCTGTGTCGCTGCCCAGCGCGACAAGCGCGGCATCTGCGCCAACAAGGCGGGCGTCAGACCCACCACATTCAGAACCAGGATCGACGGAGTCGCACTCATCGCTCTTTCATCATGTCGCGCAGCGCCAGTAGCTTGGCAATCACGCGATCCGCGCCTTCTTCGTTCATGCGAATTGCTGCTTCCTCGAACTCGACCCAGGCCAGGTTGCGTGATTCGCCCTCGGCCGGTTGCAGCTCCTGGTCGCGCGCGGCCACGAACAGAAATCGGACATCCAGGTGATCGTGCGCCGGCATCGCGCCGCGCGCCGGAATCTCGTGGACATCGACATCCCAGATCGCCGGGCCGCCGAAGAATTCGAATGACTCCAA
>JAKVCF010000068.1 GCA_022447335.1 Planctomycetota bacterium | reverse complement strand
GCACCGAGGCCCGTACGCACCCAAATGTCACCATTGGGCGCCAACTGGAGACCTTGCAGGTTTGCATTGGGCAGTCCTTGGCCCCGCTTAAAGCACGTCCAATTGCCCTCACGTCCAAAGACCAGGCCACCGGCAAAGAGCAACAAGTTCGTATCGAACAGAGTTCCGGCCTGTCCGACGACGATATTTCGCGCATGAAAGAAGATGCCGAAAAGTTCAAGGAGCAGGACGAAGTCGCCAAATCTGCTGCCGAGAAACGCAATGCCGCTGACCAAATGGTGCACCAGGCACGCAAGATGATGAGTGAGCACGAGGACAAGCTCGAGGAGGCGGATAAGGAAGCTGTCGAAACTAAGATCACGGCCGTAACCGAATCACTTCAGGGCGAAGACCTCGACGTCATCAGTAACACGACCGAGGCCCTGCAACAGCAGTTGAGCCAGCTCGGCGAGAAGCTCTACGCTGCAGCCTCCGCTCAAGGTCCGGGAGCCGCACCCGAAGCGCCCGCTGGCGGCGCCGGCACGGGTGGCGACGACGTTGTTGACGCGGACTACGAAGTGAAGGACTGATTCGGTCCAACACTGAGGCCGCGGGCAGACACCGTTCCAAAGGGGCGGTACCCTGTCCGCGGCCCGCTTTTTGCATCCGGCTAGATCATGATCGAGGCAGAAGCCCTCACTAAGCGCTATGGACCGCTGACTGCGGTCGATGAGCTATCGTTCCAGGTAGAGCCGGGGGAAATTCTGGGTTTCCTTGGCCCGAACGGAGCGGGAAAGAGCACTAGCCTGCGCATCCTCTCTGGCTACCTACCACCAACTAGTGGGCGTGCCCGAATTGACGGCTGCGATCTACAAGATGCCTCGCTCGAAGCTCGCAAGCGAATTGGCTATCTACCCGAAAACTTCATCGCCCCGCCTGAGCTGCGCGTGGGGGAGTATCTCCGCTTTCGAGGCCGCCTCAAAGGCCTGAAATCCGCCGAAGCCAATCGTCGCGTGCAGGAAGTCGTAGCCGCACTAGGCCTCGGGAATCGCGTACGTCAACCCTTCTCGGCACTCTCAAAAGGGTACCGCCAGCGTGTAGGTCTTGCGGACGCACTCCTCGCCAACCCACCCGCACTACTGCTCGATGAGCCGTTCGGTGGCCTCGACCCAGTTCAGCGTCAGGACTTCCGCGACTTCCTGCGCGAACTCGCGCAGGACGGCAAAGCCATACTCTTCAGCTCACACGTACTGCCGGAGGTCGAGGAAATCGCCGACCGAGTGCTGATTATCCATCACGGCAAAACGCGCGCCGACAGCGAACTAACGCGACTGCAGGAGCGTGCGCTAAATGAAGCGCCCGTGCAATTCCGCACATCGGATGTGGAGGGCAAGCTGCTCGGCGACTTGAAAGCCTTTCTTCACGAGACCGAAAACCTCAGCCTCGAGCAAAGCGCGGGCACCTATCGCGTGCTGCCCGAGAATGCGGCGCGCCGCCAGGCGCTTTTCCGCTGGCTGGCCACCCAACCGGTCGAAGTGCTCGAATTCCGCACTTTAACCCCAACGCTCGACGACCTCTTCCGCTCGATGACCGAGGAGGTGCCGGCATGAGAGCCTTCCGAGCCCTCTTCATGCGCGAAGTATGGTCGCTATGCGTCTCACCTTTTAGCTTCGTGCTGCTCGGCTTCTGGTATCTGCTCAACGGAATATTCTTTACCTACCTCCTTTCCAGCGAAACGATCCGCGCCGATGTCGATGGACTACCGCAATACATGTTTGGCTCCGGTGTACTGGTCTGGCTACTGCTACCGGCCTTTCCACCCCTACTGACCCTGCGCCTGTTCGCAGAAGAGCACCGGCTGGGCACCTTAGAACCATTGCTAACCGCGCCGGTACGAGACATCGAGGTCGTACTTGCAAAGTATCTCGCGGCCTGCGTCTTCTTCCTCGCCTTCTGGGCCGGAGTACTCGCACTGTTCATCGTACTAGCCAGCTTTAACGTGGCTCTCGACTGGAGCTTGATCTTCTCCGGCTTTTACGGGTCCCTCATGATCAGCTTACTCTTCCTAGCGACAGGGCTCTGGGCTTCGGCATGGGGGGGGAATCTACTATTCGCAGCTGCGGGTGGAACAGCCATCAACTTCCTACTGCTCTTCGTTCCGGTACTTTTCGACCAGCAGGGTAATCCGCTACAAGGCTTGGCCCATGCAATGAATATTCCAGACATGGTAGATCGCGGTTTCACAGTCGGCTTGCTCGACAGCTACGCGTTGGCCTATTTCCCTCTGGTTGCCGGCCTCTTCCTGTTCTTGACTTGGGTGCGACTCGTTTCGCGAAGGTGGGTCCCATGAGCTCTCGTCGCATGCGCCTCGGGCTGTTAACCCTACTAGCAGCTGCTGCTGGAACTTCCGTTGTCATCATCACACTTAGCGTGCTGGTGCGCCCGGAGGCGCGAGTCCGTTGGGACGTCAGCAGCCATGGTCAAGCTGGCGTATCGGAGCGCACGGCAGAAGCACTGTCCTCACTACCAGAAGGCACGCGTGCCATTGCCTTCCTGCGACCAGAAGATGCACGCCTAACCTTCAACGGCAATCTCGTTTATCCACGCGCCTTTGCGCGGCTACGCTCTCTTCTAGAAGACGCACGCATTCGCGCACGCGGCAAGCTGGAGCTCATCGTGCTCGAAGAATTTGGATCGCCCGTCGATTGGACTCGATGGGAAACCGATCTCGAACGTGAACCTTTGGAGGTACTGATCTTGGACACCCCCGGAGAGGGGCGACGTAAGTTCATCTTCAATGAGCTATTCACTTCGACCGACCCTACTCCCGATGGTCAACCTGCCCGATTAGTGCAAGAGCGAGTCGACAGCGCACTAGGCGATGCTGCAATAAGGCTTGTAACCAGCAAGCCTGTTCGGGCCGGCATTGTTAATGGTTATGGACAACCGCGTACGAATGCCGAACGCGGCTTGCGCCCACTGATTCGCCTGATTCGCTCCGAAGGCCTGGACACCGTCGAAGTCACTGGGCCGGACACCAAAGAAGAGTTCGATTTACTCGTTGTCGCGGGTCAGACCGCACCATTCCAGCAGGGTGACCTTGTCGCCGCCGAGTCCTGGATCTCCGCGGGCAAACCACTCTTCCTAGCACTGGGACCGACAGCGCCAGTTGAAGTGGTTCAGCAATGGAATCAACTGCTGGCCCCGGCTGGGCTGCGCTTCGACACAGGTCTCGTCTGTGAAGCACGGCCGCGCGCCGGCGCATTGCCCGGCAACAGCACCGTCGCCACCCTCGACATCAGTTCGAGTCAACTGAGTGGCCAGCATCCTGCCACCCAAGTACTAGCCGAATCTGGTCGCGCCCAAGGCCTACTGGCAGCACGGCCACTGGCGTTAGAAGGTGGCAGCAACAACTACCTGCGCACCTCACTCATCCTCTCCAGTGCCGACGCATGGGCCGATCACGACCGTGATTACGCCCCAAGCCCTGGCGAGGCGCGCAAGAGCTTCCCACTAGCTGCTGCCGCTGAGCTCTGGCAATCCGAACAGCCTTTGCAGACTGGACGCACCGTCACTCTCGGTAGCGTAGCGTCTCTGACCGGGCCGCAATTGCCATTCGCGCAGGAGTTTGTCAGCGGATCGCTGCGCTGGCTAGCTGGCCAAGACGCCGCTCCGTCTGGCCTCGTTTCCCTAACCAGCTTGCCACTTCGAATCGAACGCGCAGACCAAGTACGCATCACCAATCTGGTCACACTTGGACTACCCGGCTTTACACTCCTATTGGCTCTAATGGTTTATTGGAGGCGCCGCCGATGAGCCCGCGCTCATTATTCGCGCTTACCATTGCCTTGATCGGCGCTGCCATTGCTCTGTCCACACTGATTCCGAACCCGACTACCGTGGACAGGCAAGTCGAGAAAGGCTCGGTGACCCTGTTGGCAGTCGATCCTGACGACATTCATGAGGTGCTTATTCATCGCGCGGATACGCGCGATCTACTGCGCCTAGTCCCTTCCTCCGACGGACACTTCGATCTCAAAGAACCGCTCGTCGACCGTGCCGAGCCAGCACTCGTTCGCGCGCTTATTGAGACGCTGCACCGTACTCCTGTAGTCGAACCCGAAGCGGCCTGGGCGGCCCGAACTGACGCAGAACTGGGAATCGCAGCACCTTCCGCTGACCTTGAAATCATCTATGGCCCCGATCGCGAGCTCTTTCGTCTTGCAATTGGCGCCCGACACCAAAGCGGAACGCATGTCTTCGCTTCAAGTAATGGACAACGCGTACTCGTTTCACGCGCCCTGGCCGAAATGCTCACTCGGCCCGCACAACAATGGCGCGATCATGCAGTAGTGAAATTCCCGCGCAATACCACAAGCATCCGCTGGCAACCCTTCACAGGCGAGGGTTTCGAAATCAAGCGCTCTGGCCGCAGCTGGAACCTTGTCGCGCCTATTGATGGCCGCGTGGACCCAGTCCGGGTGCGCGCCATTGATCGTATGATCGGCATGCGCGTCGCCAGTCTTCCCACAGATGGCGTTCCTGACGAAATCGCAGAGCAGTTCCGTTACCGCGGCGGAGAACTACGTCTGACAGCGTTACTAGACGGTAAGCGCGAGGTCGAGCAAGTGCTGCGTATCCTCGACGGAATTGCTTTCGACGAAGAACGTGACTACCTGCTGCCGATTTATGCCGACGACCTCAACGTGCTCGACTACCCGGCAAGTGAGCTGCGCAGCCGTCAGCTGATCTCATTCGATCCGACACATATAACCTCCTTGCGAGTCACCTTGCCGAAAGGCTCAACCGAACTGCGCCGCGGAAGTCAGGGATGGGCAAGGGAAAATGGCAAGCTCCTTTCTCCTGCAGGACGCAATCGATTGACTCGACTTCTAGTCGAGCTCGCCAATGTCCAAGCGGAACTGGAAGCCCAGCGCCCCAAGGGTGAGCTCGCGCGCCAGCTCACTCTGTCGATCTCAGCGCGAGTAAGTGAGCGCAACGCCACGGCCCTGCGCTGGTGGCCATTGCCTGAAGGAAGCGTTCTGGCTGAAAGGTCCAGCCGACAGTCCTACGCCAGCGAACTCGACCTCGACGCTATCTTCGCTGAGATTCTGGCGGACAGTTAGCGCCAGCTAACTTCGCCGTTTCGCCAATTTGCCTGCCCGGTCAACAGGGCTTGCACCGCAGCGGGGTAAGCTCGGCATTCGGCAGCAAAGACGGCGTCAGCGATGGCATTCGGATTCATGCCAGGCTGCAATCGCACCGCTTCCTGCAGCAGAATCGGGCCCTCGTCATAGGCCTCGGTAGCAAAGTGTACGGTGCACCCTGAAAGCGACTGCCGATCACGCGCGACCGCCTCGTGCACATGATGACCGTAGAAGCCACGCCCGCCGTATGCAGGCAGCAGCGAGGGGTGGATGTTCAGCACCTTGCCTTCATAGCGCGCCGGGATCGGCAGCAATTGCAGCCAGCCTGCCATCAGCACCAAATCAGGTCGCGCTTTGTCAAGGACAGCAAGTAGCGCGGCATCACGTTCCTTGCGATCGGGATGGGTGACCTTGCCAATAACACTGACTGAGAGACCTAAGCGCTCCGCTCGCCGCTGAGCACCCAAACCCTCCTTCGAGAGCACGACCTGCACGATTTCCGCATCCAACTCACCTGCAACAATGCACTGCTGCAGGTTCTCAAGAGTTCGCCCGCCACCGGAAGCCAAGACAACCAAACCTGCAGTGCTCACGGCTGCAGTCCCCAGGTGCTGTCGCCACCGGATGTCCACACCGAAAGTAATCCAAACCGTGACTGCAGGTCCTCGACGCGATTCAACGCGAGATAGTCATCGCCCGCTTCAAGCGCCGCGCAAAGATCGACCGCCTGCTGCAAACCGAAAAGCGCTCCCGCCGGCAATTGCTCTGGAAAGAGCTGCGCGTCGCGCCACGCCTCAATTTGTGCCCGGGTTTCGCCGGCCGAGGCGGCGTCAGGCGAAGCTGCGAGCCCAACAAGCTGAGTCGCCAGGCGATCAACCGCAATCACGTAGTACAGCGCGGCCAACTCAGCTTCCGACCCCGTTTCCGGTCCAAGCACCCGCAGGATCGCAGCAAGTGACTCCGGCGCAAGGTAGGCCGACCATGGGTCAGTACGCTCAATCCGTTCGCCACGGATCTGCACACGCAGGCGTAGCCCATCTGGACCAACACCCAAGACATCTGCCTTGCGCTGTTCGCTGTGTTCGAGAATCTCGAGTTCATCAGCTTGCACACGCTCGTCAAAAGCTGCACGCGCATCACGAGCAAGCTCGAAAAGCGAGGCACGCTCGTCAGCGAGCTCTTGCAACCCACGATGCTCAACCGCATCGCTGGCCGCAATCCACGCCGCGGTCGCAGCCTCCAGGTCGAACTGCAGTAGGGGGGCGCGCACCGGAGCCGAAGCAAGGCTCAGGAAGTTCTCACGCTGCGCACGAAAGGCTTCAGCCTGCGCAATCGCGAAGCCCTCCTCAGCTGCCACTTCGAGGGCCGACTGTCGCGCCTGCCACTCAGGCGGAGACAGCTCTCCCAGCGAGGTCGCGAAAAGGGCGCGTACTCCTTCGGCTGCACTCCAATCCTGTGCATTGAGGGCGCTTCGATGCACTTCTTCCCAAGTGGCAAACTGCGCACCGGCCTGGCGATCGACTTCGCGAGCAAGCTCGGTCATCACAACCTCTTCGGCACGCTCACTACCGCGCACCAGCCCACGCGCCTGACCAAAGAGCTGATTAGCGAGAGCCGCACGCACAGTTGCAAGCTCAGCTTGGAGCGCTTCCCGAGCCTGGCGCGCTTCTTCCGTCTCCGCCGGAGGAACCTCAATCTCTTCATCCAAAACTGCTTGGAGGCGATCGATCTCGACTTGAGCATCGACCTTTTGTTCGGCCTCCGGATAATCAACCAGGAATTGCTGCAAGGCAGCCAACCGCACGCCATCAGCCGCAGGCTTAGCCAAGGCTTCAAAGTAAGCCGCACGCACGCGTTCGCGCTCCAACTCTTCTTCGTCAACGCCGCCACGCTCGATGTACTCAACCACGCGTTGGGGCTCAGAACTCGTAGGCTCAGCCTTCGGACCGAAAGCGACCCATCCGGCCGCCCCAAAAATGGCAACTAGGGAAACCACCAGCCAGGCTTTCTTGCCGCCAACCGGAGCTTCGAGCAAAGCTTCGAGCTCTTCGACAACCTCGCTTGCGTGCTGATAGCGCTCATCCGGATCCTTAGCGAGCAGCCCCACTAGCACCTCTTCGAGCTCACGTGGGGCGTGTACACCAGCGTCACGCAAGCGCGGCGGCTCTTCATCGCGGTGTGCACGCAAAATCTCCTTGACTGAGGAGCCCTCAAAGACAGTGTCTTTCGTCAGTAAACGGTAGAGCGAACAGCCCACCGAATAGAGGTCGGAGCGGTGATCTACAGCACTTTGCTTTCCGACGGCTTCCGGCGCCATAAAGTGCGGCGTGCCACCTGCAGCCTCTTGGTCAAGCATCCCGCGCGTGGCCGCCAGCCCTAGGTCGGCAAGTTTGACCAGGCCACCTGGAGCCACCATCAAATTCTCTGGCTTAACGTCGCGGTGAACCAGCCCCTTCTCTTCCGCAAAGGCCAGGGCGCGGCAGCAATCACGCGCCGCAGCAACCGCCTCTTCCCAGGGCATAGCCCCTCCGTCTTCAAGTCGATCCTCGAGGTCGCCACCGGCAACGAGTTCCATGGTGTAGTACAGACGCCCTTCGGCCTCGCCAACGTCATATACCTGCACCACGTGCGGGTGGGTAAGTCGACCGGCCGCCTGCGCTTCGCGTCGGAAACTGGCTACAGCCTCGCTTCGTTTAGCGACTTCGGCATCAAGCACCTTGAGTGCTACTTCGCGATCGAGATTGATCTGTAGGGCACGGTAAACCACACCCACCGCACCTGCGCCGAGCCGCCCCAGCAAGCGATAACCGCCCAGCTCGGTGCCGACCAGCGGATCTGAAACCGGCGCCTTGCCTTCAGCTCGGAGACTACCCTCCCAGTCACCGATGGTGAAGCCCACCTGCCCACCAATCGGCAAGCGAACCCGCTGGAAGCGCTTTCCGGCTGCAGTGAACTCAAGTTCACCGTACGCCTGGAGATCAACCTTACCTTCGCTGTCGGGTGGACTCAGCGTCAGCCCATCTTGACCCTCTCCCAGCGCCCCCGATATGTCGAAGACCCCGTCAAAGAATACGAGGTGCAGGGGACGAGCGCGCAGCGGAAACGCACCTTCGTCCTCATCGGTCTGCCAACGGACTCTCAAACTCACGGCTCAAATGACCGGCGGGAAGAGCGCGCGGCCCACACGCACTAGGGTAGCGCCTTCCTCGATGGCGATCTCGAAGTCCCCACTCATCCCCATCGATAGCACCGGAGAGCTCGGCAGCAACTGATGATTGTGCAGTTCTTCGCTCAGCTCACGCAGGCGTGCAAAATGGCGATGCAGCTCAGACTCACCTGCCCCAGGAGCAGCAATGGTCATCAAACCGCGTAACTGAAGGTGGGGGAATTCCAGCACCTCCTGAGCGAAGGCATGCAATGGCTCACTGGAATCACCTACCGCCCATGACAGCCCCGGACGACCATCCTCGGGCTGCAGATTCACTTGCAGCAGCACCGGAAGTGGCTCGCAACGCAATTCAGAGGCCAGGCGATTTAACGTCTCAGCCAAGCGAATCTCAGCCAGCGTCTCAATCATGCGCACCCGCTTAACCGCCTTCCGTGACTTGTTCCGTTGTAGCGGACCGATCAGATGCCAAGCCGCTTCGGGCAAAACGGCATGGTGAGCCATCAGTGGCTGTACACGACTGTGGCCATAGGAACGATGACCTGCCTGCCAGGCCTCACGAAGCAACTTTTCCGTTGCAGTCTTCGCCACCGCGACTAGCTCAACCTCACTGGGCTTGCGCCCCGCGCGCTCGGCTGCGGAGTTGATCCGTGCCAGGATGGCGTCCTTTCGATCAGTAAAGCTGGCTTCCATGCTGAGGGGAGGGGGCTGCTAAGATCTGCGGCCCTCTGCGGAGTGACGAGCCTGCACTGCGGGCAAGCGCCCAGGGGGCCCGATCCCCCGAAGCACCATGATCGTCGGCGTCCCCACTGAAATCAAAACTCTCGAGGCGCGAGTGGCCCTGACCCCGGGCGGCGCTCAGTCGTTATGCGATGCTGGCCACCAAGTTTTGGTGCAATCCGGAGCCGGAATCGGCTCGGGATTCGAAGACTCAGATTACACCGAAGCGGGTGCGCGTATCCTCGCAAACGCGAGCGAGGTATGGGCCGAGGCTGAGATGATTCTGAAGGTGAAGGAGCCGCAGCCCGAGGAAATCGCGCGAGCGCGTCCGGGTCAGACCATCTTCACCTACTTCCATTTCGCAGCTGACCGCAAACTGACCGAAGGCATGATCGCAAGCGGTGCACACTGCTTTGCTTACGAAACCTTAGAGATCGGTCGCACGCTCCCGCTTCTGACCCCGATGTCAGAGGTCGCTGGGCGCATGGCGGTTCAGGAAGGTGCCAAGTACCTCGAAGCCCCGCAAGGGGGGCGCGGCGTACTGCTGTCAGGCCTACCCGGCGTCGAACCAGCGCATGTCACCATTCTGGGCGGCGGCGTAGTTGGCACCAACGCGGCCTGGATGGCTGCCGGGCTCGGCGCACGCGTCACTATCGTCGACCTGGATCTCGATCGCCTGCGCTATCTCGAAGACGTCATGCCGGCCAACGTTACGACCGTGTTCAGCACGCGCCCAGCCATTCTGGCCCTACTCGAGCGCACCGATCTACTGATCGGCGCCGTACTCATCCCAGGCGCGCGCGCACCAAAACTAGTCACGCGCGAGGACCTCACGCTGATGCCCAAGGGCGCGGTGGTAGTCGATGTCGCCGTTGACCAAGGCGGGTGCATTGAAACCTGCAAACCGACTACTCATGACAACCCGACCTACGTGGTCGAAGATGTCATCCACTACTGTGTAGCCAACATGCCAGGCGCGGTACCACGCACCAGCACTTTCGGCCTTACAAACGCTACACTGCCGTGGGTATTGCGCCTTGCCAAGATGGGCCCGCGGGACGCAGTGCTCGCTGACTCGATTTTGGCCACTGCCGCAAACACCCTGGCTGGCCAACTGACCTGCGAGGCTGTCGCTCAGGCCTTTGAATTGCCTTGGCAAACCGCAGCCGAAGTCGCCGAAACGATTTAGCCAATTTCACAGCATGCTTGGTCCCTTCGCGGCCCTCTTGCTCCTGGCCATCATCCAGGGCCTAACCGAGTATTTGCCGGTTTCCTCGTCGGGACACCTTGCACTCACGCGCCTACTGACTGACAACGAACATCTACTTCCGTCTGGAGCCACCGTCGAAGTGTGGCTGCACCTCGGCACGCTATTCGCGGTGCTCCTCTTCTATCGAGAGCGAGTAGCGCGCCTTGCCCAAGGAGTCTTTGGACGAGGCTTTGAAATAGGCGATCAACGTCGATTATTCTGCCTGTTATTACTTGGCAGCATCCCGGCAGGATTAGTTGGCATACTCTTCGAAGATGCGCTAAACCCACTTTTCGAGAGCTCGACCGCAATCGGCATCGCTCTGCTGCTGACCGGAACAACATTGTGGTCCTCGCGATTGATTCGTGACGGCAACCGCGAACTTGTACATCTGACGATAGGCGCAGCGCTCCTCATTGGACTGGTACAAGCCATTGCTATCGCACCCGGCATCTCACGTAGCGGGATGACCATCGTGACCGGAGTCGCTCTCGGCCTAACGATAAAAGCGGCAGCAGCGTTCAGTTTCCTACTGTCGATCCCTGCGATCCTTGGTGCGGCACTCGTGAAGGTGCCTGCAATATTCGAGGATAATGTGCACGATCTCAAGACGAGCTGGCTACTAACCTCGTTTATGACCGCTTTTGTGGTTGGCTACCTGGCCCTGGGCGCGCTGCTGTGGTTAGCGCGAGAACGCAAACTCAGTTGGTTTGCGCCCTACTGCTGGATCGCGGGCGGAGTTGCCCTGACCCTTTAACGCCTAGCGACTAGCGCGACGGTTACGCACCCAGTCGAGCATGACCGGGCCGGGGCAAGCTGTCTCCTTCAGGTGGGAGTGCGCCCACAATTGGCTATCGTCAATGCCAAAGCGAACTTGAAGGCCATCGACCAGTTCGCCCAGCTTCTGCAGCTGAGCGAAAGTTGGCGCCTGAGCGCGCGCGTATTCACTACCCCGCTCCGGTTGCGCAACGAAATTACCAATCAGGCAAATCCCAATATTGCCGCGATTTAGATCTGCGTTCCCAGCGTGGGCACCCTGCGCAGAAAGTGAACGCCCTTCGTACACGCGGCCAGCCTGGTCTATTAAGAAGTGGTAGCCCAAGTCCGCCCAGCCGTTGCCTTGCTGATGCGTGTGCTGCAAATCACGCATCTCTCGTTTACCTTCGTGTAGCTCATGCGTATGCGCTGGCTCGGCCGTATGGTGCACAGTAATCCGGTAGGGACGATTCATGCGATCGTGATTCGCTAGTAGTGCCTTCGCGCCCCATGCAGCACGCGGCACGTCAATCAATACATCACTACTCGAAGCTGCGACTGGACGAACCTCGCTTGCCACAGATGAATCGGTATAACGCGAGACCCGAGCTGCCAAGCCGGCATCAGAAGCAGCGATTGGTCGACCTTGTGCGTAGGCAATCAGGAAACGGCACTCTTC
>JAKVCF010000067.1 GCA_022447335.1 Planctomycetota bacterium | reverse complement strand
CTGGCTTTCGCTTCGCGAAGAAAGTCTCGCCTAATCGGGCGATGGACTCGTGCGTAGCGCCAGCCGCGCGCGTCGCGTCGCAACTGCGTTGCGTGATCCTAGCTACAGGATGGATCAGTATCCATTCTCCGCGTGCTAGTACGACCGGCGACACTGCGCCCTTTGTCAAAGACATGCACTTGTACACCATGTGCAGCCAGTGAGCGTGCACAGCTGAGTCCAGCGATGCCACCATCCAGGACGGCGACGGTTAGGTGAAGAGGTCACGGAGAAAGCTAGCGAGGGCGAATGTTAGTCTGCGAAGCGCCAGGCCACGGGGAAGTTTTTGGTCAGCGGCTTGTCGTTGAGGGCGGCGCGCAGGTATTCGATTGCAATTGAGTTTTGGCGGAGTACGGCGTCATGAAACTGTTTCTCGCTGTAGGGGCCATTGATCACAAGCTCCTTGTGCAGTGCGAGTAGTTGAAGGCCACCGGTCATATAGGCTGCTTGGTAAAGCGGGCCGTAGCCGCCCTGGATTGAACGGCGCACCTCGGCAGTGGCGTTCCGGCGCTCGTGGCCGACGTTTTCAACTAGGAAATCAATGCACTCTTGTGGGCCCCATTCGCCTAGGTGGAATTTGAGAGAAAAGATAATGCGTGCACAGCGGTGTGAGCGCCAGAACAGCATGCCAATACGATCTTCGGGCATGGTTGGAAAGCCCATGTCATAAAGGCGCATCTCCCAGTAGAGTGCCCAGCCTTCGATCAAGAAAGGCGAACGGAACATGCGGCGCTGGGTATTCCAGCGTTGCGCCATGTAGCCTTGTAGGTGGTGGCCTGGGATGAGTTCGTGGTGTACAACCGCACGCGAGTAATGAAGGTTATTGCCGCGCATCGACATGAGCTTGTCTGCGTGGTCCATGCCTTCTGTTGGATAACTGATCGAAACTACTTCTCCACCAGTGAAGTAAGGCGTGAACTTTTGGCGCTCTGGTGTCATCATCTCCATTCGCCAAACGGATTTGCACAGATCTGGGATGGTGAGCAGATCACGATCTTCCAAGAAGGTGACTGCTTCGTCTGCCAGCATCTTGATGATTGCCGGCTGATCGCCCGGTTCAGGATGTATATCTTTGACCTTCTCCTGAGCTGAGCGCCAATCGCCGTTAAGCCCCATCTCGTTGGCGGCTTTAGTGCGCTCTTCGGTGCACCAGATAAACTCGCGCTCGGCGATTGCGATTAGTTCTTCTGGTGTATATGGAATGCGCTCAGCATAGAGCGCCTGTTGCAGCGCTTCTCTACCAATTGGGTCGCCTACCAGGGTGTCCGTATCGCCGGGGAGTACACCGCCAAGGTCCTGTTCGAGGAAGATTGCGAAAGATCGGAGTTCCTCCTCAAGGCTTTCCCAAGGCTGCGTACACCACCAAGTGAACTCCGGGTCGTACTCGGCATAGAATCGCATCCAGTCACTGGTAGCGCGGCGTAATTGATCGATTGTTCCGCCTGCGCGCCGACCAAGAGCCGCACTAATATTCGGCCGCTCTTCCAAGAGCGCTTCCTGCTTGTTTCTTACCGATAGTCGTACTTCTTCAAAGGCGATCGCCGTCGTCCGTCCGTCGGCGAAGCGGCGCTCGGTATGATCGTGCAAGCGTTCAAGTAGGGGAGAAATTTTAGGCATGAGTGGCGCGATCTCTGTCCGGCGTGCCAGTTCGATATCCATCTGACGACTGTCATCCTCAATGCGATCCTTCAGTAGGTGCCAGTCGATGCGTTCGGATCGCGATAAGGCCTCGAAGTCGACCATTTTGAGTTGCTTGCGCCATTCGTTTACGAGTTGGTTATGAGCGAGGGTTCGGTAATCCGAGAACGGAAAAGGGAACAGCCTGTCTAGCGCGTTGCTGTCCGCTTGATACTGTGCAATGAATTCCGCCATAGAGGCAGGGCGGCTGGCCTCCGTTTGGGCCAGAGCAGGGCGGGCGCTGACCAACAAGGTCACAGCGAGCAAGCTTGAAGTTAGGAGGAGGTGGGGGATCCGGAACATTACGCCAGCCTAGCGAAGGCTGCATCAATTGCCGCTTACCATTCGTTGTCAGTAGGTCAGGGGGGTATTCGTATCGCTGACAAATCACCTGCCCAGGAACCTGTGGGACTATTCGCGGCGGATACAATTTCAGTATGAACTCGATCACTCGTGACGAAGCTCAGGCTCAACTTGAGGAGTGGACCAAATCTGATTCGCTGCTACGCCATGCGCGCGCAGTCGAAGTGACGATGCGCGCGGCTGCTGAGCGTTATGGGCCGGGTCCAGAAGTTGCTGAGGAGTGGGGTATCGCTGGCATGTTGCATGATGCTGACTACGAGCAGTGGCCGGAAGAGCATCCGAATCGCATTGTTTCCTGGCTAGAAGAGCGGCAGGAAGGCGAACTCGCGTATGCTATTTCTGCGCATTACACCCAGTGGGGCAAGGAGTACAAGTCCGATCTGGACAAGGCGCTACTCGCTTGTGATGAGCTGACTGGGTTGATTATGGCCTGCTGCTATCTGCGTCCTGACGGTATCACTTCGCTCACTCCGAAGAGCGTTAAGAAGAAGCTCAAGGACAAGAAGTTTGCCGCCGGCGTTGATCGGTTTGAAGTTACCGAAGGTGCCCGGTTGCTTGGAGTCGAGATAGGGGCCCACATTCAGTTCCTGATCGATGCACTTAAGCCGCATGCTGAAGAGCTTAGAATTATGGGAACGGGATACTAAGCGTAGGGAGCCTCGGGTAGAGTTATCCGGCCATCGCTTGCTTATTTCTAGCGTCCCGAAGTCTGGTCAATTAGTGATAAGCTCGCGGTCGGCAGCTCAGAACTATTGATGCGATGGGCTCGAATTGAGCGGTATCCGCCAGCTTCATATAGGCAAATCACGCTGCCGTCGGCAAGCACTTGTAAGCAGGAATAGGCAGATGGGCCCGGGTCCAATAGGGCTTCCCAGTCCCAGGTCTCGCCGTCGTCGTATGAAGCGCGCAAGGTCATAGACTCGCGGCTATCCCGGCTGGCTGGATTACTAAATAGCAATATGCCGCTCTGATTGGGGCCAGCCCAGCGCAGCCGCCGAATGCTTGCCTGACAGATCGGCTCAACTAGGGTCTCTACATGGCGCTGATCCTGCCAAGTTTGGCCACCATCCTCGCTCAAAGCTTGCTGCCGAGTGCGCTTCACACGGTCATAGTTACGCATATTAAGCAGTAGATGACCGTCCTCCAATTCGACGACCTCACATTCATTGACTTGGTGATGCGGGGTCGATCCGCCGAGTTCCCACGTGGCGCCGCCATCATCGCTATAGATTACATGTGAGTAGTAGTGTTTGGTTTCGGCTTCAATGTGGTCACAGGGAATTACGAGTCGATTTTCGTGCACACCACGTTGCATCTGAATGCCAGCGCCTGGCCCGGTGGCATACCAAGTCCAGTTCTCTTTTTTAATCGAAGCGGTGATTTCTTCCGGATCTGACCAGCTTTTTCCGTGATCAGTGCTGCGCATTACCCAGACAGTGCGCGTTCCTTCAGATGTTCGGTCGATGATCTCACGTTCATGGTCGTGTCCCAGATTATGGGTTGCAAGTAGCAAAATATGACCTGTCAACTCATCAACTACAGGGCAAGGATTGCCGCAGGTGTTGACACCTTCATTCCAGATTGTTTGCGCTTCGGACCAGCTTCGACCACCGTCACGTGATCGTTTCATAACCAAATCAATATCGCCAGCATCGCTGCTGCTGGCGTGCCGTGCTTCGGCGAAGGCAAGCAGGTCTCCGTTCGCGGCAACAATTAGCGCTGGGATGCGATATGTGTCAATCCCATCCTCACCGGACTTCCAAACCGCGACTGATTGGCCAATCCGTGTGGGCGCGCGGCGACCACCGATTACCTCAAACCGATGTACAGTCATCGTGTCGCGGTGCGGGCGCAAATTGACTGGCCCGAAATCAGCGTCGGAGTTAGGGACTGCTGGTAGTAGATTGCCATTCCAATCGATTAGAAGTTCCTGGCCCTGGCGCAGCACGCGAATCGTGAATCGCTCGCCAGGTTGTGGGGCATCGATTTCTAGTGCGAGGGTGCGCCCGCCGAAAAGCGCTCCCTCGATGAAGGGTCTACCGTCGCGTCCACAGAAGCCAATATGGCTGCTGCCTATCATCAGTGAGGCAGCGGTAGTGCCAGCATCAGCGAGAGTGAACTCGACTTCCACGCGCGATCCCGTTGTATCAAGGGTCCAACCGCTTGGTAGCGGGGTCGCCATCGGCGAGCCGACTAAGCCTGCCTCAGTGCGCTTCCAGCCGTCAGGTAGAGGTTCGGACTCGGGGGGAAGTGCCTGCCGCATAGCACAGGAACTGAGAAGCAGAATCGCTACGGCGAGGCGGGCGCACATTGGCTCTAAGATAGCTCGGGCATGGACTCTCTACCTATTTGCTTCCGATCATCCTTCGTATTTATATAGCTTTTCTTACTGATTTTTTGGAACGTCAAGAGCTCGTAGCCTTCAGGCTGTGTGATATGACAGTCAGCATGCGTTGGGCATCGTATTCGTCAAAAACAATTGGCGGCTTGATCTTGAGCACATTGGAGTCTGGTCCATCTGAAGACAGTAAGACACGTTGGCTGCGTGCGAACTCAATGACCTTCTTGAGGCGGTCTGCATCTGGTTCACGAGAATCGCGATCGATTACGAATTCAGCGCCCAAGTACATGCCTCGTCCACGCACATCGCCGATGACGGCATGCTCCTTGGCCAATGCTTGCAGTCCTATCCGAATTTGTTCCCCGACTCGTCTAGCGCGATCGCGCAGACCTTCTTCCTCAATCACATTGAGCACGGCAATCCCCGTTGCGCAGCTAACTGGATTGCCACCGAAAGTGTTGAACCACTCCATTCCGGTGTGAAAAGCCTCGGCGATCTTGCGCGTAGTCACGACTGCACCTATTGGATGACCATTTCCAATTGGTTTGCCGAGTGTGACAATGTCCGGGCGCGCTCCTTGTTCCTCGTAGGCCCACCAGTGGCTGCCGACACGGCCGAATCCGATCTGCACTTCATCGGCAATCGTCACCGCCCCCAATGCGCGCGCGTTGTCAAAAGCCCTTGCGAGATATCCTTGTGGCGGCACGTTCTGTCCACCGCATCCTGGGAGTGCCTCTATCAAGAAGGCGGCGGCGGCGAAGCCGCGTGAGCGGAGAGCCGCATCCGCTTCCTGTAGTTGTGTTGCATAAGCTACTGCGGTCTCGGGATTATCACTGCTGAAGGGGCCGCGGTAGGGGTCAGGGTTGTCGACTTTGGCGACCCAATCGGGGGCCCCAGTGCCTCCTTTCCCATCGTGCTTATAGGCCGATACGTCGACCAGAGCTTGGGTATTGCCATGATAGCCCGCAGTGGTGGTGATCACTCCTCGCCGACCAGTTGCGGCATAGGCAAGGCGCAATGCTAGTTCATTGGCCTCACTGCCTGAGTTGACGAGAAAGACTACTTCGAGCGGGTCGCTGAACAGGCTGGCAAGTCGAGAGGAGTACTCGGAAAATAGATCTGAGAGATAGCGCGTGTTGGTATTCAGTCGCGCCATTTGCTCAGTTGCGGCCTTAACAACTTTCGGGTGGCAATGGCCGACGTGACTGACGTTATTAACGCAATCTAGATACGCTCGCCCTTCCTTGTCGATCAAGGTTGTTCCACGCCCTCGCACAATTTCTAGTGGATCGCGATAGGAAAGCGAAAGCATCGGTCCAGTATGTGCGTTGCGCGCGGCGACTACATCGACGCGCTTCCATCCCTGCATAGTTCCTTCAGCAGAGCCGTGCGGGTCTAGATTGCAAGCTTCACGTAAGCGAGCCTCAACCTTTGTCGGAGAAATATTTGCAAGGCTTTCTAGGGCGGTCCAAGCGCGATGCTGATGCACGCTTGCGTACTCATGATCTGATTTGGAGCGGAGACGAATCTGAGCAGTTAGTGCCGAGATCACCATGCGCTGACAGGCTGAAGGGAAGAGGCAGAGAAACTCTTCTTCTTTAAGCGGATACTCTTTGTGATAGGAGTGAACTAGTTCTGTCATCGCCGCAAAGGCGGCCTCGATATCGAAAACTTCTTCCGAATCCTGCGCAAGGTACATCGCGTAGGCAGAGGCGATTGCAACCTCGAATACGCGTGCAGTGCATACGGCATCGCCCAAGTCAAAGATTCCGGTGACTTCGGCTCCATCTTGTCCTGCTTTCGCGATCAGATTGAACTCGTTCGCATCGTGATGCAACACTTGGCGTGGCAGCTGCGCCAATCTTGGCCAGACATCCCCAAACCATTGGCTGGTGATGCGTTCGGATGCCACTCGCTTGTCGCCAGCCGGCAACCGTTGTAGCTCGTCAAAGACCCATGCGGACTGCGCAAGATCCCAGTGCATCGCTCGATTGGCGTGCGGGTGATCCAAGTCGGCCAACGCGCGATCGGCTCGCGCAATTATCTTCCCCCAACTCGACCAGGTCTTTGAGCCGACTGGCTGGCCAGCCAAAGTTTTTCCTGGAAGCCATCGAAAGAGTCGCGCCCAGCGGCGTTCCTCTGCGCAGCGAACCTCAAAGAGGTTGTCTCCCGAAAGTCCATCTCGGACTTCCGGAACCGCTTCGTCCAGCGCGCCGGAAAGGCGTTCCAGAATTGTGTGTTCGAAGTCTAGGCTGCCGCGGTCTTCCTTTGCGTGGGCGATTTTCAGGACCCAGCGTTCGTTTTCGCATTGCAGAGCAAAGTTCCAATCTCGGTCACTTGGCAGAAAGCTTGCCTGGCCATGCAGTCCGTATAGTTCGTGCACGAGGCGGGTAGCGCCACCCAAATCGTCACCAGTTTGCGGGCCGAGAGGGAGTTCCGAAGCCATCAGGCCGAATCAGATCTAGACTGAATCGGTTTCGTGCTGTGTTCCATGTACATCAGCATTGCCGAGGAAGAAGTCGTTGCCCTTGTTGTCAGTGATAATGAAGGCGGGGAAGTTTTCGACTTCAACTTTCCAGATGGCTTCCATGCCAAAGTCTTCAAAGTCAAGTACTTCGACTTTCTTGATGCAGTCCTGCGCAACGCGTGCCGCTGAACCGCCGATAGTGCCGAGATAGAAGCCACCATGCTTCTTGCAGGCATCGACGACTTGACGCGATCGATTTCCTTTGGCCAGCATGACCATAGACCCGCCCGCGGCCTGGAACTGCTCCACGAAACCGTCCATGCGGCCGGCTGTCGTGGGGCCGAAGCTGCCACTGATCATGCCGTCAGGTCGCTTGGCTGGGCCGGCGTAATAGATTGGGAATTCGCAGAAGTACTCCGGCAGTTCGCCGGTCTCTTCGAGGATCTCGCGGAGACGATTATGAGCTTGATCGCGAGCGACAATCAGTGTTCCGCTCAGTGATACGCGCGTGCGTACCGGGTATTGGGCTAGCTCGGCGCGGACGGCATCCATCGATTGCGACAGGTCGATTGGAACTACTTCGTCTTTCAGGTCGTCCGGCTTGACCGAGGGTAGGAAGCGAGCTGGATCTTGTTCGAGTTGTTCCAGGAAAATGCCCTCAGCGGTAATCTTGCCGAGGACCTGACGGTCAGCAGAGCAGGAAACCCGAATGCCGATTGGCAGCGAGGCGCCGTGGCGTGGTAGTCGGATTACTCGCACATCGTGACAGAAGTACTTGCCGCCAAACTGTGCACCCACGCCCGAAGTGCGGGTGAGGTCGTGAACCTTTTTCTCAAAATCTAGATCACGGAAGGCGTGACCGTGCAGATTTCCTTCCGTCGGTAGTTCATCGAGGTAGCGCGCCGAGGCAAGCTTGACAGTTTTCAAGTTCATCTCGGCCGAGGCGCCGCCGATCGCAATTGCGAGGTGATAAGGCGGACAAGCTGCTGTGCCTAGCCGACCAATCATCTCTTCCAGGCGCGCTAGCAGGAGGTCTTCGCGTAACAGTGAAGGTGTGCCTTGTTCGAGGAAAGTCTTATTCGCGGATCCACCACCTTTCGCCAAGAAGAGAAAGTGGTATTCGTCGCCCTCTGTTGCATAGAGATCTATTTGTGCTGGAAGGTTGTTGTGCGTGTTCGATTCTTTGAACATGGAAAGTGGGGCAAGCTGCGAGTAGCGCAGATTGTCCCGGGTATAAGTACGGAAGATGCCGCGCGAAAGCGCTTCTTCATCGCCTCCGCCGGTCCAGACTTTTTGACCCTTCTTGGCCATCACGATGGCAGTGCCAGTGTCCTGGCACATAGGCAGTACGCCACCAGCTGAGATATTTGCGTTTAGCAGCAAGTCATAGGCGACGAACTTGTCATTACTTGACGCTTCTGGGTCATCAAGGATGGCGCGCAGTTGGGCCAGATGTCCTGGTCGCAAAAAGTGTGCGCAGTCGTGAAAAGCTTGCCTCGCTAGTAGGGTCAACGCTTCCGGATCGACTTTCAGGAGCGTGCGGCCCTCGAGCTCGATCGACGACACGTGTTTATCGCTTAGCTTGCGCCACGGCGTGCTGCTCTTCGAAATGGGGAAGATCGGCTGAAAGTGGAACTCGGTCTCGGTCATCGCGCGGACTCTCCGCTCTGCATTCTAGGGTCGCCGCACGGAGCAGAATGGTGCGTCGCTGTCACCTGCTAGGCGTGCGTGGGCGCATCCAGGCAGGTCTCGGGGAGGGAAGCAAGGGAAAGGGGGTGTTTGAGAGGGCGATGCGCCCCGGGCCGATCTCTTGAGTCCGCGCCCTTCCAGTGAAGCGCAAGGGGGCGTTGGTCGAATTCTCTCTTAAATCACAGGGGTAACAATGTCGAAAAAGCGACCGAAATTGGGGAGGTTGCGGGATAATCCCGCCTGATGAGCGAGGAAGAGCCCCGTCTCGACTTTATCCGCCAGATCGTGGCGGACGACTTGAAGTCCCGCAGGCATGCTGGCGTCGTCACCCGATTTCCGCCGGAACCCAATGGCTACTTGCATATCGGACATGCCAAGGCGATTTGTCTGAACTTTGGCATCGTCCAAGAGTATGGCGGTCGCTGTCACTTGCGTTTTGACGATACCAACCCTGCGAAGGAAGAAGAGGAGTACATTCGTGCCATTCAGGAGGATGTGCGCTGGTTGGGATTTGATTGGGGTGAGCATCTCTACCATGCTTCGGATTACTTCGAGGAGCTGTATTCCTACGCTGAGGCGCTCATTGAGGCGGGCAAGGCTTATGTAGATGAGCAACCGCCAGAGATTCTGCGGGATGAGCGCGGTTCTCTGACCGAGCCAGGCACCGACAGTCCGCTTCGGAGTCGCCCTTGTGAGGAGAGTCTGGACTTGTTTCGTCGAATGCGCACAGGTGAATTTTCTGACGGTGCGATGGTGTTGCGTGCCAAGATCGACATGTCATCGCCAAACCTCAATCTGCGCGACCCAGTCATTTATCGCATTCTGCGGCAGACTCACCCGAAGACAGGTGATGCGTGGTGTATCTATCCGATGTACGACTTTGCACATGGCCAGTCAGATGCAATTGAGGAGATTACACACTCGCTGTGCACGCTTGAGTTCGAGAACCACCGCCCTCTTTATGACTGGTTGGTGAAGAATCTCCCCGTGCCGAGCGAGCCGCGGCAAATCGAGTTTTCTCGTCTTAACCTGTCTTACACTGTGACTAGCAAGCGCAAGCTGTTGCAATTGGTTCAGGAGGGCCATGTGGCGGGTTGGGATGACCCGCGTATGCCAACCATCAGCGGTTTACGGCGCCGTGGAGTTCCTCCGGAGGCGATTCGTGAACTGTGCAAGCAGGTTGGCGTAACCAAGTATGAAGGTGTGACCGACATTCAGGTCTTCGACGGCATCATCCGCGATCAGCTCAATTCGGATGCGCCACGCCGCATGTCAGTACTACGTCCGCTCAAGGTAGTGATCACTAACTACCCGGAAGGGCAAGCCGAGGAGATTGATGCGCCGAACCACCCGGGCAATGAGGGCATGGGAACACGCAAGCTGCCCTTCGCTCGCGTGGTATGGATCGACCACGAGGACTTTATGGAAGATCCGCCGAAGAAGTACTTCCGGCTGGCCCCGGGGGCTGAAGTGCGACTTCGTTACGCCTACAACATCACTTGCCAGGGGGTCGTCAAGAATGCTGCTGGCGAGGTGGTCGAATTGCATTGCACCTACGATCCGAACTCCTTCGGTGGGGGGGGCAACAAGGTGAAGGGCCGTATCCACTGGGTAGCTGATGCTGGCGCGATCGACGCTCAGGTCAATTTGTACGACCATCTGTTCTGCGAGGTAGACCCGAGTGCAGGTGAGGGCTGGCTCGACAATCTCAATCCGGATTCACTTAAAGTTATGCATTCCAAGCTCGAATTGAGCCTGGCTGATCTTGCGCACGGTGACCGCGTGCAGTTTGAGCGTTCGGGTTACTTTACGCCTGATCCGTCGAGCACTACGCAGGCTCCGATATTCAACCGCATTGTCGCGCTCCGTGACGGTTGGGCCAAGATTCAGGCGAAGCAGAATTAATCTCGCCGATCCAGGGACATCAATGGGATGATGGCGCAGGGGAGCTCTCCGCTAGAGTTAAATCGTGGAGTTGGGAAGAGGGCGTCTACAGGAAAGAAGCCTGGAACCTCTGCGCGGATACGTGCGGTTAAGGGTGGGGATGCGGTCGGAGGCAGCCATGCAACCAATGCGCCGTGCCAATCGGGTTTGCCACTCTTCGTGATTCCTCTGGTTCGTGGGAAGAAGGTCCAGGGGAAGTCGTCGGCGCCGAATAGTTTTGCTTTGGGTGCATCGGGAAGGTCGACTTTTATACGACGCGCCGCGTTGATGTAGTTTGGGTCACCCAGGCCTTCTAACAGATAGCCAGATCCGACTAGGCGGCGCATTTCGAGTATGAGCTGCACGCCGGGCTTGGTGCCGATCCGCATCCCTTGCGGGTCGGAACTCGCGGACTCATTAACTGCGTAGATCCAATGCGCGTCATCGACAGAGAGGTCGAAGGCGAAGCGGCCTTCTGCATCGGTGGTTGCGATCTGTAATCCTTTCAGTTGGGAGAATGATGGCACCTTCGCGGGTGCGTACCGTCCGGGCCAGCAGTAGACCGTCACCCCGCTTCGGTTAGCGGTTAGGAAGATTTCTTTTCCGCCGACTACCTCTCCAGTTATATGAGAGACGGGCTTATCCCATGAGGGCGAGATTCCCTGCTGTGCATACTCGACCGGCGTGCGTTCAGGGGATATTTCGGTTGATGGCTTACCGTTGTTCATTACGGCATTTGCAGATCTATGTAGTGCCGCGTTTTTCTGCTGATAGCTCAATTCAATCTGCTCGATAGCGTGTCTCGCTGGGTCAGACCACCACATCATTCCACCTGTCACCAGGGCGACGATCACTAAAAAGGTAAGCGGGCCAGGGCGGCTCATCGTCCGCGTGCCCGTAGCCAATTTTCAATTAGTACGTGGAGCTCTTCAGTGCGTTCCCATTGCAGGTTGTCTCCAGCGTCCTCCCAGAGGACCAGCTGGACGTCTTCGCCGAGTTCACGTACAGCTTTCTGATGGCTTTTCTCCCAAAGCGGGGAGGCTGTGTATACGGCGAGCAGTGGAACGGGGAAGCGCACCGAATCCTGCCAGATGGCGGGATCGGAGGCGGCGCGGAAGCTGGCAACCTGTACTCCCAAGTTGGTGCGTTGTAAGCCAGCTTGGATGCGCGAAAAGTCCTCAGGAGAAATGTTTGGCCAAGGTTCATT
>JAKVCF010000066.1 GCA_022447335.1 Planctomycetota bacterium | reverse complement strand
GAAGTGCTGGTTCGTGAAGAGCTGGCGCGCAAGTTCGAGGAAATTATATTTGAGATAGTTCCGTATCGCCGCGATCCGGCTCCAGTACGGATTGAACACATGGGCGGCGCGGTCCGTCCGGGAGGTCAGCAATGAAAAAGCTCACTTTGTTACTCGTCATCCTGATCCTCACGCCGGTTTTTCTGGCAGTGCTGTTCAAGCGGATCCCTCCCGCCACGATTGGTGTCAAACAGTACATGTGGGGAGGTGGCATTGTCGAAGATGACTTTGCGACTGGCTTCCACTTGGGTGTTAGCGGTTATCACAAGTGGTACATGCTGCCGGCTAAGACACACTTTATTCATTTCACGCAGTCAGGTGCTATTGGTCGGGGAGTTAGCGAGACGGACTCTTTCAACCCGCCGCTCAATATTCGTACGCGCGACAACAACCTGGTCTCGATTGACGTCTCCGTCGCGTATCAGATTCGTGAAGGTGAAGCGCATGCGATTGTGTCCAAAGGTCTTACCCAGCGCTATCGCGAGCGTGTGAAGTCGAAGGCGCTGAGTGTGCTGTTGGCTGAACTTGCCAAGCTAAGTTCAGAAGATCTGCAGTCGACTGAGATACGCCTATCTCAAGTGGATCAGACGCTGCCGGTATTAGATGAGGCCTTTTCGGAGTTCTTCTGCACTGCGGAGGCGATTCTGATTCGTCGAATTTCATTCGAAGCGCAGTATGAAACGAAGTTGCAGGAAAAGCAGTTTTTGCGCCAGAAAGCCAATTTGGATGGAGCGCTGACCCTGCAGGCCGAGGAAGAGAAGACGGTAAATCTGATCGAGCGTCAGATTCAGGCTGCAGAATTGGGTCTGACACAGGATTGGGAGAAGCGCATTCAGGAGAAGCGTTCGGAGTACGAAGTGCTTATTGCGGAGATCGAGTCGGAAGCTCGCATCTATCAGCAGCGGACGGTCGCTGAGGGTGAGGCTGGGCGTGTGATTGCTGAGGCCAATGGTCAGCTCGCAATTGAGAAGGCTGAGGCGCTGCGCAATCAGCTGAGGACCGAGGCGCTGAACTCAGAGGGTGGCCAGATTCTGCTGGCAATCCATGCGGCGAAAAATCTAAAAATGCCCAACGTAACTCTGAATAGTGACGATCCGGCGGTGCCGCTGATCTTGGATCTGAGTCAGCTGACACAGATGCTGATCGGCCTTACGGGTTCGAGAGCTTCCCAGCAGGAGTAGTAGTCGCCTTTCCCTGGAGTGATCGAACGAGTCCCAGTACTTCGGCTCGCTCGATCATTCCTACCAAGCCGCCGCGGTTCCTGTCATTGACGACCGCTGCGGTATTCAGTTCATACTCCTGAAAGAAAGCCACGGCTTCGGAGAGGCTAGCTGTCTGTAGCAGCGAGCATTGCGATGGTTCCGAACTGACCAAGTCGCGGGCGATCATCAAGCCGGTGACGCGGCGGTCAAAGGCGACTTGTTCGAGGTCTTGAAGCGCAATGACCCCAATCAGCTTGTCTTCTCTACCGATCACTGGGAATTGGTTGAAAGGCGAATGATTGGCGAAGCGCAGTACTTCGTCCAGGCTGGATGCAGCGTCTAGAGAGCGCGGTGAACGGCGCATGATCTGTTCAACCTTTAGATCGTCCAGCGTCATGCCGGTTGCGGCGACATCGCGGCCGCGGAAGGCGCGGCCCATGACGTTAAACCAGGGAACTTTTTCTTCCTTGCGATGCCCACCTTTCATCAATTCGCTGATGCGTACCTCACCGGCCGCGATTGCAACGTGGCGGACTAGGATCGGGCCTATCAATTCAAAAATCACCACCGCGCCGAGCACAATTGACAGTAACTGTTTGCCGAGCTCTTCATCGTATTCACCGGCGAGGGTCGCCAATGCAATAGCTGCACCAGCTTGGCAGAGCAGGCCAAGGCCAATTGGAGGCCCGCCATGTGCTTCGAGACCCGGAATGGCGTCCTGAATTGTGCGCAACGCGACACGCGCGCCTATAACCTTGCCAATTACGCGTGCCAGTACGTAGAGGCTTGCTGCTACCCAGTTATCAACCAGGATTTGGAAGTCTAGGTGCATGCCGCTTAGCACGAAGAAGGCGACGTAGGCGGGTTGAGCAAAGTGCTCCATCGACTCGACGACGGGGTCAAAGAATCGAGAGCGGTTGACTACAACGCTGCCAGTCACCAGCATGGCGAGCATATGGGGGACGCCAGTCGCTTGGCAGACGCCGATAGTCAGCAGTAGCGTGGTAAGTAGCGCGACGGAATAGTTGCCACGGCCAATGCGCTCCTGCATGAGGATTAGGGCATGCCCCGCGATGAGTCCGTAGAGCATTGCACCGAGTACGTCCCAGGCAGCGTCCCATGGAGTGGCGTCAAAGCCGCTCAATGCAAACAGCACTAGAAGTGCTATTTCGAAGAAGAGGATCGCCCAAACGTTGGAGAGTGCGCAGAGCAGGCGGAGGCCGTCACTGACCGGACCTTCGGCCCGATACTCGCGCAGGACTTCGACGGTGGTTGCAGGGGCTACCGCGATCGCCATCACGCCCAAAAGAATGGAGCCGCCCAATGAGCCCAATACTGGGTAAGTTAGCGCTGTCACCAAGACGAAAGTGATCCCCGACTCAAACAGCGACATGGCCATTAGAGGCTTGAAGTGATCACGAATGCTGGAAAATCGGAATTGGCCGCCCAGTACAAACAGCACCAGTGCCATAGCCAACTCGTTTACTGGCATCGACAGCGCGTCGATTTGATTGTGTGGAAGCAGGTCAAATCCCTGGTGGCCGATCGCAATGCCAGCGGCTAAATAGCCGGTCAGCTTGGGCAGGTTGACCCACTTTGCGAAGGAGCCCCCGATCACGCCGGCAACGAGGAGGAAGCCAACAGTCAGTAGCACGCCTTCTATCACCTGTAGCCCTCTTTAGTGTGCACTTGCCCAATTAGGGCCAGTTCCGATGTCCACGTGCAAGGGCACGGAGAGTTCGCATACACCTTCCATTTCTTCGCGCACCAGAACTTGCAGCTGTTCAAGTTCGGCATTCGGACACTCAAAGACCAGTTCATCATGGACCTGCAGCAACATCTTGGCGGTCAGGCCTTCATCCTGCAGCCGCTGATCGACCGCGATCATAGCCATTTTGATGAGGTCAGCGGCTGATCCCTGGACGGGCGAGTTAACTGCAATGTTTTCTGCATTCGAGCGTACACGTCCGTCCTGCGAGGCGAGATCGGGTACGCGGCGGCGGCGGCCAAACAGGGTATAGACCGCGCCGACTTCGGTTGCGGTGACCAGAGTTTGATCGATCCAGGCGCGCACGCCTGGCAGCGCTTTAAAGTAGGAGTCGATGAAGGTGCGTGCATCCGTAAAGCTGATATCCAGATCGCGAGCAAGCCGCTGCGGGCCCATCCCGTAGAGAATGCCAAAGTTGATCGCTTTGGCACGCGAGCGCATTTCCGGAGTGACATCTTCGGTGTTGCCGTCGGCAAAAACTAGCGCGGCAGTCCGGGCGTGGACATCTGCACCATCTCGGAATGCTTGGATCAGCGCTGGGTCCTGCGACATGTGCGCGACTAGTCGTAGTTCAATCTGCGAGTAGTCTGCAGCCAGTATTGAGTGGTCTTTCGGAGCAATAAAGGCGCGGCGAATTTCGCGACCGGCTTCTGTGCGGATAGGGATGTTCTGTAGGTTGGGATCGCTTGATGACAGACGTCCTGTAGCTGCTACGGCTTGGTTAAAGCTGGTATGAATCCGCCCGGTCTCGGGGTGTACATAGCGAGGTAGAGCTTCCAGGTAAGTTCCGCGCAGCTTGGTGATCTGGCGGTATTCCATGAGGGCGTTGACGATTGGCACGCCGCTATACCTTTCAAGCGTGGCAGCGTCAGTCTTGTAGCCGGTCTTGGTCTTGCCGACGCGTTTCACGCCAACGATGTCCTGAATGACGAGCTTTTCGAACAAAATAGGTCCGAGCTGTTTGGGTGAGTTTAGGTTGAAGGGCTCACCTGCTTCATCGTGCACAATTTTCTCGAGCTTGGCTTGACGCTTCTCGAGGTTGCGGTCGAGATTGCGCAAAATCTTCTTATCCAATGCGATCCCATGTGCTTCCATGCGCTCCAATACTGGTAGGAGCGGCAACTCCAAGTCAGTCAAGATTTGTTGGTCAGCGTCTCTGGATTCACCCAGTTCTTCTTTAAGTTTCTGCCCCAGTTGCCAAGTAGCATCCGCGTCTTCACAAGCGTACTCAGAGACGGCTGGTATCGGTACTAGGTCCATGGTCAGTGCATTTTTCCCCGTTCCCAGTAACTCCTTAGTCGGTATTTTGCGCAGACCTAAGTACTTGAGTGATAGTTCGTCAAGATTGTGGCGATCCTCGGGATGAAGCAGAAAGTGTGCGCTCATCGTGTCAAAATCGATGCCCTGCAAAGGTGCGCCGGCGCGCCGCATGACGTGCACGTCGTACTTTAAGTTTTGGCCCAGCTTAGGAATTCTCGGGTTGGCAAGCACGGGCGCCAGATAGTCGACAGGATCTTCGCCGTCAGGTCCGCGCAGCGAATCCGCTAGATTCATCGGTACATACCAAGCGGTTCTGGCTTGCCAGCAGAAAGACATGCCGACCAAGCGTGCGCGCATCGGATCGATGTCGGTGGTCTCGGTGTCAAAGGCGAAGCCTCCGCTGGCCTCGAGGCCAGCGCGCAGTTCTGCTAATAGCTCAGGTCGATCGATGGTGCGATAGTCGCGTTCCTCTACAGGGGAAGCGGCCCCGCATTCGGCCGTCGAGACGTTTGTTTCGGCTTCGAACCGCTCGGCTAGGCTGCGGAAGCCGTGCGCTTCACAGAAGGCTAGGAGCGCGGCGGGCTGGCGGGGGTTCTGGACGAGCTGGGTGACGGGGCCCAAGTCCAGATCGGTGACCATGCGTACCAGTTGTTGCGCAGCGCGCGCATCGTCCGCGTGCGCAGCTAGGTTTTCGGCAAGCTTGCCCTTTTCTTCTTTAGGACCGCGCGCAAGCACGGTTTCCAGGTCGCCGTATTTCTGAAGGAGCGTGGTTGCGCGCTTCGGTCCGACACCCGGTACTCCTGGGATGTTGTCCGAGCTGTCACCGACCATTGCCTGCCAGTCGATCATTTGCCTAGGTTCGACGCCGAATTTTTCGACGATTTCACCCGGCCCCATGACCTTGGCCGGTTCGCTTTGCTTGGGCGGCGGGCATTGCAGGACCCTCTCGCTCACGACCTGCGCAAGGTCCTTATCGCTCGAAAAGATTCGTGTTTCGATTCCGGCTGCCTCAGCCTGTACCGCAAGCGAAGCCAGGATGTCGTCCGCTTCGTAGCCGACTCGGTCGAGCGAGGGGATCCCGAGTAGCTCGGTGACCTCGCGCATCCATGGGAACTGCATCTCCAGGTCTTGATCTAGCTCTTCGCGGTTAGCCTTGTAGGTTTTGCTTAACTCATGACGGAAGGTGGGTTCCGGGCGATCCCATGCCACTGCCAGATACTCCGCAGGATGATCTTCAATCGCCCGCAACACCGACATGATGTACCCATACAGTGCGCCACTTGGGCGACCTTGGTCATCGGTCAAACCACGAATGGCGAAAAAAGCTCGAAAGGCGAGCGCCGTGCCATCGATCACAAGGAGCCGTTTCATCCGATGTACTTAATTGCGGCGAAACCGCCGATGACTAGCAAGCTGAAGCCGACCGCAATCCAGTCAAACCACTTTTCCATCCAGGTCACGATCGGTTCACCAAAGTATCGCAGCAGAATGCCTTCGGTAAAAAATCGTGCGCCGCGACCCACAAAGCTCGCGCCGAGGAAGGCGAAAAGATGAATGTCTTCACCGCCAGCAACAATCGCCCCGGTTGCGATGGTGAAAACCTTAAACGGAATCGGCGTCAGCGCTGCAAGCAAGAGCGCGTAAAGTCCGTACACGGAGAACCAGTTTTCGATTTTGCTCCAGACGTGACGGTCCGAGTCGTAAAGATCAAGTATCCAGATGCCGACCGTATCCATCAGAAACATGCCAATCGCAAAGCCGAATAGCGCACCGAGCACTGATGCAATAGTCGTTACAAAGGCATAGCGAATCGCACGATTAGGCTGTGCTGCTCCCATGACCATCAGCAATGGGTCGGGAGGAATCGGAAAAAAGCTAGCTTCCGCGAAGCTGATGCCGAATAGGGCGCGCTCTGCGTATGGCTTATGCGCAAACCTCATCATCCAATCGTATGTTTCACGCATCCATTGCAGCGGATGTAGGGATGAACGGCGCCGAGGGTGGGTGGGTTCGGTTTCCGGCGAAGCGGGGGAGCTCACGAGGCAGCAGAGCGCAGGTCACGCAAGATCCACTCGACGCTGCGGCGTCCGCGGAAGTTGTTGATTGAAGGTTCGAAGACAACATCGACACGCTGGCCCGCAGGCAGATGGCCGAGTCGGTCAGCCTGACTCCAGGCTAAAGCGCGTACGACTTGGCCATGTTTACCCAGTCGCAAGGCGACGTGTCTACCTTCGGCACCGATCAGCTGAGGCGGAGCGACAAGCTCAAGGTCAGTTGCTAGAAAACGCGGAAGTGGAAAAGCTTGCCCGAAGGGTTCGAGCAAATTCATTTCATCGAGTATCGGAAGGTCAAGTTCGTGCGGCTGCACTTCCAGGTCGACTCGAAGTGAGGGTAGTTCAGGTTCGGGAAGATCTTCGGCAGCCACACGCAATGCTTCCGCCAAAACATCGGCATTGGTGGGGTCGAAGTGGAAGCCAGCGGCTTGCGCGTGACCACCATGGCCGTGCAGGTGCTCAGCGACGCGGTCCATGAGCTGTACGAGGTGTACGGTGGTAGGGCCACGCGCACTGCCGCGCGCGACGCCTCCCTCACAGCCACCCCAGAGCAGGGCTGGTATGCCGGTGTCTTCGTGGAAGCGGGCCGCGACGATGCCGAGCACGCCGAATGCAGCGATATCTCGTCCGGCGAAAAGCACTTTGTCTCCTCGTTCACGCTGCGCTTCAATTTGCGGCAGCAGTGCTTCAGCTTCGCGGCGCTGTAGATCTTGGCGGTCTCGATTCAGTTCGCGAAGCCGTTCTGCGAGCTTGCGGGCTTTCTGCGGGTCATGTGATGAAAGAAGTTCGAAAGCAATCTCGGTGCGGCCCATGCGGCCGGCTGCGTTCAAGTGCGGCCCGATTTTGAACCCCACATCGCTGGCTGTGGGCTGCTTGAGATTGAGCATTTCACACAATGCGCGTAGTCCAGCGAAGCTGGAGTTCGGCAAGGTTTCGAGCCCTCGTCGGACTAGTCCGCGGTTAGGGCCTTCAAGGCGCATCGCATCAGCAATGGTTGCGATCGCGACAAAACCCATCGCGTCGTAAAGGAAGCGTCGATGATGCTCAGGCAGGTCGCCCTCTCCATTGCGGTGTCGTAGGTAGCCCCAAGCGAGTAGATAGGCGACACCGGTTCCGCTGAAGTGCGGGAAGATGGGATCTTCGCCATCTTGGGCTACCCAAGGGTTGAGCAGCGCGGTGCAGATTGGGAGTTCCTTGCCGGCGAGGTGGTGATCGACTACTAGCACTTCGACGCCGTCATTGGCCATCGACTGCAGCGCTTCGAGTGCCGTGGTGCCGTTGTCCACGGCGATGACCAGCTTGGAACCACTGCCGCGTACCGCTTCAAGTGAGCGAGCGCCGAAAGAGTAACCATCGCGCACACGATCCGGCAGGAAGACACTCACCTTGCCACCGAGTAACTCGATCAGCCGTTTGAGCAATACGCTGCCGCACATCCCGTCGACGTCGTAGTCGCCATGTATCAGAATAGGGGTGCGGCCTTTTAGTGCGCGATCGAGAGCGGCAATGGCTGCGTCGAAATCGGGAAGGCGGCTTGGGTCGGGAAGCTCAGCCAGGGTGGGCTGCAGCACTCTGCCGCCTAGTTCGGGGTCGGTGATTCCACGATTGACCAGAAGCTGGGCTGTGATCGGATGGACCCGCAGGGCCGAGGCGAGCCGGTCCCGGTCGTGAGATGTCTCTGGCATGAGGCTCCAGCGACAGCGGGCAGCCGGGGCAGTCAGCGTCACGCTTGTGATTCTAGGAGCGCGGGGTGGGTCGCTGCTAGGATGCAACGGTGACGCGCGAGACTTCGTTTCCCCGCATCCCGCCTATGAACGAACTGCTCGACGAAGCTGTCGCGCGGGGGATCGAGGCTGGTCGCGAGGCCCAGCGTGCGGCTGTGAGCGCCGAGTTGAATCAGGTCCGGGCGGATTGTCGTGCGGGTAAGGCACGCGAGCTGGATGACGGTTTCTGGCAGGCGGTCGCGCATCGCATCAAAGTTTTGCCGACTATGCGTCTGCGCGAGGCGCTAAACGCTACCGGGGTAGTCCTGCACACGAATTTGGGGCGGGCGCCGTGGGCTCCTGAAGCTATCGAAGCCGCTCAGGCGGCCAGCCAGGCTGCGGTGCTCGAGGTCAGCCCGGAAAGTGGTCGACGTGGTCGACGCGAGCGTGCGGTTTCCGATCTCCTGGCCGAGGTCACTGGCGCGGAGTCCGGTTTGGCGGTTAACAACAACGCCGCGGCTCTCACTTTGGCGGTCGCGTCGCTGGCGCGGGGGCGTGGCTGCGTCTTGGCTCGTACCGAAATGGTTGAGATAGGTGGCTCTTATCGCATGCCCGAGGTGGTGCGTTCGGCTGGTGCCCGTTTAATTGAGATCGGCACTACCAATCGCGTGCACCTCAAGGACTATGCCGAGGCTCTGGATGATCCCGATGTGGCCTGCGTGTTGCGCGTGCACCGATCAAATTTCGAACTGCACGGATTTGTCGGAGAGCCTGAACCTGACGAGATCGCGGCGCTTTGCCGTGAGCGGGGTGTGCCTCTTGTTTTTGACTTGGGTTCCGGTGTATTGCAGGGGGCAGGTTTACCAGGTGCCGAAGAAGAGCCGTCGGTTTCCGCGGCTCTCAAGGCCGGTTGTGATGTGGTGACCTTTTCCGGCGACAAATTGCTGGGAGGGCCGCAGGCCGGTTTGATTGTCGGTCCGAAGTCCCTCGTCGAGAAGCTGCGTTCTGACATGTTGACGCGCAGCTTGCGCCTAGACAAGACACTGTTAGCGGGCCTCGAAGCCACGCTCAGCTTGCATGCTCTTGGGGAAGAAGCAGCGCTGCGGCGCGTGCCTGCACTACGCCAGTTGGCGCTGCGAGCAGAAGACCTTCTACCGCGTGCTGAGGTAATGGCACAGCAACTGCAGGCGGCGCAGGTTGATGCACAGGTCATCGAAACCGCCGGGCGCGTGGGCTCCGGTGCGGCGCCCGTTCGAGACTTGATTGGTTGGGGAGTTTTCGTCAAGCCGCACGCGGGTCTCGACGTCGATGCGCTTACCTATGCTCTGCGCATGGGCCGCCCCGGGGTGTTTGGCCGTGTGCAGGATGGTGGCGTGTTGCTGGACCTGCGCACGATCGAACCCGAGCGTGACGCCGAACTTCAGGCTCTGGTCATTGCGGCTGCCAACGCAACGTAGCTGACTGAGTCATGGCGATAGGCGAGGCGAATCTTGTCGTCAGGCACGAGAAGGGTGCCAGGCTTCTGGAAGTTGTCATCTTGCAGCTCGCCATATTTTGAGTCAGTGGCAGGTCTTTGAAATGGTAGGGCCTAGGCCGCGCGCGTGTCGTCGTCCTGTACGGCTAGCCACTTGCGCAGCATGCCAAAGAAGGCCTCCTTGCGTAGTGGCTTAGTCATGTAATCATTCATGCCGGCCTTCTCGCACTTCTCGCGGTCACCGACCATAGCGTGTGCAGTGAGAGCAAGCACCGGCACGAGGTCCTTGGGTGGGGGGAGCTTGCGAATACGGCGTGTAGCTTCGTAGCCGTCGAGCTCAGGCATCTGACAGTCCATCAGCACAATGGCATAGTCGTTCTTCTCGACGAGAGTCAGCGCTTCGGCGCCATTATTAGCAACATCGACTTCGATGCCGGCCTTCTCGAGCATTCGTTTTGTGATCTTCTGGTTGACTGAGTTGTCTTCAGCCAGCAGCACACGCCCGCGCCAGCGTACATTCGAATTCATGGTCTCAATCGACTTCGAATTACCGCTCATGGCTTTTTGGGTGTTGCCAGATTCGGGCTCGATTATCTCGGATTCACTTTCACCGCACAGTAGGTTGAGTAGAGCACTGCGCAGAGCTGGTAGTTTGAGCGGCTTGTTCAGGCGCCGGTCGAAATCTTGTTCGCAGGTCGAGTCGGCTTCGCGTTCGTTGTAAGAGCTCAGGAGTACCAGGTGCAGATCGGAAAGCGCTTCGTTCTCGCGTATTTTTTCTGCCAGTGCTGGACCATCCATCCCTGGCATCAGCTTGTCGGTGAGTAGCAACTGAAAAGCATCCTTGGCTTGCGCAGCTTCTCCGAGCATTGTTAGCGCTTTATTGGGGCTCGAAGTCGTTTCGTAGCGGCATCCGAGGGCGCGCAGTTGAGCGGACAGCACGCGCAAGTTGGTCGCTGTATCGTCGACGGCGAGTACACGCAGGCCGACAAGCGCATCTGGCGGAGCGTCTAGACCGCTTTGTTGTGGGCTGATCGGTAGAGTGAGCTCGAACCAGAAGTCTGAACCTTTGCCGGAGACCGAGTCGACACCGATCGTGCCGCCCATCTGCTCTACCAGTTGCTTCGAGATTGCTAGGCCTAGACCGGTGCCGCCAAACTTACGTGTCGTCGAGGTGTCGGCTTGCGAGAACTTGTGGAACAGGCGCTGGCGTTCTTCAGGGGTCAGACCCAGGCCGGTATCGCGCACGTCAAAGCGCAATTTGGCGGCGCAGTTCTTGAGTTCGACTAGTGAAACCTCAACGGCCACTTCGCCCTCATCGGTGAATTTGATTGCGTTGCCAGTAAGGTTGATTAGCACCTGCCGGAGGCGAGTTGGGTCGCCGACTACCATGTCGGGTACATCGAAGCGCGCGAAAGCGTTCCATTCAAGATTCTTCTCACCTGCCTTAGTCGCCAAGTTGTCGAGTACATCTTCCAGCATACTGCGCAGGCTGAAATCGATAGTTTCGAGTTCGAGGCGGCCGGCTTCAATTTTCGATAAGTCGAGGATGTCATTGAGCAGTTCGAGCATGCTCTCTGAGCAGCGTTTCACGGTCTCAAGGTGGCCACGTTGCTCCGAGTCGAGTCTCGTATCTAGGGCCAGCTCTGTCATGCCCAAGATGCCGTTCATTGGCGTCCGGATTTCATGGCTCATATTGGCTAAGAAGTCGCTCTTCGCCTGACTGGCCGCACGGGCTTCTTCGGAGGCGAGGCGTAGGCGCTCTTCAAGTTCGGCGTGCTCACTTACGTCGTGCATCGAGATCACGGCCTGATCTTCCCATCCGGTGATTGTTACGTCGTATGTATGGCCTGTGACGGGGTGGATGATGCCACGCTCAACGAACTTGACATCGTTTTCCTTGCGGCTGCGCAGGAAAGTTGCCATCCGTGCATAGGCGCGTATCGGAATGGCGTCGACCAAACCGATCTCTTGTCGCTCGAGCGATTCCATAACCCGATCGGCAGAGGCGTTTTGATAGATAATGCGGAAGCCCTTAGGTACATCCGGGTCGAGCTGAATCATCATGCAGGCGTCATGCAAGCTCTTCAGCGCGTTGCCGAAGCCTGCTTCGGTAAAGCGGCTGCGTTCAGCAAGTCGCTTTAGGTTCTCTTGCCAATCGCGGCAGATCACGAGCGCTACCGCAATGGCGCCGAAGTTCAAAGCCAGAGAGATCGATGCGATTTGCTCGCTGGTGATCTGTTGCACGCTCAGGCCCTTGGCCATAGACCAGGACCACATAGCGACTAGGAAGCTACTTGCGGTGATGGTCGAGGCGATACCTCCGGCGAGGCCGAAGACATAACAGCCCAGC
>JAKVCF010000065.1 GCA_022447335.1 Planctomycetota bacterium | reverse complement strand
ACGACAGGGTCCGTGAGCCGGTGCTCGAAATACTGCCCGATTTCCTCGACCACCCGAATGTGCTCGGAGTTGGCGAGGTCGGTTACGACGCGATCACTCCGGAAGAGGAAGACGCGATGATCCGCCAGATCAACATGGCAATCGAGCGAAATATGCCGGTGATGGTTCACACTCCTCACCGCGATAAAGCGCGCGGCACCGAACGCACTATGGACGTGATCGACGATCTGGGCATCGATCCGAGCCGGGTGATCGTCGACCACTCGACCGAAGAAACCACCAAGATGATCCTCGACCGAGGCTATTGGGCGGGCCACACCGTCTACCCAAACACCAAGCTCACGCCTGATCGCTTTGTCTACATTTTCAAAGAGTTCGGAACCGAACGCATGATGCTCAACTCGAGCGCTGACTGGGGTGACGCAGATCCACTCAACGTGCCCAAGACTGCGGCATTGCTCGAGAGCCAAGGCTGCGCACGCGCCGATATTCAACGACTTGTCTGGAATAACGTGATCGAGTTCTACGGCATCGAAAACATGAATCTCCCGGCTGAGCTACTCGAAGCCGCAGGGATGTCGGTGAAAATCTAGAAAACCGGGTTACCTCTCCCTCAGCTCTGTCCTATAGATGTGCGACCTAAGTTTCACCTAGGGGAGAAACGAAGGGGGAGAGAAACGCGAGGGCTCTGGGGAGGGCTCTCGCGATCTTTTCGTTATGGCTGGAGTGTTTCTGGAGTCATGCCAGGCATGTCAAAAACGTAAAAACCGGGGGGCATACAGTCGCCTTTGACCGTAGTCGGCTGCAGCCTATTCAGCCAGTTCTCCCAAGACCACCCGCAGCGTCATCGGTCGCTCGTCGCGCCAGACGCGCACTTTGACCGAGGTGCCCGGCGGCGTGGTGCTGACCCGAGCACGCAGGTCCGCAGCCGAAGCCACTTCTTTTCCGTTCACGGAAAGAATGATGTCGCCTCGACGCAGCCCTGCCTCGTCAGCCGGCGAGTCTGGCGTGACGCTGCGCACGCGCGCGCCGTACGGACGGCTCAGACCAACTTGCTCCGCGTCCGAAGCCGAAACCGGCGCAGGATTTACCCCCAAGTAACCGCGGCGGACACGCTGGTTTTGGATCAGACTCTGCACGATTGAGGAGGCCATCGAGGATGGCACCGCGTAACCCGCGCCCTGCCAGACTTGGCCCGCAATAGCCGTATTGATGCCAATCACCTCGCCCGCCATGTTGACCAGCGGCCCACCCGATGAGCCGCGGTCAATATAAGCGTCAAACTGCAGGAAGTTCTCGTACCGAATGTCCGGAAGATCAGGCGTACGATTCAAACCCGAGACGACCCCGGTCGAGATAGTACCCAATTCGCCCAACGGGTTGCCCACTGCCATGACCCAGGTGCCCGGGACCAGCGCATCACTGTCTCCCCATACAAGTTCACTCATAGCCTCGCCTTCGGGAATCTGAACCACGGCGATGTCGGTCTTGGGGTCAGCACCTAGCACGATGCCATCAAACTCGCGACCGTCGTGCAACCGCACTTCCACCACAGCGTCTGGACCACCAACCACATGGTTATTGGTCACGACGATGCCGCGCACCTTGTCGAGTACAAAGCCTGACCCCGTCCCAGCAGAAAAGCCTTCTTCAGCGGTGCGACGCGTGGCCTCGAAGTGCACGGTTGCGTTCAGTACCCGCGCCGCAAGCTTGGCAGTTGCGTCCGAAATCGCCTGCAGAGTTGGATCCGCCCCGCTCGACCATTCCGATATCCCCAGGTAAGCCGCTTGAGCTGAAACGGGTTCCGAGCTTGGCCGGCCGAACTGACCGAAAGCCAGACCAGCAGCGAAGAGCAAGGCGGCGGTAATGACGGAATCTCTCATTGGCAAATCTATTTTGCGACAAGTGAGCACAAATCCCAAGGGCCTTCCTGTCGTGGATTCAGAAATGCCCTCATTCACCTTCGATCACCCGCTCGACCGCACCAGACCTTGTTTTTACTACGAGATCGCAAGCATTTTGAGGTGGCTGCTGTCGCCCGACTGGGCCGGGTGCCTTAGAATCTTCCACTTCGTCCGGACACCCTGCCAAACGAAAGCAGTGGCTAGGGTCTGCCCGGACGGGCCCTGCTTCCCTTGTCTCGACAGAAGCCATGTCCGCGATCAAGACCAAGCGAGGTCTCAACCTGCCGATTTCGGGAGGCCTGAGCTCCCACGAGATCCTCGCAGGACCTCGGATCAAGCAAGTTGCCATCCTTCCGCAGGAGGCTGTCGGCATCAAGCCACGCCTGCTAGTGGAGGTCGGAGATGCCGTTCAGGTCGGCACTCCCCTAGCACTCGACAAGCGGTCAGAGAAAGTGCTTTTCACTGCTCCGGCTTCGGGCGAGATCGCCGCGATCCACCGTGGTGCACGCCGCGCTCTGCTGGCCATCGTCATCCAGCCGGATGGTCAGAACACCCAAGTTGACGGCTTCAGTCCGCTCGACCCAGCCCACGCCTCGACCGACAGTCTGATCGATGCGCTGTGTCGCTCGGGACTTTGGACCGGGCTGCGTCGCCGCCCCTTCGAGGGCGTAGCTAACCCAGCGGACCTGCCAGCCGCACTGTTCGTAACTGCGACCGACACCCGCCCGCTTGCTGCCGACCCACGCGAACTGATCCGCGGTCGCGAGACTCACTTTACGGCTGGCCTGAATGCGCTGGCGCGCCTTACACCTAAGACCTATCTGTGCTCAACTGGCAACGATTGGAACGATCTCTTATGCAAGGGCGTCGAGCATAAGGAAGTCCAAGGCCCACACCCAGCCGGCAATGTCGGCACTCATATTCACATGCTTTACCCGGTAGGCCCGAACCGCGAAGTCTGGCACATCGGCGCACAAGACGTAGCGGACATCGGCGAATTCCTGACCTCCGGAAGAATCCCAACTGATCGCGTCGTGGCATTGGTTGGTCCGGCCCTACGTCAGCCACAGTTGGTACGTACCCAAAAGGGCGCCGCTATCAGTGAGCTTTGCGCCGGCTTGTCCGAAGTCACAGAAGCTCGCTACATCAATGGCTCGGTACTCGACGGTCACATCGCACAACCGGGTGACGAAGTCGGCTACCTCGGCCGCTATACGAACCAGGTCAGCGTCTTGAGCGATGCGCCCAAGCGCCGCTTCCTTGATTGGATGAACCCCTTCTCAAAAACCCACACGGTCACCAACACCGTGTTCAGCAAGTTCGTAAAGAAAGATTACGCCTACGACACCGATACCAATGGATCACACCGCGCGATCGTGCCGATTGGATCTTATGAAGAGGTCATGCCGCTCGACATCCTGCCAACGCAACTACTACGCGCGCTGGTCAGTCGCGATCTAGAAGGTTGCGAGAAACTCGGCGCACTCGAACTTGCTGAGGAAGACCTCGCCCTGTGCGAGTACGTATGCGCGTCGAAAACTGACTACAGCGCGCTACTCCGCGACATGCTTACTACCATCGAGAAGGAAGGCTGATCCGTGAAGTTCCTACGTAAGCAACTCGACAAAATCGCCCCTAACTTTGAGAAGGGTGGAAAGCTCGAGAAATGGTATCCACTGTATGAAGCTGCGGACAGCTTCATGTATACGCCGGGACACAGCTCAAAGGCGGGCGCACACGTGCGCGACGGGATTGACATGAAGCGCCTCATGATGACCGTCGTGATCGCACTGATCCCGGCGACACTAATGGCCTTCTGGAATACTGGTCTCCAGGAATTAAGGGCAATCGGCACAGACACCCCCGGCATGATCGAGTCGATCCTCGCCGGCGCCTGGCACTTCCTTCCGGTCTACATCACCACACTCGCAGTTGGCGGCCTCATTGAAGCCATCTTCGCCATAGTGCGCAAGCACGAAATCAACGAAGGGTTCCTCGTCACCTCGCTACTCTTCCCACTGATTCTTCCACCGGACATTCCCCTCTGGCAAGTCGGCCTCGGCATTGCCTTTGGCGTGCTAGTTGGCAAGGAGATCTTTGGTGGCACCGGCTTCAATGTGCTGAACCCAGCACTAACAGGTCGCATATTCCTATTCTTCGCTTACCCCGGCCAGATCTCGGGAGACAACGTCTGGATCGCCAACCGCGAAGGCTGGACGGACGGCGTCTCGGGAACGACTGCGCTGGCCCAGTTCTACAACGGAGTTGCGCCTGAAGCACTTACCGCCCCCACCGGTGAGGTCCTCACTTGGTGGGATTACTTCATCGGCTGGGCCCCAGGCTCAATGGGTGAAACCTCAACCCTGGCCTGCCTGATTGGCGCCGCCTTCCTGATCCTAAGCAAGGTTGGAAGTTGGCGCATCATGCTCTCAATGTTCCTCGGCATGGTACTAACCACGCTGCTCTTCAACGCAGTTGCGGTGAACGACTACATGCGAGTTGGTTGGCAGTGGCACCTGGTCACGGGCGGCTTCACCTTTGGCATGGTCTTCATGGCAACCGATCCGGTATCAGCAGCCTCCACCAATACTGGGCGCTGGATCTATGGATTCATGATCGGCGCGCTCACGGTTCTTGTCCGGGTATTTAATCCGGCATACCCCGAAGGCGTCATGCTCGCCATCATTTTCATGAACGTGTTTGCGCCAACGATCGATTACTACGTTGTCAAGGCCAACATCAAGCGACGGGAGCAACGACTTGAACTTCAGTAACCGCTACATCGTCCTGTTCGCAGCCACGCTGTGCTTGGCACTTTCGCTGGTCGTATCGACAATCGCCGTCAGCCTCAAAGAGACGCAGGACGCAAACAAGCTGCTGGACAAGCGGACCATGGTCCTGCGCGTGGCCGGACTGATCGAACGCGAAGACCAGCCCACCCCGGAGGAGATCGCAACCTACTTCGAGAACATCGAAACCGTAGTAGTTGACACCAATACCGGCAATCTCATGGTCTTCGATCCGGAAACGATGAAAATCGACCCGCGCAAGGATGCTAAAGCAAAGGGTCTTAACAAGAAGACTGAGGGCAACTGGGCCAAGAAGGCTGCGATCAAGACGATCGCTGAGAAACAGTTAATCTATCTGATCCGGACGCCGGGCAAGGAGTGCGTGGCCTTCCCTATCTATGGAAACGGCCTGTGGTCAACTCTGTATGGCTTCTTATGCCTGAAGCCGGAACTAGACGAAGTCGTCGGGATCATCTACTACGAGCAGAAGGAGACTGCCGGCCTGGGCGGCGAAGTCGAGAACCCACGCTGGCTAGCTCATTGGCCAGGCAAGAAAGGTCTGACCGCCGAAGGTGAGCTACTAGTAGAAGTCGTGAAGAACGGAAAAGTCGTCGACGAGACAACACAGGTCGACGGAATATCGGGTTCAACGATTACCTCGGTTGCCGTAACGTTCATGCTCGAGTTCTGGTTCAGCGACCAAGCCTACGGCAAGGCCCTGGGCAACATCCGTCAAGCGATCAGCGGAGGCACAAATGAGTAACTCCAAGAAAATCCTGATCGATCCCCTGCACATCAACAACCCGATCACCTTGCAGGTGCTGGGCATCTGCTCGGCACTCGCGGTGACGACCAAGCTCGAAATTGCTTTTGTGATGGCGGGCGCACTGACTTTTGTGATGACGTCATCCAACGTCATCATCTCGTTGCTTCGCAACAAAATTCCACCGAGCATCCGCATCATTACCCAGCTAGCCGTCATTGCCTCGCTGGTGATCATTGCCGACCAAGTGCTCGCAGCCTTTGTCTACCAAGCGTCAAAACAACTTTCAGTCTTTGTCGGCTTAATCATCACGAACTGCATCGTGATGGGTCGAGCTGAGGCATTTGCCATGGCTAATCCCCCAGGCCCATCGGCCATTGACGGCTTGGGCAACTCGCTGGGTTACTCGCTCATCCTCATCGTGGTGGCCTTCTTCCGTGAGCTTTTCGGCTCCGGAAACATCATGGGATTTGAAATCATGCCGACCGTCAACAATGGTGGTTGGTACAACCCAAACGGCATCATGGTCCTCTCACCAGGCGCCTTCTTCATCATCGGATTCATCATCTGGATCCAACGTTGGATTAGCCCGAGCATGCAAGAGGAAACGAACTGATGGTCGAGTACATCAACTTGTTTTTGAAGGCTGCGTTCGTTGAGAACATGGCCCTGGCCTTCTTTCTCGGCATGTGCTCCTTCCTGGCCGTGTCAAAGAAAGTTGAAACAGCGGTCGGCCTTGGCCTGGCTGTCATCTTCGTACTTGGCATTACCACACCGATCAACCAGCTGATATACGACAAGCTACTCAAAGACGGCGCGCTTGAGTGGGCCGGTTTCCCTGAAGCAGACTTGAGCTTCCTAGGCCTGATCGCCTATATCTCAGTGATCGCCGCAATGGTGCAAATCGTCGAAATGGCGATCGACAAGTTCTCGCCCTCGCTCTACGCGAGCCTAGGCGTGTTCCTACCCCTAATCGCGGTGAACTGCGCAATCCTCGGGTCGTCTCTCTTCATGGTGCAACGCGAGTACACCCTTGCCGAGTCCATTCCTTTCGCACTCGGCTCCGGCTTTGGCTTCTTCATTGCTATGGTCGCACTGGCTGCAATTCGCGAGCGACTGAAGTACTCGCAGGTACCTAGCCCACTGCGCGGCCTAGGCATCACCTTCATTACCACCGGCCTGATGGCTCTGGGTTTCCAGATCTTCGGCGGCATCTCTCTCTGATCAAATAGGAAATGGAAACCATCGTCCTCGGCGTCGCGATGTTCTGCATCGTCGTACTTGCCATGGTATTCATCCTGCTCGGTGCCAAATCGAAGCTTGTGGCTTCGGGTGATGTCGACATCGTGATCAATGGCAACGACTCAGAACCTGTCCAGACAACTCCAGGCGGCACGCTGCTCGCGACCCTAGCCGCTCAGAAAGTCTTCGTACCTTCCGCCTGTGGTGGTGGCGGCACATGCGCTCAATGCCTCGTCCAGATCGACGAGGGCGGAGGCAGCCTCCTCCCCACTGAAGAGGGACACATCTCCCGCGGCGAAGCGAAGGAAAAATGGCGCCTTGCTTGCCAAGTAAAGGTCAAGCAGGACATGAAAATCCGCGTCGATGAGTCGGTCTTCAATGTCCAGAAGTGGGAATGCGAAGTTGTTTCGAACCACAACGTCGCCACCTTCATCAAAGAATTCAAGGTTCGTCTGCCTAAAGGCGAAAAGATTGACTTCGTTTCAGGCGACTACATCCAAATCGAAATTCCACCGCACAACGTCGACTTCAAGAACTTCGAAGTCGAAAAGGAATACCGCGAAGACTGGGACAACTACAACATCTGGGAGAACCGATCGGTCACGAACGCGACCGTTGAACGCGCATACTCGATGGCGAACTACCCAGATGAGGGCGACGACATCGTCATGCTCAACGTGCGCATCGCAACCCCGCCACCGCGCACCGAGGGCATCCCCCCCGGAAAGGGGTCTTCTTACATCTTCGACTGCAAGCCAGGCGACACGGTCATCATCTCTGGACCGTTTGGAGAATTTCACATTCAAGAAACCCAACGCGAGATGATGTTCATTGGCGGAGGCGCCGGCATGGCGCCACTCCGCTCGCATATTATGCGCCTGCTGAAGACCGACAACACCGATCGAAAAATCACTTACTGGTACGGTGCACGCTCCGCTCGCGAGATGTTTTACACCGAGGACTTCGACGAACTGCAGCAGTCCCGCGAGAACTTCGAGTGGCATATCGCTCTGTCCGAACCGCTACCCGAAGATAATTGGGAAGGCTACACCGGATTCATCCACCAAGTGGTACTCGACAACTACCTGTTAAAACACTCCGCTCCGGAAGACATCGAGTACTACCTGTGTGGCCCACCGATGATGAATGCGGCTGTACTGAAGATGCTCGATGACCTAGGCGTCGATCCCGAGATGATCCGTCTTGACGACTTCGGAGGATGACCTTGGAAGCACTCGAACTTGGGGAAGGTAAGCGCAAGCTTGCCTTCCCCCTTTTCGCTTTGGGACTGCTCACGCTGACCTGGACCCTCTCCTGTCGCGAGGATCTCCCTCCTGACATGAGCGAAGAAGGCCAAACCCTCCACCTCCAAGGCCCCACTATGGGGACAACATGGAGCGTAAGTCTGCATGGCGCCGACCCCAAACTCGACTGGGAAGATCTCTTCCAAGCTAAGCTCGACACAATCGAAGATGCGCTGACTACTTGGGACCCCACGTCAGAGCTGATGCGACTCAACGCCGCAGGCGATCCGTTCGCAGTGGGCCTGATAGTCCAGCAAGCTCTACTTCGTGCGCAAGAACTTGCGAAGGACACCGACGGTGCCTTCGACCCCACAGTCCAGCCTTTGGTCACCCTGTGGGGATTTGGAAAGCAACGCGAACAGCCCATACCTTCCGAGGAGGATATCGAGGCCGCGCTCACACACATGGGATGGGATGGCTACACACTCTCCACCGTTGAAGACACGGTGCGTGTGATCAAAACAGCGCAAGGCCTGCAGATCAACCTCAGCGCCTTCGCCAAGGGATGGGCCGCCGACCAAGTCAAAATGCTTGCAGAAGAGCAAGGTGCGACAGGTGGCCTAATCGAAGTCGGAGGCGAGATTTGCCTGTTTGGAACACGTAGCGATGCAGAACCGTGGCGCATTGGCATCGAAGCCCCAGCAGAATATCCAGGCGCACCAAAAGTGATTAATCAAGTCCTAACACTCAAAACAACGCAACCTTGGAAGGCCGTTGCCACGAGTGGCGATTCCCGCAATCGGCGGGCCATCGACGACTTCGCTTTCTCTCACATCATCGATCCACGCACCGGCTGGCCACTAGCTGATCCACCCGCATCGGTGACCGTGGTTGCGCGCGATTGCGCCACTGCCGACGCTTGGGCAACGGCATTAATGGTGCTCGGACCCGTTGAAGGACTCTCGCTAGCGAGAAAGGCCGGACTGGAAATCTGCTTTCAACTCCGCACCGAAAATGGCAGCTACCGCGAAGTCGCGACGGAAGGATACGAACTCCTCATCGCCGATCGGCCAAACCGCTAGACCTCGATCGAGCCGACACCAGAGCCAGACGACTTAGGGGGGCTGTGCAGCTTACGTTTAGGCCAACCCATCTCAGCAACCTTAATCAGCTCGTTGCCCTCGTCGGAGGCGCACATGTCCTTTTTCTTCCGCTCGCAAAGACAGTCACTCAGCGTGTTACCGTCAGCGGCCACCCCACCACAGGAACCTTGGAGCTTGCGATCACTGAAGATCACGCCCACAGCCATGCCCGCAACAGCGAACATGAAAATGAAGAAGGCGGCAATGAACTCCATCCTGTCCATTCTAACGCACCGACGCAGCGCTACTGCTTCTTCGCCTGACCAACCTTCAAAGCCGCTGGGAGACCATTCAATATTGCCTCCTTGCCTGATTCCGAAATCGGATCATTGCCCACGTAAATATGGAATAGCGCGTGGCAAAGGGCAAAGTTCTTAATCTCGGGTAAAACCTTCCCATCGATCGTAGTCAGCAGGCGCCCGCTAGGCAGCCAACTGAACTCGAGAACCTGCCCCTCTTTCGCTGGATCTTTGAAGTACCCGCGGAACTTCGTCAAGGCCTTGTTAGCAGCCTTCTTCTCCTCATCAGAGAGCTTGGCCGTCGAATCTTTGATCCGCAATTTGAGCGATTCGTCAAAGGCCTCAGCCATGTCCTCAGCGTCGACTGTACGCGCCATAACCAAACGCAAAGTCTTGCCATAGCTATCGTCAAGCAGTGCTTTTTCAAGTGCACCGTCCTTCATCATCACCTTCATCTTGCGGCCGACCAGAGGTTGGATAATCTTCGCCGCAGCGGACGAATCAAGATAGAAGCCGAAAGCATAGACCTTGACACGGAAGACGGTCTTCTTGCGCACACCCATCCCAGCTAGATGGTGCGTCTTGGCCGAATCTCCTTTTCCATGCTTAATCCAGGTCGGAAACATTGCATCAGTCGCCTTCTCCTCAATCTGGGGAGCCTCCTCCTGCTGGGGATCCGGAATAGGTAGCACATCTTGAACCGCGGACGCAGTCGGCGTGAAAATGAAAAAAGTCAGAGCAAGTAGCAAGAGATATCGCATGGATTCAGCGCGTAAAATCTAGGAGAGTGATGGATCAACCTGTAAACAAATTTTGCCGAATACCTGGCGATCGCCCATGCGCTGATGCGCCTCAGCAATCTGATCCAGCGTGAATCGACTGTCAATGATCGGCTGTAAAGTGCCGGAGAAAACCAGATCGGAAATCTGCTTCAGCTCTCCAAGTCCGCCCATCGTACTCCCCAAGATCGATAGGGTTTTGAAGAAAAGAGGCGCAAAGTGGAGCTCCATCTGGGCTCCCGAGGTCACTCCGCAGGTGACAACCCGTCCACCTCGCGCCAGTAGCCACACTCCTTTGGGAAGCGTGTCCTTCCCCACGTGATCGACGATGATGTCCACCCCATCGCGACCTGCCCAGGCTTTAACCGCCTTAGCCCAATCCTCTTTACGGTAGTTGCAGCCGGCCTCAGCTCCGTTTTCCAGCCCGCGAGCCACCTTCTCGTCGGTGCCGGCCGTCACGAAAACTCGCGCCCCGTGCAGACGCGCGATCTGTGTCGCCGCAGCGCTCACACCCGAACCAGCCGCGTGGATCAGCACGCGATCCCCCGCTTGCACGCCGCAGCGCGTGACCACCATGTGCCAAGCGGTCAAATAGGTCAGCGGAAAGGCCGCGGCGACATCGAGCGAAAACTCATTAGGCACCGGTAGCAGGTTCTCCGCTCGCACCACCGCAAACTCGGCATTGCCGCCATCCGTCGTCTCGCCGTAGATCCCGTATCGCGCGCACAGGTTCTGCTGACCAGCGCCGCAGCGACGGCATTGCCCGCAACCGAAGCCCGGTGCGACTGCGACGCGCAACCCAGGTTCGACGCCGACGACTCCGGCGCCCACCTCATCGACCACACCGCTGAAGTCGCAGCCCGGGGTAATCGGTAGCGGGAACTTGTGGCCCTCAACCCCGCGACGTACCCAAGTATCGAGGTGATTCAGTGCGCTCCAGGCCACACGAATCCGGACCTCGCCGGGCCCGGGTTCGGGAGTGGCGATCTCTTCGAGGCGCAGGACCTCGTAGTCGCCGTGTTCGTGGACGCGGACTGCACGCATGGCGCGAATTCTATCCGCGCCGCGCGATGCCCTAGTTACCACCGCCCAGCCGCTCAAGCAGCTGCGCGTGGCCCAGATAGCGATCAAGCCCTTCCTGCCAGCTAGTGGCCCTCAAAGGCAGGAGCGCGTTTTTCGACGAAGGCGGCAATGCCCTCTTTCGCGTCGTCACTCTCGAAGAGCCGCTGCTGCAGTTCGCGTTCGAGCGCCAGGCCCGATTCGAGCGGCAGCCCACAACCGGATTGCACCGCACGCTTGATGTTGCCAATCGCGAGCGGCGCCATTCGTGGGCTGCAATAACCACGCGCCGCCTCCTGCACCTGTTGGACGAAATCGCCATGATCGAAGATGCGGTGCACCAGGCCCAACTCCTGGCCGCGCTCGGGGCCGCAAAGCGTCGCATCGACCATCATTTCCAATGCGCGTGACTGGCCAAGCAGACGCCCAAGGCGCTGGGTGCCGCCCGTGCCCGGTAGTACGCCGAGCTTCACTTCGGGCAGACCGATCTTGTAGCCCTTGCCTTCTACCGGGTCAGCGCGCATCCAGCGCAAATCGCAAGCAAGCGCCACCTCAAGCCCTCCCCCGACGCAGTGTCCATTCAGTGCGGCGATGGTCAGCTTGGGCGTGTGCTCCAGCCGGAGCATGGTCTCATTTGCATGCAGGCAAAAGCTGTACTTCCAGTGCGGGGTAACCTCGTTCAGCATTGAAATGTCAGCCCCTGAGCAGAAGAATCGATCGCCATCGCCACTGAGGACGATCACGTCAACACCTTCATTCATGCGCGCAGC
>JAKVCF010000064.1 GCA_022447335.1 Planctomycetota bacterium | reverse complement strand
AAGAGCTCGGCCCCACCAATCATCGCAGGAGGTGCAGAAATGGCCGGACCCCCCGAGCCGAGCTTGGGCTTCCCCACAAGCGGCGCCGCCTCTTTAATGAGGTAAAAAGCGATGAAAAACACCGCTATCCCAACGCCAAATCCGCCCAAGCTTACGACTTGGGCGGCAATGCGGTCAGCGAGCCTACGTTTGTCCATATATGGAGCGAAGCCTAGGAAGTGCGGCCTCGGCTATCCAGGCTAGATCGGGCTCTTGGCCGAGGCTTGCAGAGGCTTTAGTTTTGTCTTCTTGGAACGCTGGAAGGGAATCCCCAGGCTCTTGCACTCTCTCTCAGCAACGCCCGCGGTAATCGGCAGGTAACCCGACTTGATCACGATCTCCTGGCCTTCTTTCGAAAACACAAAGCGAAGGAACTCCGCCTGAACTGGATCAAGCGCCTTTTTTGGGTTCTTATTTATGTAAACGTACAAGAATCGACCAAGTGGGTAATCCCCCGAAACTACGTTAGCCAGGCTGGCCTCAAAGTACTCTTCTCCGTCTACCGAAAGTGGTACGGCGCGCACACTTGAGGTCAGGTAACCGATTCCCGAATAGCCAACGCCGAACTCATCGCTCGAGATTGAGTTAACGACGCCAGCCGAGCCCGGCTGCTCTTTAACGGTGTCCTTGTAGTCACCCTTCCCCAGGGCAACTTTCTTGAAGTACCCATAGGTGCCCGAAGCCGAGTTGCGCCCGTAGAGAGAAAGCCGGGCGGCAAACCAGTCCCCACCTAGGCCAAGCTGGCCCCAAGTGGTGATATCTTCACCGTGCCCCAGCTTGCGAGCCTTCGAGAAAATGGCGTCGACTTGCTCCATCGTCATGCTGGCAACCGGATTATTTTTGTTAACGAAAACTGCCAGCGCATCCAATGAGGTGCGAACCGGGAATGGCTCGTAACCAAACTTCTTGATGAAGGCGTCTTTTTCGGCATCTTTCATCGCACGGCTCATCGGGCCAAACTGCGAAGTGCCTTCGATCAAAGCTGGAGGAGCCGTACTAGATCCCTTGCCTTCGACTTGAATGCGCACCTCGGGGTGATGCTTCTTAAAAGCTTCGCCCCAGAGGTTCATTACATTAATCATGGTGTCAGACCCGACCGCGCTCAGGCGACCCTCGTATTTAACGTTAGGCGTCGGCTTAAAGCTCGGAAGCTCCTTATCGACTTTCATCTGCTGAGCAGAAGCAAGGCCCATAAGGAATGAAGCGGAAAAAATGGCTGCTACACCTCGGTGGAAAAACTTGTTCATTTGTAGGCCTCCGCGTTGGGGGCGCACAAAAGTTACCCACCTTTTGTGTGAGAAAAGTGAAGGCGGAATGGAACTTGCCGGAAAAGCTGGGAAAGGGCGCCTGCTAGCGACCGCCCACCGCCACTGAGCCAGGAAGAGGGTTTGAAGGCTTCTCTGGCAGCTCCACCCAGAACAAGGTCCCTTCCCCGCAACGGCTTTCTACAGCGATTCTTCCGCCCATGCGATTAACCAGATTCCGCGCAATAGACAAGCCGAGGCCTGTCCCGCCTGTAGCGCGGCTGTGCGCAGGATCTCCGCGAAAGAAGCGTTCGAAAATGTGGGGAAGAACTTCTGGATCGATACCCGGGCCAGTGTCTTCTACCTCGACGCGCGCGCCAATCCCAATGTCATGCGTAAGGCGTACCTGCACGCTGCCCTCTGGCGTGTAGTTGATCGCGTTTTGCACTAAGTTGCGCAATACCGTCTTGAAGCTGGTGGGGTCCACCTCGAGCTCGAGTGGGCGATCCGCAATCTCAACCGACAGCACGAGGCCTTTGCCTTCAGCAATCTGCTCTGCGGAAGCAACGACTTCCTCGACAGCCTCCGCTAGTGAAATAGTAACTGGCAGAGGGCGCCAGTCAGGGTCTTCTGCGCGCGCGATGCCAAGCAGATCCTCTGTCATCTCCGCCAAGCTGAAAGCGTTGCGGCGAGCGCGCTCCATCAACTCTTGGCGCTTCTCTTCCGAAACTATATCTATCAAGTCGAGTATGCCGAATAAGGCTGCGATCGGCGTCTTCAGTTCGTGCGAAGCATTCGCAACAAAGTCGCGGCGCTTCCGTTCAACCGCCGCCGATTCGCGCACATCGCGCAGCACCAACAGCAATCGCTCTGGCCCCGCAGGCGCCACAGTAAGTTCCAGCGCAAAAGACTCCTGATCTTCGGCCTCCGCCATAACCACGCGGCGCTCAGTCCCGCCACGATGTGCAGCAACCGCTTCAAGAATGGCTGCACTTCCAGTGAGCCGGTCTAGCGTTATCAGTTCACCTTCACGCCGCGGTTCCGCGCCCAACAGATGCAATGCGGCCGCATTGGAATACAGCACCTCCCCACTACTGCCCAGCAACAGCGCGCCCTCATCTAGGTGCTCGAGCACACGGCGCATCGATTCACGGCGCATCGTGAGTAAGCCCAACTGCTTTTGCGCACGTGAGCTCACGATCCGCTGACGAATCGCGTAACCTCCGCAGATCGCGGAAAGTGCCCCCAAGATCCAGCTCACGTGGCCTCGTCTGTGAAGCGGTATCCGACCCCGCGCACGGTCTCGATCAGATCCCCATGACCCCCAAGTTTCTTCCGCAAAGATTTTACATGAGTATCGATGTTCCGCTCCGTAACAACTGTGCCTGGCCCAACCACCGAATCTAGTAAATCTCCGCGACGAAAAACTCGCCCGGGAGATTCCGCAAGGACTTGTAGTAGTTTGAACTCAGCTGGCGTCAGTCGAATGGCCAGGTCGCCTGCGCGTACCTCAAATCGGGTAGGGTCGATTACAACCCCGCCGACCGAAACAACCTGGTCGGCAATAACAGAATCACTCGCAAGAGGACGGCGAAGAATGTTGCGAACACGGGCTACCAGCTCACGCGGGCGAGCTGGCTTCGTCACATAGTCATCAGCGCCTACGCCAAGACCAAGAACTACATCGCTTTCCTCTGACTTGGCGGTCAACATCAAGATAGGGGTCCGCGACAAGGCTCGGTCCCGCTTGATTTCAGTACACACTTCAATCCCGTCGATGCCTGGAAGCATTAAATCGAGAATTACAAGGTCGGGCCCGTGACGGCGGCAGAGCGTGAGCGCATCCTCGCCGTTGTCCGCAACCAAACACCGAAAGCCCTCCGCCTCAAAGGTTAGGCGGAGGACTTCAAGGAGGTCGTCATCATCCTCGACTAGAAGGAGGGTCTTCTTGGCCACGGGTGGAACAGTAAGCTCAGAGCGTATGAAGGGCTTGAGGATATTATGAAGATTCTACGCAGAGCTATCGGGATTCCCCAGAGCTCCGGTTGGGCCTATCATGAAGACATGGTCGAATTAGACCCCGAATTCCTTGCGCTCTTATGCTGCCCGGTGAGCCGCAAGCCCCTGGTACAGAAGGGAGATTGGCTCGTTTCGACTGACCCCGAAACGCGCCTTCGATACCCCATACGAGACGAAATCCCAGTACTCCTTCGCGAAGAATCCGAGGAGCTCGATCTAGAAAGCTGGAGCTTGGTGATAGAGCAGAGCTCGAGCCCCTCAGAAAGCTCGTGAACGACACCGTCTTTGGCAAGATCCTGCGAGGCGAAGTTTCCGCTGACCTCGTCTATGAAGACGAACACGCAATCGCTTTTCGCGACATTTCTCCAAAAGCGCCGGTTCATGTGCTGGTCATTCCACGTAAAGCGATCGTCAGTCTTTCTCACGCTATGGCCGAGGACGCCGAACTGCTCGGCCACCTGTTGCGCGTCTGCGCCAAGGTCGCCGATGCCGAAGGCCTATCTGAGGGCGGTTACCGTGTAGTGACCAACATCGGCGAGGAGGGTGGCCAATCCGTCTTTCATTTGCACTTCCATGTGCTGGGTGGGCGCGCCCTGCAGTGGCCCCCCGGATGAACGGTTACCCCGACCTTCTCGTACTGGGGGCTGGGCCTTGCGGCCTCGCCACCGCCCATCATGCGCAAGCCTCTGGGCTGCAAGTACAACTGGTAGACGCCGGCTCCACCGCAGGTGGCCGAATGCGTACCACCCATGAGATTCTCGACGGCCAAAGCCTAATTGTCGAGCATGGCCCTGTCGGATGGGCCGGGCCGACGCCCGAGACTGACGCCGCCTGCCAAGCGCTGGCCGTGCCCACCATCGAATCCGATGCCGCGGACAGCCATCGCTACTTGGTGAACCAGCGCCAACTAGTTCCCCTCCCACAATCCATTTCCGGCCTGACAAGTAGCAATCTACTCTCGATGCGCGAGCGCCTACGCGCTGCGACCGAAAAGTGGGCTGACTTTGCTCCAGATGGAACCGAGGAAACGGTTGAAGAGTTCTTCACACGGCGCTTCGGCACTTCCTTCTCGCGCAAGATCGCCGGCCCAATTGTGCGTGGACTGTTTGCTGGCGACCCAAAGGTCACCTCGATGCGGGCTCTCTTCCCACAGGTAGCTGATGCCGAACTGCATTACGGGTCCGTCACCAAAGCCGCTCGCCAACACCCTGAGATTTTCGGCGGCAAAGTCACCAGCTGCCCAGGTGGCGTCAGCCAACTTGCTGAAGCGCTAGCTACACCTCTGGCCGAGCATACGATCTACAACTGCTCCGTTGACGCAGCCATCAAGGAACAGGGCTGGTGGTTCCTTTTCCGCGATGGCAAGCAAGTCGCAGTCGGCCGCCAACTGGCAGTCTGCCTGCCAATTCACCAACTAGGGTATGTACTGCGCGAGTACCTGCCCCGCGGCAATGACTCGATCGCCCGCTTCCAAGGGCAGGACCTCGCAACCGTCGCGGTACTGCACCGCGCTGACCGGATCCCCGACCCTTGCGCCGGCTTCGGAGTCCTCGCCCCGATTGACCACCCAAGCCCGGTGCTCGGTGTGCAATTCGCGCACTCTATCTTCCCACAGCACGTGCCGGATGGGTGGGTACTACTACGCGGCATGCTCGGCGGCGATGCTGACCCATTGGTTTTGCAGCGCTCCGATGCCGAATTGGTCGACTTACTTTCCGCCGACCTCGAAACTTGGGTTGGCGCGCCAAGGCAACCTGAACGCTCCTGGGTCTACCGAATTCCGGGAGGAGTCCCTCGATACGGGCTCGGACATGCGAAGGAAGCCCAAGCCCTGTTCGACGACCTAGAGAAAGTCAGTGGCCTTTACTTAGGCAGTGACGCCCTCTTCGGTATCGGCATCGAAGCCGCTCTCGCGCGCGGTTCGTCGATCGCTCGTGCGGCCAAGGAAGAGTTACTTACCTATTCGACGGAACAAGCAGTCCCAGGCTCGCTGTAAAGGCGTGGATCTGTGGCTCTCCGCCGAGCGGGCCAACTTCGCCAGCGGCAAAGAAGCCGCTGGCCGGCATGTCCGGCCAATAAGTTTGTAGCAGCGAAACATCGTGGTCTGGGTGTCCGAATAGCGGACGACCGCGCCCGGCACAGGTGAATAGCAAAGCGCCCGCCGGCTTTGGATAAAAGGCGCTGGTAAGCCGCAGCATGCTCTCAAGTTCGCGATGTGCGGCAAGAGCATCTTTAGCGTGGAAGCGCAACTGCATGCCTTCTTCGACTGGCTCGCTAACAGCTAGGGCGCCTTCATGCTCAAGCAGTGTGACAATATCGCGTACCAGATAACTACCCGCCCCCGACTCTTCCTGCACATCGTCTGGCTTAAGGCCAACTTGTGGGGCGATGCGAAAGCGCTTCGACTCTTCGTCTGGCAAATTGTCGAGCAGATCGGTCAGCGTGTCGTACGCCGGAGCGCCATCCAGCTCGAAGACAACATTGCGCTCAGCGCGCGTGATGTGAAAAGCTGGGCCAACTGGCCAGCAGCCTTGTGCAACCACGGGCTCAAACCTAGCTGCCCCATCCATGACAATGCCAACCGCGCCCTTGTCATGCGCCACCCCATCGACCAGCAACCTCGCCTCGCCCTCTTCTCCGTGCGGCACCACCCCCCCGAGGATCGTCGGATAACGGCCACCCTTGCGCAGCGAGTGCAAGAAAGGGTCGAGTGGGAAGGCCGCCTGATCGACAAACATCAACACGCTGGCATCGGCGCCAACATCCGGCCAGCCCCGAACATATCCACGACTACCTTGCTTTGAGACCTGTAGATCAAATGCCTGAACACGTGCGCCTGGCAGGCGCGCCCCCCAAAGAGCAAGGCTTGGGCCATGTAAATGCTCATGTCCGCCGCCAATTACGCCCGGCGCACAGGCCCCAGCAAAAGCATCGGGCGCCAGTGAGCTGCGCACCTCGCGCGCGATGTGGTGCGCCTCCTTGAGGTGATGCTCGGTGTAGAAAGCGAGCACTAGATCCGGACTGCCCCCGAGCGCAAAGCTTAGCTTGGACACAACTTCCCGCGCAGCGCCCGCGGTATCGGGTTGTGCAGAGTGAGCCTCTGCGGCGCAAAGCTTGCCGGGCATCTTCATGAGCAGGATCAGGGCGGGGGGGGGAGCGCCTTTCGCTTCTCTCTTGGGACGATCCTACCGCAGACTCCAGCCCTTCTGAGCTCCGCCAACATGGCGAATCTGCGAAGTTTGTGGTGTGATCTAGGCATGCCCACCCCAAATCCCCTCACCCCGACAAAATTCGCCCTCACAGGGCTGTTGTTCGCCTCGATGGCCAACAACGCAGGGGCTCAGGGCCTTGCTGTAGACGGCGAAAGCTCCGGCGACAACTTTGGCGCCGCCGTCGCCATGGTTTCAGACTTGAGTGGGGACGGCGTGCCCGACCTTGTTGTCGGCGCAGGCTTAGCGGACTACAGCCATCAAAACGCGGGCGCCGTCTACCTCATCTCGGGTGCAGACGGTAGCGTGCTTCGACGCCACGACGGCCCAGGCATTGATCACCGCTTTGGCTTTCTCGTCTCCTCTGCGGGTGACGCGAATGGCGATGGAGTCGAAGACTACGCAGCTTCGGCGCGCCGCGATAACGCAAACCGCTACCCCAGCGGCTTAGTGCGGCTCTTCTCAGGGGCAGACGGCAGCTTGATACGCGAGTACAAGAGCGCGCGAAACTGGGATCGCTTCGGCCACGCACTGGCTCTTGCTGGAGATCTAGATGGCGATGGCTTCGACGACTTAATCATTGGCGCGCCCGACGATGACTATGCGGGGATCGGCACTGGATCGGCTTTCGTATTCTCCGGCGCGGACGGCAGTGCAATACACACGCTGCGTGGGAAGAAGGCTTGGGACCGATTTGGTAAGAGCGTCTGCAGTGTGGGCGACGTCGACTTCGATGGTTGCCCCGAGTTCCTGGTCGGCGTCCCCTGCCGCGAGGGCGGCTTTAAAGAAGCCGGCGCAGTCGAGATGTACTCAGGCCGCACCGGCGCGCTAATAATGCGCGTGCCGGGTCGTTCGCGCGATGCATACTTCGGCACTTGTGTCGTCGGCATGGGCGATGTCACCGGCGACCTCATCCCGGACTTTGCGGCAACCGGCGTGGTCAACGCCAATAATTTTGATGGTTACGATGGTTACGCAGAAATTCGAAATGGCGCCGATGGAAGTTTGATCGCCAGCATAGAGTCGAGTGCACTTGGCGAAGGCTTCGGCCTAAGTCTCGCCGCGGTAGACATTACCGGAGACGGCTTCCGCGATCTCATCGTCGGCGCGCCACTCGCAAGTTATTTTGGGGGCGCCGGCATTGGGGCAGGCGCGTTGCGCGCATATTCTGGACCGAGTGGCCGATTCTTGATCGAGTGGAAGGGTGGCGGTGAACAGTATCGCTTTGGTGATTCAATCACTTCCCTTGGCCGCGACTTGGATGGTGATGGCATGGACGAGTTTCTCGTCGGCTCTCCCGGCGGTGGCACTAATGGTGAGGGCGGCATTACTTCATGCCGTGGCCCCGTGCTCGCCGAAGTTACCGTGCAAAATGCCACCGCAGGCGGAATCGCTGATGTGCAGATCGGCGGCGGCATCCCATTTGCAACTTACCGCATAGAAGTCAGCTTAAGTGGGCCAGGGAACTCCGCGCCGGTCGGGAGCCCCGGCCTCGACCTTGCCGCACCCCTACTTTCTGTCGGCAGCCTTTCAGTCGACCGCACTGGGGATGGCCAAGTCAACCTGAACGTCCCCTCGGGCACGGCCGGCCTTGAGGTATGGATGCAAGGGTGGGTGGCCAGCTCATCGCCATCAGCGGCGACGCGACTGGCCCACTTTTTGATTCAGTAGCGCGCTACTGAATCGTCAGCGTCAGTGGCGGAGAATCCCGCAGCTCACCGTTTGGCGCCAAGCCAACTGCTTCCAGATAAACCGTTGAGCCCGCAGCGCTCGCCGGCAACCCGCCAGTGACGGTCGCAGTTCCTTGTGCATCCGTTCGGCCCTGATCTGCCACCACGTAAGGCACACCTAGGTCAAAGTTGTGCCCAAGGACCACAGAGCCGTTCAGATTAAAGCTGTAGGCGAGGTAGTAAGGACGGTTCGCTGGAGCGGTGCTGATCTGATAAGTCACTCTCGACCCCGCTGCTGCGGTGGTCGGACCCGTCAACGTGATCGTGTCAGTTGGCTCGCCGGCCTCAAGCGCCACTACTTCAATATCGTCGATGCCCCAACCGCCCATGTGGAAAGCTGCATCCGACTCCATCTCAAAACGGACGGTGGTATCAGCAACACCGTCGGCGTAATCGGAGATGTCGATTGCCATCTGCGTCCAAACGCGGTCGGTAATGTGCATGACCTCGCCGCTGTACTGAGGCGACACCCAAACTTGGTTGCCATTCACCACAATGCGCGCTTGATCAAAGCCGCCGCCTTCAAAAGACGCCCAGCGCTGGAACACTAGTGTGGTATTTGACGAGTTCGAGCAATCGATCACCGGAGATTGCAGCCACATTGAGGCGTTCTCGTTATACGCACCGTCGTCATTCCCCGTGCCGAGGTCGTTTGCCCAAATCTTATTGCCTGAGAAGGCTTCGTCTGGGTCATACCAGCGAGTTGTGTCGTGGCGGTTACCCATGCCGGCCTTGCCCTGCGGCGCGCCCCGCTCAAAGTCATCGCTACCCTGAGTGGCCCCATGTGTCCAGCCCTCATCAGTCGACCCTTCAAAGTCGTTGAAGTACAAGCGCCGCGGAACTCCCACATAGAAGCTGTAACTGAGCGACCCCGGAGCGGTGCCATTGGGCAGCCACGAGTTGCGGCCGCCCGATTCCGTGGCATTGAAGTAATACTCCACCACTGAAGCCGAAGGCTGGCCCGGGAGGCTGCCGGCCCAATCGGCGCTCGAGCCCACCTGACTCAGCGAAGCTTGCTGCCAGGAACCCTTATCTACGCGGTACCAGAGATCGACACCTGTTACGGTCGACCCGGCAAACTTAGGTTGCGCGTTCACGGTGACCGGATAAGGGCCTACTTCATCCTGAGTATTTGAAAGTTCGGTGTGCTCTAGATCAATCGCTGGGCCCTCCACCTTCAAGATGTAGAAGCCCTCCTCCATATCGGAGATATAAATATTCCCCGAAGGTTGGAAAGGATACACGCCCCAAGCGCCGCGGAAACCAGCGCCCGGCCCATACGACGATGTGTCATAGCTTGCGTGCTTCTTAATGTTATTTGGGTCGCTAAGGTCTAGAACAATTAGCCCTTCGGTGTACCAACTGATATAGGCATAGTCGCCAAGTATGAACGCATTGTGAGGAATAGTATTGGTGTTCGGCGTCCATTCATCGAGATACCGAATGTTCGTCTTATTGCTAATGTCATACAGCGCCACACGGCCACCATTTACCTCATCGGTCGTCATACATAAAGAGCCATCCTCGCTCGCCCATGAAGTATGCGTGAACCTCCCCGGCTTCGAAACACGGTCGAGCAACGGAGTGTTAGGGAGGTTACTAACGTCGATAATCCGATATCGGCCGTCGTAAATTTCCGCCAAGTGCGCCAAACCATCCTGAATATGGAGGTCGTGCACGTATTCCCGGTCGTAGGTACCTACATAAGGCGGAGATGTGGGGCTAGCGCTTGCGTCGTAGATCCGCATGCCGCGGTTTGTGCCGCAAACATAAATCATCCCTGTGTCTTCATCGACCGCGATGTTGTGCGCGTTCGAAAAGTCGTTTCGCTTCCAAGTCTTCAGCAAAAACGGATTCTCCGGATCGTTCATATCAACGATTTGGATGCCCCCGCCTCCTTCTGTCACGACATACACGTAGTTGCCCCATGCTTTGACGTCACGCCAAAGTGAAGACGGGCCAGAGATAAATGCTGTCCGGTAGGGATTCCTGGGATCTACGCAGTTGTAGATCGCCAAGCCCGATGTCGTGCCAACAAGCGCGTATTCGTCTCCATTCGGGGCGACAAACCCCCAAATGTCATTGCAGTTAGCGCCGGGGTCGACCTTTGCCTGGAGAATGACGCCATCGGCCTGTGCCGCGGGCGCTGCGAGAGCGGAGAGGATGAGTGTGGCAAGCATGAGGGAACAAAAAGGTTGCCCCTTAGGATAACGGGGGATTTCATCTGTGCGGAATTCCCTAGAACTCCATCTCGGGCAGAAAATCCCCCAGATCCGCTGCGGTAGCGCCCACGGGGGCAAGTGGATCATCGAAATCGCCCTCGATGATCGATTCGGCCTGTAGCCGATACAAGTCTTCGATCAGCCCGTCGAGCAGCTCGAACTTCACCTCCACCTTGCCGACAATTTCAAGTGTGTTGTAGGTGTACCGAAGCCCCTCGCCGCCCGGCGTGCGCACCATTATCAACTCGTTAACCCTCGGCGGCGCGCCGAAGCAGCACCCCCATAAACTGCGAACAAGGTGAAAGTCGGTGATGCCCTCAAAGTCGATATCTGGCAGCATAAACCCTTTCACGATTATGTACTTGCCATCGATCGCTTTGACGTGCGGCGGGAAGGGGTCATCGAGAGTCTCATCGAACATCCATCCCCCAAGAAAGTCGGTAGTAATCGGAATCGGATCTTCGCGCGTGCCGGAATGCGAAAGCGCCTCACGAATCTCAGCGATGTAATCGCTAGGGTCAATCTCTGACAGCAAATTGTCTGTGTCGATAGAAACCGCAGCATCGGGCAGAACGCTCACAGACTGTGATGGGGCTCTCCCTCCTTCGCCATTACTAGGCTCAGCCTCGCCGCAAGCGGATGGACATAAGAAGAGCAGAAGGGTGGCGAGCGGAAGTTTATTCATCGAACTAAAGTGAAGAAGACAGCGCGCGGGCAGCTTCAGTGCGATAGGCGCGCCAAGCAGGGATCATGCCGGCCAGGGCTCCGACGGCCGCGACTACCAGCAAAAAAAGTAAATCATCCGCCCCCGGGAGTGGGGATACGGTCACCCCGGTTTCGGCGTGTACGCGCCCCGCGGCAGCCCAAGCTCCAAGGCCCGCAAGTCCTAGGCCCAGGATGCCCCCAAAAAACGAAATCGCCGCGGACTCACCAACAACTAGCGCTAGAACGGTCCGCCGGCCTGCCCCGAGCGCGCGCAGTACCGCGAACTCACGCTGGCGCGCCCCCATAGTATTTGAGAGCGCAACGAGGACCCCCACCAAAGCAACCACGATCACAATCACGGCAATCAAACGCAGTGCAGCGTCGATGTTGCCAACCACACCAAAGAGCTTGCGCACTTCCATAACAGGCCATGCTGCCTGTACGTCAAGGCGATCATTCCAGTCGTATCGCGCACGCAAGTGGTACGGGCCAGCCTTAACGAGAGACAGTACGGCACTAATGCCATGCGGATCGCGGGTGCCTCCGAAGTTGCTGTCATCCGTTGCGCGGTGCCCCTCAATGGCATAAAAAGCGCCGGCTGGAATGTAGATCGCCCGGTCCATCGGCGTGCCAGTCGACTCCAGCACCCCGACCACCTTGGTTGGCGCATCTTCGTGTGCCATCGCACCGGTCATGACGTCATGTGCTGGCACAAAAGTGGAGCCCACTGTCAGTCCCGTTTCTTCCGCAACTGTAGAGCCGACAACTGCAACGAAGAGCCCTAGCTCTTCGGCAAGCTGCTCAAGGGTGTGATCGTGGTGACCCCCGTGGTCATGCCCTTCCTCGTGGTCATGCCCTTCCTCGTGGTCATGCCCTTCCTCGTGGTCATGCCCTTCCTCGTGGTCATGCCCTTCCTCGTGG
>JAKVCF010000063.1 GCA_022447335.1 Planctomycetota bacterium | reverse complement strand
CGCGGTTTTCAGTCGGGTAGGGATACTGCTCATCGGTCAGCAGAGAGGGGCCGCCGCCGCAGAGGAAAGCAGAGCGTGCGCTTCCATCGGCAGAGAAAGAATCGACTAGGAAGGCTAGATTTGCAGATGGTACTGGTGAGTCGTCCAGGTCCTGCCAACGGCCCGCTTGGTTGATGCTGATCGTTGCCGTATTGCTGAACTTCTCAAAGGTCGTTGCTCCTGTCACGCTGAATGCTTGGAAGTAGATCTTCTTATCTAGCAGACTGGGAATGTTTGGCACTCCTATCGCGAAGCTGACTTTTCCGCTGGCATTGGCGCGTTCAGTAAACAGCCGGCCGCTCTGTGCAAGCCCAATCCCGACGGTCAGGAAGTCATTTGGGTCCCCGGATAGACCAACCAGATAGTTCGAGCCCGACAGATCTAGGCTGGGCAGCAGATAGGTGATCGCGTTGGGTGCTGCGCCGTCAACTTCGACCTGAAGGCCACCGCCTAGCAAGTCGCCGACCGCGAAGAGGTCGGATTCGGCATTGGATTGAGCAAAAGTCGGCCCGGCCAACAGGGCGCAGGCAATGAGGGGAAGGGAGCGAGCCATCAGGAGTAAAGCAGAGGGGAGGTGAGTGCGTCGTAGCGAACCCAATGTCACCATAGCACAAGATGGCTAGAGCCCCTTAAGTGGCTGTAGGGGGGGTAAGGAGGGCGCCAGGAGGAGCGGTGAGTGGCCTAGATCGATAGGCCCTCGAACCGTGCTACGGCATCGCGAAAGTGATCGCCCATCGGGCGACTGCCGCGTGTAACGGGGTCCCAGCATACGAGTAATGCTTCGCATTCGACCCAGACTTGGCCAGTGCTGATTTCTCGCAATCGGTAGACCTGGCGGAAGCTGCTGTTACCCAGTGCCACCGTGCGCAGCAGAATTTCGACCATGGCCGGCCCGTTCCCTGGCGCAATAAAGCGCAGATGGGATTGAGCTAGAACGAAGGGGAAGTGCCGGTCGGTCTCGATCAGTCCCAGGGAGTCGAAGTAGCGATAGCGAGCTTCTTCGCACAAAGTCAGGTAGACGGCGTTGTTTAGCACGCCCTGAATGTCCTTGTCGGACCAGCGGGTCGAGAGAGTGGCACGGAAGCGGAATTCCTCGTCCGCCGGGAGTTCGGGGGCTTGCATCACTAGCTTGGAGTGTACGCTGGGGGCGGACGCGCACCTAGAATGCCTACATGCCGGACATCTTGGGTGTCGATCATCTGGCCATCGCGGTTGAAGACCTCGACGAGGCCACGGCCGTGTGGCGGGATCGCTTAGGTCTGCGTGAGGGTGCCCGCGAGATCGTCGAAGATCAGGGGGTAGAGGTGCAGATGATGTACGCCGGTCAAACGCGGATCGAGCTGGTTTGTCCTATCCGGCCTGACTCCCCGATAGTTGGTTTCTTAGAAAAGCGCGGGCCGGGCCTCCACCACCTAGCGCTTGCGGTTGCCGACTGTGGCGAGTCTATCGTGCAAGTGGCTGCTGCCGACGGCGTCATGATCGATACGGTGCCACGTGTTGGCGCACACGATACACGCATTTCTTTCGTCCACCCCAAGTCGGCGGGTGGCGTACTGACTGAGTTGGTCGAAGGGGGCGAAGGCCCCTGGCAGACTGATGACTCGACCTCGCAGGACTGATACCGAACCCATTCTTCCTAAGTTTATGAGTCAAGACGTTCCGACCCGGCTTGCCGCTATGCGGGAAGCCGCTCGCCTCGGTGGAGGTGAGAAGCGCATCGAGGCGCAGCATGCTAAGGGCAAGCTCACTGCGCGTGAGCGCGTAGACCTACTGTTGGACCAGGGATCTTTTGAGGAGATCGGCCAGTTGGTCACGCACCGCTGCGACAACTTTGGTATGGCAGAGCAAAAGATCCCTGGTGATGGGGTCGTGACCGGAACCGGCTTAATCGACGGTCGACAAGTTGCGGTCTTCAGTCAAGATTTCACGGTCTTTGGCGGCAGTTTGTCAGAAGAGCATGCTCGCAAGATTGCTCGATTGATGGATACCGCAATGCGCTTAGGTATTCCGGTAGTGGGTCTGAATGATTCAGGCGGCGCGCGGATTCAGGAGGGTGTGGTTTCGCTGGCAGGTTACTCAGGTCTTTTCCTGCGTAATGTGCAGGCCAGTGGCGTGGTGCCGCAGATTTCAGCGATTCTCGGGCCATGTGCGGGCGGCGCGGTCTATTCTCCTGCGCTGACCGACTTCATCTTCATGGTTGACGGCACCAGCTATATGCACATAACGGGGCCAGATGTTGTCAAGACAGTGACTCATGAAGAAGTGACTTCGGAAGACCTTGGCGGAGCCCGCGTGCACGCAAGTGTTAGCGGGGTGTCGCACTTCACCTGCAACGATGATGCAGAGTGCCTCGTGCGAGTGCGTCGCTTGCTCTCCTTCTTGCCCCTTAACAATGCTGAGGATCCACCGCGTAAGGAGTGCGATGATCCTGTGGACCGTCGTGCGGAGGAGCTCAACGATCTCATTCCGGAGTCTGCCAATCAGCCTTATGACATGCACAAGGTCATTGAGGGAGTGGTGGATGAAGGTGACTTTTTTGAAGTGCAATCTGACTTTGCGCGCAATTTGTTGATTGGCTTTGCGCGTTTGGGCGGTCGATCAGTGGGCATCGTTGCCAACCAGCCGGCAGCGATGGCGGGGGTGCTTGACATTGATGCCAGTGAGAAAGGCGCGCGTTTCGTTCGATTCTGCGATGCCTTTAACATTCCGCTCGTGACCTTTGAGGACGTGCCGGGATTCTTGCCGGGTACGCAGCAAGAGCTTGGTGGCATCATTCGCCGTGGCGCCAAACTGCTTTATGCCTACTGCGAAGCCACGGTGCCTAAGCTGACGGTGATCACGCGCAAGGCATACGGTGGCGCGTACTGCGTGATGTCCTCTAAGTCGACTGGTGGTGATTGGAATGCCGCTTGGCCGAGTGCGCGGATTGCGGTCATGGGAGCGGAGGGCGCTGCCAAGATCATTTTCCGTCGAGAAATTCAGGCTGCCGATAACCCGGAGTTTGAGGAAGCGCAAAAAGTGGCCGAGTATGAAGAGCGATTTAACAACCCATTCGATGCCGCCTCGCGCGGCTTTGTCGATACGGTGATCGAGCCAGCGGATACCCGTCGCCAGCTGATTAAGGCCCTAGATCTGCATGCGACTAAGCGCACTTCGATGCCCGCCAAGAAGCACGGCTCGATTCCGCTTTAGGCTGATGGCTTCTCTCAAAAAGGTATTGATTGCCAACCGCGGCGAGATTGCTCTGCGAATTTTACGCACTTGTCGCGAGATGGGTATCGAGACGGTGGCGGTGTACTCCGAAGCAGATCGCGAGGCCTTGCATGTGCGCTTTGCCAACGAAGCCTATTTGCTAGGTGGGCCTGCCCCAGCGGATAGCTACCTCAGGATCGATAAAATCATCGAGATCGCGAAGGCCTGCGGGGCGGATGGAGTTCATCCCGGCTTTGGTTTCCTTGCCGAGAATGCCGAATTGGTCGCTGCTTGCGAAGCTGAGAATATCGCTTTCATTGGGCCGCCGGTGCGTGCGATGGAGGTCATGGGTGACAAGTTGGCTTCGCGTCAAGCGATGATTGCAGCAGGCGTGCCCGTGGTGCCGGGAACTACTGATCCGGCTCAGGATGTCGCGGCTGCGCTGGCAGCGGCTGAGCAGATTGGATATCCGGTCATGCTTAAGGCTTCGGCTGGAGGTGGGGGCAAGGGAATTCGTCTAGTGCAAGCTCCTGAAGACATGGAGACTGCGTTCACCATGGCGAGTGGCGAAGCCCAGAACGCTTTCGGTGACGGTCGCATGTACGTTGAAAAGATGGTCACCGAGCCGCGCCATATCGAGGTGCAGGTCGTCGGCGATCAACACGGCAACCTATACGCGATTGGGACGCGTGAATGTTCGATCCAACGTCGACACCAGAAGGTGATCGAAGAGGCCCCTGCAGTAAATCTAGCGGACGGCGTTACGGAACGTATTCAGGAAGCTGCAGTCGCCGCAGCTCGTGCAGTGGAGTACTTCTCGGCAGGCACCGTTGAGTTTCTCTACTCGCGCGGTGAGTTCTATTTTTTGGAGATGAATACTCGCCTCCAGGTCGAGCATCCCGTGACGGAAGAAGTTTTTGGGGTCGATCTAGTGGAGTTGATGATTCGCGCTGCAGGTGGTGAGGAGCTGCCCGACCTCAGCCAGTTGGAGCCGCGTGGACACGCCATCGAGGTACGAATCAATGCCGAAGATCCGGCCAACAACTTCATGCCTTCACTAGGAAGAATTAGTGGCTTGCGCATGCCCTTTGGCCCAGGAGCTCGTGTCGACGGAGCTATCTATCACGGCATGGAGATTACACCTTATTCCGACGCGATGATTGCAAAGCTAATTGCCAGCGGCGCGGATCGCGAACAGGCGAGGCGTCGCATGATGCGCATGTTGCAGGAGCTGCACATTGGCGGGGTGACCACCAGCGCGGGACTGGCAATGCAGATTCTTCAAACGGAAGAGTTCGTGGAAGTGCGTGCGGATACGAACTTTGTCGAACGTTACCTCGAGGAGAACCGCACGCCTCAACGCGAGTTCGCGGACGATTTGGAAGAAGTCGCCGCGATCGTGGCTACGCTTCATCGTCTGCACCAGGGGGTCGCGCCGATGCGTCGGGAGTCTGGCGGAGGCGATGGCCTCACTCCATGGGTATCTGTCGGTCGCGGACGCGTGCTTTCTGGTAGGGCCAACCCATGGGCGGCCGTCGGTCGTGGACGCGCGCCCTTAGATAGGACGAATCGATGAAGTATTTCCTGACTCTGGCTTCTGGCCGCGAGGTTGAGCTCGAGGTGTTAGAGCAGGGATCGGGAAGCGCGCGGCTGCGCGTCGATGGTCGGAGTGTCTCGGCGGAGTTTCTCGATGTTGACCGTCTTGGGCAGTACGCTGTCGGAATCGATGGGCGCAGTTATGCGGCGTCGATCGAGCAGCGTACTGATACCGACTTGATCGTCACGCTGGCGGGTGAGAGCTTTGCCGTTCGGGCAGTCGATGAGCGCGAACGCGCTGCGGGGGAGCTTGCTGCTTCACGCCCGAAGGCGGAGACGATCATGGCTTCGATGCCGGGGATCGTTGTCGGCATTCAGGTAGATATCGGCCAAACTTTGGCACCTGGCGACGCTGTACTAGTTTTGGAAGCGATGAAGATGCAGAACGAGATCTGCTCAGAGCACGGTGGCGTCGTGCAGGAGATCCTGATCGCTGAAGGTGAGAGCGTCGCTGGCAATCAAGTACTGGTCAAACTCGCTCCTATCGAAGAGGGCTAGTCAACCTTTTTGGTGGGGCGAGCAGATTCTTGGCTCCGTGCTCGAGCACAGTTATCTTGGCCATGCGTACTTGTGCTTTGATGAAGGAGCGAATGTTTTCATTCGCGGCATCGCGTTTCTTGAGATCGGGGTACATCACGAGCACGTGACGCACTGTAGACAGGTCGTCTGTCGCGGTGGTGGCGCGTTCGTAATCGAGTATCTCGAGGAAGTGGTAACCATAGACGGTCAGGAAGGGGCCGTGAATTTGGCCGACACGACCGGTGTGTGAGAAGCGGTCAAAGGGCTGGACCGCATTTTCGCGTCCGAAAACATATTTTCCTTCGGAATTATCCTCGTCGTAGTCATCACTGTATTCAGCTACCGCGTTATCCCAGCTCATCTCGCCCGATCGAATCGCTGAGAGCGCTTCTTCAATTCGCTTCTTCATGGCTGGAAGATCATCGCGGTAGCGTATCTCCATGACCTTCGGTGGAAGCAGTGCCTCGACCGCATCGCGCAGCATGAGGTCCATCGATCCGGGGCGAAAGGACTGATAGTAGGCGACCAGTTGATTGAGTTCGGTGGAGGAGATCGAGTTTCCGTTTACATCGATTATTTTTCGGTTTCCAGAGTAAGGCAGTTTGATTTTTTCTGGCAACGAGCGCGGTTGGCGAGAGGTCGTGAGCTCTTCGGCGCCTCCGACGATAGTGGTACCTGATTCTTGTGCGGTTTGCTGCTCACTCGAAGCTTCAGTGCCCGCTCCCGGTGGGATGAGTACCGGCGGTTCCTTACCGCGTTGAGCCGTCGCCGGTAGAGCGCTGGTCAGACAGATCAGGCTAGAAAGTGCGATGCGAGATGCAAGCATGGCTAAATCTTAGCAGCCGATCAATCTAGGTCGGGTGAGCGGTCGTCTTCCTCGTCGTCGTTCTTGGCGGGAGCTCTCATTACTTCCTTGGAGCTCATGGCGTTTTCGGTGCCATTTTGCAGTAGGACCTGCGTCAGTTCTTCGCGGCCGGCTAGGTAAAGGAAGCTACAGAGAAGTAGCGCGAGTAGGAACTCGCCGTACCAATTAGCGACCGCTAGGGTAGCGACCAGGATCCAGTGGCTGAGGCGAATCGCCGCTCGGGTTGCTGCTAGAAGCGGGACGCGTGTTGCGAGCCAAGCGCGTACCATGCGACCGCCGTCCAGAGGGAAGGCCGGCAGCAGATTGCCAAGACCGAAGATTAGGTTGATCAGTGTGCCGCCTGTACCCAATTGTCCCGGAACTAGTAAGAATAGGCTTGCCAGGGCTAAGTTTAAGGCAGGGCCTGCGGCTGCGACGCGCAGCTCGATTCCCGGGCGGTGGCTTACTCCTTCCATGCGCACCATGCCGCCGAGTGGGCCGATGCAGATGTCGTATACCCGCAGGCCAAGTCGGCGTGCAGCCAAGGCATGTGCGCCTTCATGAGCAAGGAGTGATGCTACCGCAAGCGCTAGCCATCCAATGACCTCGCCCGCGGCGGCGAAACCTGCGCGCTGTAAAGTGTGGACTAGCAGAAAGCCGAGGAGCGCTACCACCAGAGGCGAAACCAGGACTGGGATCCCGAACAGGCGGCCAATGCGGTGGGGGCGGGTTAGGGCGCGCACAACACGATCCTACGTCGCACGCTGCTTGTCTCGCAGGCGCGACTTTTCGTCCAGCTTGCGTTTACGCAAGCGCAGCGAGGCGGGAGTGACTTCGAGTAGCTCGTCGTCGGCGAGATACTCCAGATAGGCTTCTAGGCCCATCTTGCGTGCCACGCGGATTGACTCCACCACATCTTTTGTCGAGCTCCTTACGTTAGTCAGCTTACGTTCACGCGATACGTTTAGCGTGATGTCTTCGTCTTTGTTGTTTTCGCCGACCACCATGCCCATGTAGACCTGGTCGCCGGGTTCGACGAAGAACTCACCACGGTCTTCGAGTGCACGCAACGCGTAGCCAGTGACTTTGCCCTGGTGGCTGCTGACCAGCACGCCCTGGTGACGTCCAGAAACTTCGCCATGCCAGGCGTCGTACCCGTCGGCAAGCGAAGATAGGACGCCTTCGCCGCGGGTCAGTGAGAGCAGAGGCGAGCGCGCACCTATCAGGCCACGAGTTGGAATTCGAAAGTGCAGAGCAGCGCGACCGCTACGGCGTTCCATGTCCGAGATTTCCGCGCCGCGACGGCTGAAGAACTCAATTACTTTGCCTAGAGTGTCTTCGGGTAGATCGACACGGGCTCGCTCGTAAGGCTCTTGCTTCTTCCCGTTGATCTCCTTGATCAGCACGCGTGGCTTGCCGACTTGGAACTCGTAGCCTTCGCGGCGCATGTTCTCGGTTAGGATGCCGAGGTGTAGCACGCCACGGCCAGCGACCAGCTTTCCGTGTGATTCGCCAGGTCGCACACGCAGAGCGGGGTCCATCCAGGCTGCGCGGTCTAGGCGCTCGGCGACTTGGCGTGAGGTTACGAAAGTGCCTTCGATCCCAGCGAAAGGGCTGTCATTGGGAAGGAACTCCATTTCGATAGTGGGTTCCTCCAGAACAAGCGGCTCCAAGGGTTCGACTGCTTCCGGATCGCACAAGGTGTCTCCCAGTCCGAGCTTGTCAATCCCAGCCAGGCAGGCGATGTCGCCGGCCACGACCTGATCGGCGGGAATGCGTGCCATGCCGTCGAAGCGATAGAGCTCCTTGATCCGGCCGCGGCGCCGTAAGCCATCGTTGGCTACACACACCACATCAGTCCCCTTATGCAGCACACCACGGTCGACACGGCCAATGCCGATGCGACCGACAAAGTCATCCCAATCCAGCGTAGACACTTGAATACGCACTGGCTGCTTTGGATCGAGTGTTGGTGCTGGAATGACTCCGAGGACTTGGTCGAGTAGCGGCTGCATTTCGGTGCCGATTTTCTCAGACGTGGAGCTCGCCCAGCCATCACGAGCACTGGCGTAGGTTACCGGAAAGTCCAGTGCGAGCTCTTCGGCGCCGAGCTCGACAAATAGATCAAAAACCTCGCCAAGCACCGCGTCAGCGCGGGCATCCTTGCGGTCCATCTTGTTGACGACCACGAGTGGAGAGAGGCCTTGTGCAAAAGCTTTTTCGAGTACAAAGCGCGTTTGTGGCATCGGACCTTCAAAAGCATCGACGACCAGTAACACGCCGTCTGCCATCGAAAGTACACGTTCGACTTGCCCACCGAGGTCGGCGTGGCCCGGTGTATCAATTAAGTTGACATGCACTCCGCGCCATGAAATTGCGGCATTTTTGGACAAGATGGTGATGCCACGCTCCCGTTCAAGAGCGTCTGAATCCAATAGGCGGTCTGCACCTTCTTCGGTACGCTTCAGTGCGCCCGCAGTGCGGAACAAGCAGTCAACCAGGCTGGTCTTACCGTGGTCAACGTGCGCAACGATGGCCACGTTGCGGATCGCGGGTGCGGTCACAGGACGAGGGTGTCGAGGGAAAGTGGCAGACGCCTAGAAGGTCGTTCCGAATAGCAGGCCGGCGAAGGATGAGACTGGTTGAGCCTCGCGCAGGTCTTCTAGTGTGGCTGTGAGCAGGCGGAGCGCCGTAACTAGCTCGTTGTAAGCAATATCTTCGTTCAGCAACTTGCCAAGGGTGCCTTCGCCTTTGGCGAGATTGTCGGTGACCGCACGCAGATTGGCCAGAAAAGCGGAGGCATCTTCAGCCAGGCTGGGGTCGGTCAGGATGGCGCCAAGTAGGCCGTCTCCTGAGTTGGCGCGTTCTAGAGCAGTGCGCAGCTCGCCGGCGCTGACTCGTATGTCCCCGACTAAGGCTAAAGCGTCAGCCTCAAGTTGGTCGTCGTAGACGATGGCGCCTGCAAGGCCTTCACCTGAGGCGATCTGAGTGGCGATCTCTTCTATGCCGGACATGGCATTGGCCGCGTTTTTGATTATGTCGTCGACGCGATCGCGTGCCTCGCTATCCGAAGTCAGTAGGCCGAGTAAACCTGCGCCCGATTCGATGTCGTCGGCAATCTTGCCGGCGGCATCCACAATGGACTCGACCTTGGCTTTGAGATCTTCGTCCATCAAGAGAGCACCCAAGGCGCCTTGGCCTTCAGCTATGTTTTGGCTCGCCAGTCGGACATTTTCGATGATCTCGTCAATTTTCTCCCGGTTGGTTGTGACCAGTTCACCGAATGCTTTGATGGTCGAGGTCTCGCCGATGCCGATGAGCTCCGTGTCACTGCCAATGGTGCGTGCTGCGCTCGGGCCGGGGTTAATCTCGACGACCCGTCCTCCAAGTACTGTGAACTCGCTGATCCGAATTAAGTATCCGTCTCGCAGTGTGATCGGTACCTCGAACTCCATGGCAACCTGAACACGGCGGTCTTCGGCGCGGTTGTCAACATAGGCAACCTCGCGCACTGTGCCCGCCTGCAAACCGGCTACTAGTACAGCATCACCCTGTTTCAGGCCGGCGCCATCAGGAAACCACGCCTCGAGATAGGTTTTCTCTTGCAGGGAGAAGCCGGTCAACACGATCGTGTAGTAGAGCAGCATCGCCAGGGCGCCAAAGAAGACAACGCCGAGCGCGAAGTCGCGACGAGAGGAAGTTTCCATCGTGTTGCGGGGCTACTTAGGAGTGGAGAAGAACTCCCGCACTCGCGGGATGGTGCTGGAGAGGATGTCGGCAGGCGGGGCATCAATGACCAGCTTGCCGTGTTCGAAGAAAGCGACACGATCTCCCACGGCTTCGGCGCACGGCCAGCTGTGGGTGACGGTCACAGAGGTCATGCCGATTTCATGGCGCAGGCGCACGATCATTTCGCTGACACTTGCTGACATCTCGGGATCGAGACCGGCTTCTGGTTCGTCGTAGAGGATGACCTTCGGGTCAGTGACGAGGGTGCGAGCAAGGCCGACGCGCTTTTGCATGCCACCGCTAATTTCGCTGGGCATTTTATTGCGTGCATCTAAAAGGTGCACCAGCTCAAGCACCGATATGACTTTAGAGTTGATCTCGGACTCGCTTTGCGAAGTAGTTTCGCGCAGTGGTAGTGCCACATTGTCATAGACACTGAGCCAGTTGATCAGAGCGGCGTGCTGGAAAAGGTAGCCCATGTCGCGGCGCAGCTCGGCCAATCCTGCCGGGCGCAGCCGTGGCACCTCGCGACCAGCGACTTCGATGGTGCCAGTATCGGGGCGGAGGAGCCCAATCAGATGCTTCAGGATCACGCTCTTGCCCGCCCCTGACGGCCCCATGATCACCAATGACTCGCCCTTGGCGACTTCAAAGCTGAGGCCGTTGAGTACCTTTTGCGGGCCAAATGCCTTGTCCACTTCGTGAACGCGAATGACTGGGGCATCGCTCACATCAGCACCTTACCGAGGAAGAAGTCGAGCACAATGATCAGAACGATCGCATTGCGTACGGCTGAGCGCGTGGTTTGGCCTACGCCCTGCGCTCCGTTGCTGGCGGTCATGCCCGAGGCGCAACCGACGACCGCAGTTACGAAGCCGAAGATGATTGCCTTGAGCAGGCCATCAAAAAGATACTTTGGCAACGGAATCGTCTCGCGCATAAGGCGCATCGATTCGAGCGAGTTGTTGACATAGCCTTCGAAGCTCAGCCCGAGCTGCGAGACGGCGATGATGCCGCCGCCTAGGGTAGCAACCCAAGTGACGAGTAGAGCTAGGAGAGGTGACATCACGGTCAGCGCGACGACACGTGGAAGCACTAGGTAGCTGATTACGTTGACCGACAGTACATTGAGAGCAGTCAGCTCCTCTTGTACCTTCATCGTGCCGAGTTCGGCTGCCATTGCCGATCCCACGCTGGCCGCGAGCAGGATGGCTGTAATGAGCGGTGCCATTTCGAGTGCCATCAGCGGCGCAACGATTAGGCCAATTGACTCTTGCTGACTGAAAGTGGCTAGCTGCTGGCCACCCTGTAGTGAGAGAATCATGCCGACGAAGAAGCCAACCATGAGCACCACGGGCATGGTCTTCACGCCTACTAGGTGCATCTGATCGAGCGTGGCGCGTGCCCGTCGCGGCAGATGTGCCAGCGTGGCGAGTGACTGCAGGCCAATTGAGACGGCAAAGCCTGCCGAATCAATAATGGGGCGCAGCCAATTTGCGCCAACCTGCGTGAAGGGGTTCATGGTTTTTCCGCTAGCTCGATTTCAGTTGAGCGATGGATTTCGGGCCATCCCGGCCCAGGGAAAGCCGGCGCCTGCCAATTGCGACCGTTCGGACCGGTGCGCCAGCGCAGCAGGCCAAACAGGTATGCGTGATGACGTGTTCCATCAGGCTCGTTCCATTGGCCGCCGATGATCGGGATCGACCAGCGGTGGTGACCTTCTGTTTTCAGAGAATGGTAGAGGCCCAGGAAGCCTCGTTCCAGGCGCGGGCCCTGCGGCTGGTATTCACGGTTCTGCCAGAGCGCCAGCGGCCGTGTTAGGTTGCGGGCAAGCTGCTCGCCGAGATAAGGGGCTTCGAGTTGATCGCCTTCGATCTCTTCTGGATGCAGCATGTCCTCAGTGGCAATCACAGGCGCGTCGAGGTCGACCTTGGTGATGCGGCGCCAGGCGGCGAAGGGCCACAGGCGGCGATACTCCTCGATCTGGACCAACTTACGGTCTGCATTCGGGTCCATGTTGTCGTAGCGCTTTGTGGTCCAGGAAGACCAGAGCGGCAATGCATAATGTGCATCGGTCTCAATGTTGCTGAAGTGATCCTGCCGTTTCCAGAACAGCGGGAACATCAGCGCGGTCCACTCGGTTGATTCGCTTTCGTAGCGCACATAGAAGGGCAGTATGCGGCGCACCTTGCGGGGATTGGGGCTACCGGCCCCATCCCTACCGCCTTCCTCAAACTTTAGAAAGGGCCAGGCCGACCACGAATGGTATCCGGTACTCGGTCGCTCGGCGCGTCCGAAGAATGGC
>JAKVCF010000062.1 GCA_022447335.1 Planctomycetota bacterium | reverse complement strand
CTTCGGATCCAGCACGATCGCAGCCGCAGCCTCGGAATCGAACTCCTCCATAGCCTTCGCAAGCTCCACGCGAACAATCTCCTGGATGCGCGCGTCGAGAGTCAATTGCACATCCTCACCCCGCATCGCTTCCACCAACGCTTTCGACGGGTTGATGCCGTAGCGGATGCGCAAACTCTCCTTGCGGCCGTCGAGGCCCGTCAGCTCATTCATGTACGCCGATTCCATGCCGCTCGCAGCACGCTTCAGACGGCGGCTGGCAATCGGCACACCGCGATCATCGAGCTGATCGGTTTCGACGTCCTCCCAGTAGGTCTGATAGAGCCCAACGATGTGTGAACCTGCCCGTCCCAATGGATATTCGCGAGTGCGCGTTTCCTTGAGGACCAAACCAAAGCCCTGATACTCCTTCAACAGACCCCGAATGCGGTCGGCATGGAAGGGGTCTATATCCCACGCGATCGGCGTCATTTTTGCATCGGGATTACGTAACTCAGCCTCGAGCCACTCCGCGTCCAACTGAGCCACACGCGCCACGTGCGCAACCTCTTCCGCAATCGACTCATCCGCTAGGCCATAGCGCTCCCAATTAGCGGGGTTGTAACGGCGGTCCCGCCAAATGTATCCCATCTCCAACTGGAAGCTGGGCCGGTCATAGGCAAGATGCGCACCATGGCGATCAACGATCGAGCCGCGATCGGCCAAGATGACCGTTTCACCCTCTAGGCGCGGCGCATAGCGATCGGAGAGAGGGACCTCATATGCATGCAGCTGGACAAAACGGCCAGCGATCACCAGATAGAGCAACCCAAGCGGGGTGAGAAGCCAAAAAGGGCGCAGCGGGGAGAGTCTGGACACTAGAGCTCGGGTCGCTTCTCGATTTCCTGACGAATGAGCTCGTGTACCAGCCGTTCGCGAACGGCCGAAGGCGCCTGCAGCGCACGCTGCAAATGGCGGTAATGACCCGCGTAGCGCTGATAGTCGAGGTAATCGCGATTAAAGGATTCGGCACGGCTACGCGCCGCAAGAGCCTCGTTACGCAGGCCGAGTCCAGCAATTAGCTCGCAGAGCACGAGCAAAACCAGACCAGCCGCACGACCGCTCACTCCCCACCCCCCTGACGCATGATTGCGCGCAGTCGCGAACTACGGGAGCGTGGATTGCAACGCTGCTCGGCCGACGACGGCGTGATTCCACGCGGCAAGAGGTCGCAGAATTCTCCACTGCGCACTTCATTGCGAAGCGCAAGCTTGGCCCGACGATCTTCTAGCGAGTGGAAGGTGATTACGGCCAAACGCCCACTTTTATCGAGCATTCGCGGAGCACTCTCGAAGAATGCATCTATCTCGTCCAGCTCGCGGTTTACGACGATGCGCAACGCCTGGAAGACGCGCGTTGCTGGGTGAATACCACGCCGCCCACGTGGCACTGTGCGCTCGATCAGATCAGCCAGCTGCGAGGTGCGTAGCAAAGGACCAATCCGCCGCGACTGCAGGATTGCATGCGCGATACGGCGCGAGAAACGTTCTTCGCCGAACTCGCTAAACCACTCTTCGAGCTGATCTTCACTAGCGTTAGCCAGCAGTACCGCCGCACTAGTTTTCTGGGTCCCCCGATCCATGCGCATATCCAGGGGTCCATCGTGCTGGATGCTGAATCCAGCTTCGGGCTCATCAAGTTGATCGGAAGAAACTCCAAAATCGGCCAAGATGCCCGCGACACGACCACGCGCTTCTTCCGGCAACACCCCCTCGAGCGCCGAGAATGGAGCGTGTACAAACCGGACTCGATCCCCAAAACGCGCCAAACGCTCTTTGCTTCGAGCTAAAGCGCGCGAGTCACGGTCGATCGCGATCAAGCGGACATCCGACCCCGCTTCGAGCAGGGCTTCACTGTGGCCGCCACCCCCCACGGTGGCATCCACAAACCAGCCCCCACGTTCGGGCTGAAGGACCTCAATCACCTGATCAAGGAGGACGGGGGTATGGCTCGTCGGGCCGACGGGCCGCCGGGGTGTTTCGAAGTCACGACACAAGAGGATCACCCGTTGTCTCCGTCTTCAGGGGCCGCACCTTCCAAGAACTGCACTGCCTGGTTCAGATATGTACTCTCCGCCTCAGGTGCAGCTTCAGCGCGATAACGCGCATCGTCCCAAATCTCTATGTGATCGATAGCGCCAACAACCACCGCAGCCTTCTTCAGGCCGACACGGCGGCGAAGCTCTTCCGGGATAAGTAGACGGCCTTGGGCATCCAGAGCCTGCTCGAAAGACAGTGCGCCGATCCCCCTCATCACGGCGCGGTACTCCGGTTTGCCAAAGGCCGCCTTTTTAAGACCCGTTAGGTGCTCACGAAAACCTTCGCGAGTAAACAGGTAGAGACACCCGTCAAGCCCCAGCGTGACGACAAAGCGGAGCTCCGCGGGACTGCATTCCACGCTGTCCAGCAGGCGCTTAGGCACAAAGACCCGACCTTTTTGGTCGACCTTGTGCTCGAACTCGCCGGTGAAGAGAAGCATGAGGGGAAAGCGCTCGGGAGGTGACAGCTCCTCCACGAGCCACCATTACTCACCACTTATCTATTCTGTTGCCCCACCAAATACGCGCAAGTAAAAAATGCCCGCTCGGGCATGTTTTCAAGAAAAACCTAGAAAACTAGGCCTCAAAAGGGTTTAGCTCGAATGATCGGCTTCGACCGCCGAAGCGGTGGGCTCTTCCCCAGCGAGCGGGGCCTGTTCGGCCTCCTCCGCCGCGGGCAACGGCTCCTCTAGCGCCTGAAGCAGGTCGCCCATCCCCCCAGCCTCGGCTGTCGGGTCCATCAGCTCGCTCAGCGCGGCCGTCAGACGAGCCCGACGCTCGGATTCAAGCTCGCGCACTTCGGCTTCGTAATCCTTTTTGGTGCGCGGCTTGCGCAGCTGCAAGAACTCGCGCTTGCCTCGCACTCGTACGCCGGTCAGACGAAGCTTGCGGTGGCGCACCAGAAGTAAAGCCAACAAGAATCGCAAGTCGAGCACACCGGCCTTCTTCTGCTCCCCCAATTTCTCGAACAGCGCCAGGACTAGTTCGAAGTCCATGCGCATACCGCCTCTCTTCTCCTGGTGAGCAGTCCGCCACCAGACGAGGTCGGCGGCTTCATCCCGACGCTCGAAGCAATTCGAACAGAGGTCACCGCGCTGCAGTTCTTCTTCGAACCGAAGCATCGAGAAAACAGCTTCACCTTCTACGAAGACATGTCCACACGCGGCACACAAGCCCTGACGACTGCGGTAAGACCAATCAGCCATTACTCTCTCTCCAAGGCTTGCGCTTGTAGAAGTCGTCCGACAGGCCAGGCGCCTGGACGCGCCCCAGCAAATGCTGCAGAAGTGTGCGCGCACGACCCATATCGTCTTCGATCGACTGCCAATCGGCCTCAGCGCGATCGAGCGTACGGTAAACCTCTTTGTTGGCCTGCACACGCACGCGCGAGCTCACGCGATAGAGCCCCGCTTCGCCCAGGGGCTCGATTTGCAAAACCCCCTGAAAGCGGCGACCTTTACCAGAAAAGGGCTGCTCGACTACATCCCAACCCGAAGTCACGACCATGCCAGCTTCATCGCGATCCCCAGCTGGGTACTTGGCGTCGATGATCGCCCACTCACACTCGGATAGCAGATCGCGAATCGGGGGACCATCTTGCACGATCTCGTGCACCCACATTTCCTGCTCACCGCGCGGCATAAGCCCGCACGACGCGAAGAGTGTCAAGCTCAGCACACAGAACCGGCGAAGCATGGTGGATTCTATCAATCCTTCTTACTGGCGCTTCGATCACGCTCGCGAATGACCAAACGCACCGGAACCCGGGAGTAGCCTAGGTTGTTGCGCAACTCGCGCGAGATGGCGCGAACTGCTTCCTTTTCAAACAACTTGGCCCGATTGACAAAAAGCAGGAAGCTAGGTGGCTGCACCCGAATCTGGGTCGCATAGAACACACGCGGCTTATCGGTACTGCGGCCTCGAAAGCGGAGCTTTTGGAAGGCCTTGTCGACCACCCGATTAAGTTCGCCAGTACCAACTCGTTGGCTAGCCTCCTCATACAGCGAGAAAGCTTCGCGCAGCACGCGATCTACTCCCCTCCCGGTGATGTTCGAGATCATCACGATCGGAGCACCTCTCAGGTGCGGAAAGCGATGCGCAACGTTCTCCCGGAAAGCATGGATGTCCAGATCGGGCACCAAGTCCGACTTGGTGCCAACAATCAAACAGGGCTTGTAGCGGTCGATAATGGTCCGCGCTAACTCCTGATCAAGGCGCGCAAAAGACTCGCTCATATCGAGAAAAAGAAGCGCAATATCCGAGCGCCGAATCGCCTGATCCGAACGCGTTAGTGAAAAGTACTCGATCGCGTTGGCGACCTTGCCGCGACGGTGTATCCCAGCAGTGTCAACTAGAGTCAGTGGACGACCCTGCCACTCGAAGTCGACGTCGATTGCATCGCGCGTGGTACCAGCCACATCGCTGACAATGACGCGCTCCTCGCCCAGCAGAGCATTCACGTAGGAAGACTTACCCGTATTCCGTCGCCCCAACACTGCGATACGCAAGCGCTGTTCGTCCACGACTTCGCCAGTGGCTGGTGGCAAAGTATGTGTGAGCTCCTCGAAGAGCTCATTAATGCCTTTGCCCTCTTGCGCCGACAGCGGGCGCACCCGCCCAAGCCCAAGCTTTTCAAACTCAGCGATATTCCGCTCTGCCTCGCGCGTTTCTGCCTTGTTCGCGAAAATCAACACGTCATGCCCGCCGCGTCGCAATAGACGAGCGACCTGCTCATCGAGCAAAGTCAGCCCTTCACGGGCGTCGACCAGAAAAAGGACCACTTGAGCGGCGTGCAAACCTGTCTCGACCTGCATTTCAACCGACTCAGCCAGATCAGCCCGGTCGACGATACCGATACCACCCGTATCCATTAGATCAAAGTCGAGTTGGAACTCGTCTATGCGCACCGGACGCACCAGACGATCGCGAGTGACACCGGCGGTCGGCTCAACGATGGCCGCACGCTCGCCGATCAGTCGATTGAACAGCGAAGATTTGCCCACGTTGGGACGACCCACGATGGCCACGAGTGGGCGCTCGGAAGGCGTAGGAGCAGACATCAGCGGATTTCGAGAAGAGTATGAACCTGCGGAAGCACACGCAGGTCCAGCGCGAGCCCTTGCGCCGCGAGCACCTCGCATAGCAGCTGATCGGACGAAGGCGCAGCTGGCGAACCCCGACGTGGGGTAACCGGCTGCAGAAATACCGTCGCCCCCGGAACCTCGGCCGCGATCGCTCTCAGGCGGCCCTGCAACCAGGAACTATCGGTATTTTCAGTCATGACAAACTTGGTCCAAAATGTAAGCGGCTGTTCCGAAGTCCGGCGCGCAGCCTCGGCAGCGGTAGCGCGTAGACAGACAACGTAAGCATCGAGTTCGGCGCCTGCACTGAGATCGACTGGGTCCTTAGCATCCAGCGAAACGAAGCGCAGCAGCGGAAGTACCCGCTTAAGAGCTTTAGCATGAATGCCCGCGGTCTCGAGCAAAACCGGCGCCGGAGCGTGCGGCAGCCAATGCTGGAGGAAGTCCACCTGCTCCAGAGGCTCACCCCCAGTCACAGCTATCACCAAACCCGACCAGTCTGCCTCGTGAGCAGAAGTCAAGCGATCCAGCAACTCGGCAAAAGCCACGGGCGACAGCGGGTTGTCGAAGCGCTCCGTGCCAGTCGGCAGATGCAGCTCGCCACTAGGCTTAGCCTTCCAGGAACGCGGCGTATCGCAGTACGAGCAGCGCAGCGGGCAACCGCCTAATCGAACGAAGAGATGGGGCCGCCCCACCTCGCCGGCTTCGCCCTGGAGGCTGAGAAACAGCTCGTCGAGGACGACAACGGAGGGGCTCAGATGGCTTCCTCTTCCTTCGAGGCCTCGGCTGCAGCTATAGCTGCGGCTTCCGCTTCCTTCTCACGCTCAACCGCAGCCAAGGCCTTCATCTGCTTCTTGCTCAGCACCTTGAACTGGGTGCGCACTTTAGGCAGACCGTAGACCGAGCCACTTTCGTCGAGCTCGCCGCGCTCCATGAGGCGCTCGATCCGCTCGCGGCGGGTGAAGACGGAGCGCTCTTGCGAGAGACCACTACCAAGCGAAAGGGACTTGTGAATGGACATGGTTCAGTTTGTAGAGATGCTGCGACGCCGTTCGATGCGGGCGCTGGCGAAGGGTCGCTTGTTATTCGGGTCAGTCGGGACCTTAGATTCCTGCACTTGGCGCAAGAGGTCCTGGAGTTCGTTGGGCTCCGGCTCCTCGCCGATCCACAACTCGATCAGTTCAGGATTCGACTGCGGGTACAGAATCAGCTTGGGATCCGGAAGATCCGAGAAGAGGTCTCGCAGAGCGCGGCCGGTGGTTTGGGCAATCTTGACCTTGTCGGGCGAGTAAGCGTACGTCGCCACGAGCACCGAATAGGGCTCGCTGGACTCAGCCGGTGCAGCAAGACCTTCGCCCCCGCTAGCTTCAGCGGGATCGGAATTGCCGGGCCAAAACTTCAGCGCCCCGACAATGGTAAGTAGAGCTACCGTGGCCAGAACCGGAGTGCGGTGCTCGGCGAACCATCCACCGCCGGAAGCCGTTTTGGCCGGGACGACTGGGCGGACCGTCGAAGCACTGTGCCGTGCCTGAGAGACTTTGGGTTGAGAGTGAGCGGAAGCGGAAGCGGGGGGACGCGACGCACTGGCCTCTTGCGGGGCCGAAGGCTGGCCGGACTCAGCCGAACCGGAAGCGTCATCTTGCTTCGCGCGTTCGCGCAGTAAGTCCAACAGTTCCTTTTTGCGACGTGCCATTCCGTTCCGAGCCTGGAGATGATAGGCGGGAGGCGGAAAAAAGGCAATGCCAGCCGACCTAGGCTTGAGCCTCAACGAGGCCTCTTCCATGATGGCGGCATGAGTTCTCCGGAGCAACTCAACCTCATGCGCCACGCGGCTGCCGCGGAAAGACTCCACGAAGAGCTGTTAGAGCTGGGTGTAGAAGTCCTGCCAAAGCCGGCGGAGGATCCTAAGCCAACCACGCCACCTACTACCTCGTCCGCCGCACCTGATCCCCTGGAAGGCCTGGCAGCTGAGGTCGCTGCCTGCCGCGCCTGCGGCTTGTGCGAGACCCGCAACCACACAGTTCCTGGCGAAGGTGACTCCCGAGCGCGCGTGGTCTTCGTCGGCGAGGCTCCCGGAGCAGACGAGGACCAGAGCGGCCGCCCCTTCGTCGGCGCAGCTGGTCAACTGCTCACCAAGATCATCAACTCGGGCATGGGACTTCGTCGTGACGAAGTCTTCATCTGCAACGTGCTGAAGTGCCGCCCTCCTGGCAACCGCGACCCACAGCCCGCCGAGAAAGCGGCTTGCACGCCCTTCCTCGAGCGCCAGCTGGAAACCATTCGCCCCGAGCTAGTTATCGCGCTCGGGCGACATGCCGCCAACCATCTGCTCGGCCGCGATGACTCGCTCAGCAGCCTCCGCGGCCAACTGCACGTACACACTTTGGGCTTTCCTGTGCTTGCCACTTACCACCCCGCCTATCTGCTTCGCACGCCGTCGGCAAAAACGGACTGTTGGCATGACATCCAACTCGGCATGCGCCATCTTGGCATGCCCCCGCCTCCGCGCACTACATGAGTCGCGCCATCGGATTTCATCAATGTGGCGACGAAACTGCTTACGCTTTGATCGAAAATTTCGATCAGGCTCCTGCTCAGGTATTGGCTGCCGGCAGCGTGACCAACAAAGAGCTCAATCCGCTGATCGATCGACTTAATTCACGCCACCTCCCATGGGCGCTCGCTGCCGAGGAAGAAGGGGACATGCGTCGCATCTTGCCAAGCGACTGGCCGCTGCAGGCAGCCCAGAAGGAAACGCTCACTGCTCCAGCTGCGGCCGCAGCGTTCTGGGACTGGGAGCACGGCCGCTTCGATATGGAAGATCTTTATATTTGGCTGAGTGCGCGTTCACTGCACTGGTCACGTGGCCTCCCAGGCCGCGGTCTCGCGGGCACGGTACCGCGCAGCGGCCCTTTGCGCACGACGCTATGCCCTGCGCTTTCGCGCGCGCAATCGGATCGCAACCCAGTAGTGCTCTACGCGGAAGGCGATGCACCCGGAGCTGAGGTGCTAGCCGAGTTGGTGCGTGAGGCTGGACACGATCTACGCCCTTTACAGCGCCCTTCCGAGGAGATGGGCGTCAACCCTGCTGCGGCAGGCGCAGCGCTTACGCGCTTGAGCGACAACTATCCGGCGCTGCGCGCACCCACGCACATTGACGAAAGCTTCACCTGGCGACGCATGATCGGCATCTGGATTCGAGGAAGACGCGTATGAAGCCGGCCTGCAATTGCCCGGCGCGTTGAATTGAGTTGATACTCGATTATTGAGTCTCAACTGTGACCCAACTGGCAAATGTGCTCCAGGGGTGGCAAAACGCGCACACTTACGCATCGTTCGCCCCTGCCCACGCCAGCGTGCACCTTGATCACCACCACACAACCAGTGGCGCGCTTAGGAACAGGGTATTCGCTTGTATCTCACCCCGAAAAGCCCTGTAAACAAGGGTGAAAAGCCATCTGAGGCGAAGCTTGGCCAACATCCGGGCGGCTCTGGCTGGATCGTCGAAAGCTGGACGAAGGGAGAAACCGAGATGGTCCACCGAGCTAGAACCCCCGCTTCGACGAGCTGGGCCGTCGGACCGTCACCGACCGCCGACCGGCCAGTCGGGTGCGTAAAGAACCCTGCATGCAAGCCTTCATCACCCTATCGCTACTCAACACCTGCGGGCATTCCCTCCAAGAGAACCCGTTCCTCTCGGAGGAAGAGTCCCGCTAAGTCACCGCGGGCGCTAGGATTGGCCTCCCGGCGTATCACGCCTAGGGGCTTTACTCGCCCCCGGCTCTCCGGCACAATCCCCCCTCGCAGCTTCCCAGACCCCTGAGTACACGCTGCCCGATCCGCCCCCCTCGCGGACCGACTCAAGAACACCTTCCCTTCATGCGCGTCCACTGGAAGACCCTGTTCCTTTTCCCCGCGTTTGCCCTCGTTGGCTGCGCGGACATGGCGGAGACTATCCCCGCCGCGAACGACACTGCGACCCCAGTCGAAACTTCGCTCGCAATCGCACAAGAGCCTACTACGGGGCAGGAGCCCGGCGACATCGATCCGCGCGGCGCATACGCCGACATCCAAGCTCGCAAGCAAAAGCGTCAGATGCTTGCTCGCAACTATGTCGCAATGGGCGACTCCGCGATGAACCGCGGCGACTACGAAGGTGCTGTCGCGCATTACGCTGACGCCTTCCAGCTCGATCCAGAAAGCCGCGAGTCGCGCGAGGGCCTGCGTCGTGCGCGGGCTGCCGCGGGCGGCCAGGGCTGGACCTGGCTCGACGCCGAAGGTGTGACCGAGCAGCAGTCACTACGTTGGGCCGCCGCACGCCTAAAGGTCGAAGGTCTCGTCAACGATGGTGACCGCGCCATGCGTTCGGGCAGTTTCGATGACGCTGAGACCGCTTACACCACGGCACTACAGGCCCTTCGCCTTTCGCCTAATGTGGCGAACGACAGCCTGAACCTAGCGATGGTCGAAGCTAAGCTCGGCGCCGCACGCGAATCCCGCATCAGCGGTATGGAAGCCGAGCGTCGCGCTCAAGAGCTGGAAACGGCCGACGCCCTCGCCGCTGAGGAAGCAGCTGCCGCTGAATACTTCCGAAACCAAATCGCCACGCTCTTCAGCGAGGCCAACGAGCAGTTTCTGAACGGCTTCTACAAAAAGTCGCTCTCAACTCTCGACAAAATCCTGCAGCTCGACCCGCGCAACGCCGAAGCCAAGCAGCTTCGTGAAGTCGCCAATGAAGCCTGGCACAAGCAGACTGAAACCTCGCAAGCTCGTCGATTCCGCCAGAACTGGCAGGAAATCTTCGATGAAATGAAGCGCCTGCCGGTCCCACCGAAGGGTCCGGTCGAGTTCGACGCTAACCACTGGGAGAAGATTAAGGACCGCAAGCCGATCGACGTTGCCGTCGATGACGACATCATCGACCCAGAAGTCGAGCGCATTCAGGCGCGCCTGAACGAAGTTTCGATTCAGCCACGCTTTGACGAGCCGGTCGAAGAGATCGCCGACAATCTCGCAGCCTACACTGGCATCAACTTTGTCGTCTCGCGTGCCGTGCGTGAAGATGTCGACGAGGACGTGAAGCAGGTCAACTTCACGCACTCGAAGGACATGCCCGTTGCGCAGATCCTGAACATCATCGAGACTCAGTCTGGTGGTGAACTGAAGTTCCTAATCCGCAATGGTGGCGTACACGTCATCTCGAAGGATGAGTCGAACACTGGCCACGTCCTGCGCAACTATGAAGTTCGCTCGATCATCCGTCGCTTGCCGGACTACTCGATGCCCGAAGTCACCATAGCTGGCTCGGGTGGAGTTGAGTTTGAACCGGAACCGCTGAACGAGGATCGCGAAGCCACCCTGGTCACCGAAGACACCCTTCTAACCATCCTGGGCGTAGATGATTGGGAAGAACCTGCCACTGCGCAGATCCAGGAAGGCACGCTGATCGTCTACCAGCAAACAGACAAGCACGCGGAGATCCGCGACGTTCTGAACGACTTGCGTCAGTCAACCAACACTTCGGTCGAGATTCGTGTCCGATTCCTGAAAGTCGAAGACAGCTTCCTGCAGGACATCGGCATCGACTTCCGCGGGCTGGGGAACCAGGCCACGCAAGGTATCGACGGTATCGGCACCAACGTTGCCTTCGATGACTTTGGAACCAACCCTGGCGACTACTTAGGCACCGATGGCTCGGCTGGCCTCTACTTCTCAGAGGCTGACAACAACCTGAACATCCTGGGCCGCTCGGAGAACCTCTACGACCTAGCGCTCGGCGCTGGTAACAACTCGTCAAGCTTCCTTGGCGACACAGGCGCCTCCGACGACACGAACTCGGATGGCCTCACCAACTCAGGTGGCCTGTCACTGCAGTGGGCTCTGTTGGATGACACTGAGGTAGAAATGATCCTACGCGCGGTACAGAAGTCGAAGCGCAGCGAAGTGGTCACCCAGCCGAGCCTGATGGTCTACAACGGGAGTCGTGCCACGCTAACCGTTGCCAACCAGGTCTCCTACGTGTCAGATTTCGACGTCGAAATCGCTCAAGCGGCCTCGATCGCAGCGCCAATCGTGCGCGTGATCATGGACGGCGTCTTCCTAGACGTCACCCCGGTGGTCAGCTCAGACCGCCGCTCGGTTTCTATCGATCTGCGTCCGACGGTAGCCACGCTGGTCCGCCCAGTCCGCACGTTCCAAACTTCGTTGGGCTCAGGCTCACCGGTCACCATCATGCTGCCAGAAGTCGAGATGCAGAAGATCCGCACCCGTGCCACAGTGCCGGACGGTGGCACCCTGCTCGTCGGCGGCTTCAAAGTCATCGACCAGCAAGACATGGAATCGGGCATCCCTTTCATGAATAAGATTCCACTGCTGAGCTTCTTCTTCCAGCGCCAGGGCAGCTATGAGTCCTACCGCCGCCTCGTGATCCTGCTCACCGCGCGGATCATCATCCCAGAAGAGTTCGCTCCGGACTTCGAAAACGGCAGCGCCTACTAGGTCGCACCTAAGGGCTGGGAGACTCGCGTGCGACTCGCGCGACTCCCGGCCCTTCCTCGTTACCGCGTCCCCTTTCCCCACTAAACGCGACGCAAACCATGCTGACGGCCGGGTTTCTTCTCGCACTCATCCCCACTCTTCCGCCACAAGATGGTGAAGGCAATGCGTCTATTCAGAAAGACGCCGCCTTCGCCCTTGCGCTAACGAGGCAGCTGGGCTTCGACAACTTCTCCGAGATCGTTCTCGAAGAGACGCTCGAGCGTGCCTCCAGCTCCGAAGATCGGAGTGCGGTCCTTCTCGCACGCTGCGAAGTCATGGCTACCGTCGCACTGCGTCCGATCGATCCGGTCGAGCAAGCCGAAGGTTGGGCCCAGGCCGCTGAAGCCTACTCTGACTTCCTCGAGTCGAATCCTGCACCCGCTCAAAAACGTCGTGCGCAGCTGCAACTAGGCCTATCCGGCTTTCAGTTCGGCGAGCGCCTTGATGTGCTATTCAAGGCTGGGACTCTCGGCAAGGAAGCGATGGACACTTATCGGACACGCGCCGAAGAGATGTTCATCCAGTCTTTGAAGTCGACCAATCAACTGATCAGCTGGTGGGAAGGCCTTGATGACC
>JAKVCF010000061.1 GCA_022447335.1 Planctomycetota bacterium | reverse complement strand
TGTTCGCATTGCGACATGTGCAATGCGGCGTCGCGGAACAGCACCTCGTCCCACACCCCATACTTATGACGTTCGACATCGCGATAGCGTGAACTGAAGTCTTCAGCACCGCGGTAGAGGTCGAAGCCACCCACTTGCGCCACACGATCCAATCGATAGGACTCACGACGTGCCGAGCGGAAAAAAAAGGTGTGATATTCGCTACCCTCTGCGAGCTGCGAAACTAGACCGAGCCGGTTTTGCTCAAGGCCACCGGTCCCGATATACGGCAGAGTCGGCAAGGTCGGCAGACTCGCCAGAATTGCAGCCACCCCGTGCACACTACGCTGCCCTGACGCGTAAAAGTCTGTATAGAGACGGCCATCGCGTGCCAAAGCATCAAAATTGGGGGTCAGACCCAATGGCTCGAGACCTTGTGACTCACGCCACGCGTCGACGAACCAGGCATCCCAGCTCTCGAGCATGATGATCACACAATTTTCCGCGCCCACAGGCAGCCCTCCAATCGGCGTACGGTAGAGAGGGAAACGCTTACCCGCCGCCAAGCTCGACGGCGCGCCGCTGACCTCGGCCGTGATGCCTAGCTCACGCTGGACCTCTTCCGCCGCCTTGGCATACGGCATGAATCGCACCCGCCCACCCACGCCAGCCTTTCGCACCGTATGGTAGACATTGAAAGGAGCATTCAACGTGACCCAACTACTCGGGTAGGGATTCCCCCCAACCATCGCATTGGCCGGATTAAGTGGCTTCCGATTGGTTACGCCACCACGCACAGCGACTGTGCCAATCACCAGGAAGAGTAACGCGAAGCCCCACGAACCACGGCCGGGGTGTAAGTCGTGCAGCCACTTCCAACAAACACGACTAAACAGCCAAAGGAAGCCGCAACCAAATACGAAAAACATAAGCAAGTGCGACAGATAGTCTTCAAAGACCATCGCCACCAGGAGCTGCAAGTCGGCAAACATGGCAACCGCCTCCTGACCGACGTGCCGTTGCACATAACCGAAGTAGACAGTGTCTCCAAGAAAGAGTAGCGCCTGCGCCAGTAAGCCGAGGCCAACTAAGCCGAACACGACCCCACGCCAAGCGCGAGTTTGGAAGAAGCGCAGCGGCAGCAGCAGAGTGAGGATAGATGGACCCCACAACAAAAAGATCATCGAAGCATCAAACCGCAGGCCATGCAGAAACGCAAAAATAAGCTCGCCTAATCCGAGAACCCGCACACTGTCCCAGTGCACGATCAGGAAGAAAGTCCGTGCTAGCGCAAATAGCAGGAACTGAAGCGACAGCACCGCAAGCGGTAGCCGCAAAGACGCTGGCATGAATCCCCAGCCCATTCGGGTACGCCGTCGCCCCCCTCAAGCGCAAAGGGAATGCGCAAGCTGACTGCGCCGCGCAACTCACCAATAGTGAAACCCGGGCCCTCATCACTGGGATAGCGCTCGTTAAGCGCAGCCTGCAAGTGGGATGAATCAAGATAGATCGGCGAAAGATGGCGATATTCCGCCGCAGCCGAAGCCGTCGCTGGGATGAACTCTCCGTAGGCATCGACAGGCGCATCGGCAGTACTACTCGCCGCATTTTCCAGCCATGGACGCTCGAAATCGTCTGGAGTGTTCAGTGAATTAAGCACACGTAGTGATGTAAATCGAACCTTAATACCTTGCTTCTGACTGAAGTCAGCGGCAATTTTCTGCGCGACATCGCCACATATATCAACCTCAACAACCGACCCATCTTCAGTGATAACAACCTGCAGTTGGGTCGCCAACTGCTCGATCAGCTTCTGTGAAACAGTAATTGCAATAGCCTTAGCCTGAACTGCAAGGTCGCCATCGCCGCTCGGATTGAAAATTCCACTCATCGCGTTGAGGCGCGGGCCACTCGGCGTGTAGCCGGCACCCAACTCCTCCTGGCGGCGCTGCTCCTGGCGTGCGAAGTCAACAGCCTTCTGCCGCGAATACCAAGCCATGCCTCCAATCGCCACGATGTAGGCAACCAGGACAAGAACTAACTTGGACTTCATCCAAGCAACCTCCGGACCATTGTCGACAACACTTTGCCGTCGGCGCGGCCGGCAGCTTTCGGTTGCACGGCTTTCATCACCTTGCCCATGTCCGCCATGGACTCTGCGCCGATCTCGACAATGGCTTCGCGAACCAGCGATTCGACTTCATCATCAGACAACGCCTTCGGTAGGTATTCTTCGATAACCTGGATCTCGGTCAGCTCAATATCGCGCAGATCTTTACGTCCGGCCTGGTCATATTGCTCCGCTGAATCGCGGCGCTTCTTCACCATGCTACGCAGCACGGCTAGCCGCTCACTCTCGTCGAGATAGTGTGCGGGAGACTCGACCTGCTCGGTCAGGCCTTGATTCCCCTTCTTCTCGATCCCAGCATTTTTCAGCTCCGCTTGGATGGAACGGATGACGATGAGACGCGCTTTTTCTTTCGCGCGCATCGCCGACTTCATGTCTTCATTGAGTCGGTCCAGCATAGAGAGTCCTTAAAGTAAAACGGGGCCCCCATTTCACCAAAGCCTTTGCCAAGGATAAAGGCATTGCCCTTGGATCCTCCCGATTCCATGAGCTACTCAGAGGCGCTATCGACGTAGCCGAGCTCGGCCAGAGCTGCACGGCGCTCAAAGCTCATCGCCGCACCCATCCGCAGCATGGCAGCACCCAGCCTCCGCTTTATCTCCTCCAGCACTCCAGGCGGAGCCTCCTGGAGCAGCGGCCCAGTCTCGCCCGAGTCCTCTACTAGATCGCGCCACCCCCCTTCGAGCGGCACTTCGGCGCCTCTGGGCCAGTCTGCTGCCCATTTAAAAGCACCCACTACCGCCGAAACGCTGCGCTCGTCCCGCGCAAAAAGGAAACGCTCCTGGTCAAGCCCCTTGCCCAGCTGAGTTCGCACATCGCGACCCTCCATTGACATCGGCACCGAGAGGCCGGCCAAGGTAAGCAACGTGGGCGCAACGTCGATCAGCGAGACGGGAGGCAGCTCGCCCGCCGGCACGCCCGGACCAGCCAGAAAGAAGGGCACCCGGACTACAGCCTCGTAGAGCTCATCGGAGTGACCAACCATGCCCTGCTCGCCAAGATGCTCGCCGTGGTCTCCAGTCACGCAGATGACGGTTGGGCGCCCAGTCTGCTCAATCGCCTCAAACACCCGCCCAAGTTGCGCGTCAAGATAGTCAACTTCTTCCCAATAGCGTGCGCGCGTTTCATCGTGCTCGGAAAAGCGATCGCCAGGTACCGCGCTGCGCTTGCCGCGGTAATGCTCGGGAGCATAATAAGGATCATGCGCGTCCATAAAGTGCACGACTAGCAAGAAGGGACGTGAACCGCCCTTGAGCTCATGAATGCGCGCGATCGCGGTCTGGGCAGTGCGCTCGGCTTCGCGTGCCCCCCACTCAGCCTGCGCCTCATGCTGACCAAAAAACACCACCGGGTGCAGTGCCGAAAAAAGGTCGCGGTCGGAGATCCAGCCCAAAAGCGTGTTTTCACCTAGCCGAGCCAAATGGTTATGCGCCGTACCTAGAGCATCGTGCCAGATCTCAAAGCCACGACTTGGTCCGAAGCGGCGCTCAATGACACGGTTACTGATCACTGCCACGGTATTCCAGCCGGCTTCGGCAAAGAGTTCGCCGAGAATAGGCAGTTCGTTAGGAGTAACTCCCGAGTTGTTCAGAATGCCATGCGCCAGCGGCCCCATGCCAGTAAACATTTCGATGTGGCCGGGCAGAGTGCAGTTGCTCCCCGAGCGCGCGTAGGGAGCACTTAGCCCGCGTGCGGCTAAGCCATCTAAATGCGGCACAGTCGCACGATGATTGCCGTGCACCGCGTCCGCTCGCATAGTATCCAGGCTAAATAGCACGACATCGGGTGCGGCCTCACCAACTACCGGACCGCCCGTGCGGGAAAAAGACTCCCGCAACGCTGTGTCACCCTCAATAGAGTCGACCGGAAAGGACGGCTCTAGTCCACGGCCACCGGCCCACCACCAAGCAACCACGCTGATGACCAAAATGGCATGACTGATTGCGGCACGAGGCAGATACCGCGAAGGCCACATGCGCACCGCGAAGAAAAGTAATGGGGCAAGATACATCGCGACTGTGGCATGGCCGCGATAGAGCTGTAGCCGAATCGCAAGCGTGCCGATCACCGGCAGCAGACCCATCGCTATCCCAAAGAGCAGGCCTCGACCCACCGTCCAACCTCGTGCCGGACGCAACACTAATGAGATCAGAACCACTGCCGGCAACAACGCCGCACCCACTATGAGGTTGCCCCCGGCCGCGAGCGCGACGGACTCTCGTAGCCAACCCGGCTCGGGCGCCACCAGCTGTGCCGTGCCGTGGAGTATGCCCGTGAGACCTAGACCGGCAAGCATACCGGCGGCGAAATGCAGTGCACTCCGCACGCCGCCAGCCAAGGTCGAGGCGACCATTTAGCTCTCGGAGCTGCCTACTGCGGCCTCGTCGCCTTCCTCACTTTCGTCCGGCGGCACAGCGGCCATGCCGACCAGTACATCGCCCGACTTCAGATTGACAAGACGCACGCCCTGCGTGGCGCGACCCTGAACCGAGACCTGCTCAACCGGCGTGCGCACCAACATGCCCTGCGCACTGGAAAGCAGCACGTCCTCGCAACGACTCGCGTTGATCGTGTTCACGACTGACCCGTTGCGCTCATTGGCCTTTATGCCGACCACACCCTGCGAACCACGCTTGGTAAGACGAAACTCGCCAATCTGCGTACGCTTACCGTAACCCTTGGCACAAGCGATTAACAGGTACTCGTCCTCGGTGCCGACCACTAGGTCAACAACTCGATCGCCCCCCTTCAGTGATGCGCCCTTCACACCCGCAGCGTTGCGGCCCATGGCACGCGCATCACTCTCGGCAAAGCGCACTACCTGACCACCTGCAGTGCAAAGTAAAACCTCGTCACCCTCGCTGACCATGCGCGTGCCGACCAACTTGTCGCCCTCTTCAAGCTTGGTAGCAATTATGCCAGCCGAACGCGGGCGCGAGTAAGCCTTGAGCTCAGTCTTCTTAATCTTGCCATTAGCTGTCGCGAACAAGATAAAGTCGGCCTCGTCGAAATTGCGCGTCGATAGTATCGAGCGAATCTGCTCGTCCGGCGCAATGCCTTCGATCAAGTTGCGGATCGAGCGCCCCTTCGCAGTACGATCCAAGTCTGGTAGTCGATAAACCTTCAGCCAGTGCAAACGGCCGCGATCTGTGATGATCAGTAGATAGTCGTGCGTTGAACAGACGAAGAGGTGCGAGAGCATGTCGCCCTCCTTCGCTTTACTTCCCGTAATGCCGCGCCCACCTCGCGTCTGCGCACGATAAGTCGCCGATGAGGTTCGCTTAACGTAGCCTTCGCGTGAAATAGTCACGACCACTGTGTCTTCAGTGATCAGATCCTCGGTCAAAAAGTCTTCGACACCTTCGCCAATTTCGGTACGGCGCGGATTAGCAAACTTACTATCCATCTCATCGAGATCTTCGCGGATCATATTGATGACCAGCTCGTCCTCGGCCAGAACACGCTTATGCCAAGCGATGTCCTCCTTGAGGCCGTCAATCTCTTGCTGCAGTTTGTAGACCTCGAGGCCAGTCAGGCGACCAAGTCGCATATCGACGATGGCCTGCGACTGAATGTGCGATAGACCAAAACTGGACTCCAAGCTACGGCGTGCGACCGCAGTGTCTTCTGAGGCCTTAACAATCTCGACGACTTCGTCAATCGCCTGGATTGCGATCATCAAGCCCTCAAGAATATGCAGCCGCTTCTCGGCCTTATCGAGCAGAAACTGCGTGCGGCGACGAATGACCTGAAAGCGATGATCTCGGTAGGCTTCGATTAGCTGCTTAAGAGTCAGCGTGCGCGGACGGCCATTCCAAAGGGCCGTGTTACGGATTGCATAGGTTCCCTGCAGCGGGGTGTGCTTGTAGAGCAGATTCTCGATGACCGCTGGATCTCCATCCTTCTTGAGCTCGATCACAAGGCGCATGCCTTCACGGTCAGACTCATCGCGGATGTCGTAGATTCCCTCAATGCGGTCTTCCTTTACCGCATCGGCAATCTTCTCGATGATCGCAGACTTCTCCTTCTCGTACGGGATCTCAGTAACGACAAGCTTTTCACGGCCCTTGCCCTTCGGCGCCTCCTCGTGATGGATGCGCGCCCGTAATTTGATCTTGCCGCGACCCGTGTGATAGGCCTGCACGATGCCCGCACGGCCGCAAATAATGCCACCAGTAGGGAAATCGGGACCCGAAATCACTTCCATCAGCTCATTAATGGTCACATCCGGATTGTCGAGCACCATCCGGATGCCTTGCACCACCTCATGGAGATTGTGCGGGGGCAGTGCGGTGGACATACCAACTGCAATGCCCTCCGAACCATTCACGAGCAGATTCGGGAAACGCGCTGGAAGCACAGTCGGCTCGGTGCGCGTTTCGTCGTAATTAGTGCGACGATCAACCGTCTCTTTATCAAGATCAAGCAGCATCTCTTCGGCTGCACGACCCATGCGCGCTTCGGTGTAACGCATGGCAGCCGGAGGGTCCCCATCGATCGAACCGAAGTTGCCCTGCCCATCGACCAGCGGCTCGCGCAGTCGGAAGGGCTGCGCCATGCGCACTAGTGTCGGATAGATGACCGATTCACCGTGCGGGTGATAGTTACCTGAGGTATCACCGGCAATCTTCGCGCACTTGCGGTACTTGGCACTGGGCCGCAAGCTCAGGTCGTTCATTGCGACCAGAATGCGTCGTTGCGATGGCTTCAAACCATCACGGACATCGGGAAGCGCCCGGTCGTGAATCACCGAAAGTGCGTACGTTAAGTACGACTCGCGCATCTCGCGTTCGATCAGCAAATCGTCCGAGCGATGGTGCGCTTCTCGCGCCTCGAGGGGTATCTCGTCAGCCATATATAGGGAGCGGTCAGGGGATGGGACCGGTCCCCCATTTCACCAGCGCGGCAAGCCGGAGGAAAGCGAAATTAGCCCCCCTCCGACGAGCGCAAAATCTTTTAAACAAATGCCTTACGATATCCTCTCAGGTGGTGCTGGAATCCTGAATGAGCCACTGCACGTTGGCCTCCCCGACCAGCTCTAGGCCACCATCCGGAAGCGGTTGCAGAAGCAAGGAGCCACCCTTCATGCGCACCTCAATTAGCCCCTCCACACCGTCCGACCAGGCAGCGTAGGCCGCCGCGACAGCTGCGCTGCCACAGGGTTCGGTCTCGCCAACGCCGCGCTCACAAACGCGCATGAACAACTCTCCATGCCCATGAATCGGCGACACTAATTCTAGGTTGACGCCATCAGGAAAGAGATCGATGCGCGCTTGCACTGCTTTCGCGAAGGCTTCCAGATTTTCCTGCACAGGGTCCTCCACTTGCACCACGCAATGCGGATTCCAGAAACGTACCACCTGAGCACGCTTACCAAGAAGTTCGAAAGTCTCGGGCCGTAAGATCTCCCGAGGCACGTCGCTGCCCTTCAAATGCAACTTGATTCCTTCATCGACTCGATGCCAAGGAACTTCTCGACCGTCCATGCGAAACACGCCAGTCTCCTCGCCATCGAGCCGCGCTAAGACACGTAATCCGTTTAGACAGACCCCACCTGGACTACCATCGCGATTGATGATCTCTACTAAGCCATCCTTATCAAAGAGCAGTAGACCATCCCAGCTCTCGCTACACACCATGCGCGCCACTGCAGCCGGGGTCGCCCCTGCTTTACGCAACACGGCTGCATCAGCAATCACAAAGCGATTCCCAAGACCTTCCCCCGTTGCCACGAGAAGCGACCCGGGATCTTCGAGCCAGCTCACCTACTCACCACTACTTACAAGAGTGGGGATTGGAAGCGTTTCCAACCCTTGTGCACGCCCCTTTTCGATACCACTCTGCAACACCTCTGCGAACGCAGACGAATCAGGGTCATAGCCCTCAAAAACCGCAAGCGTCTCCTCGGTATACGGATTCATAACCGCGTAATAAGGTTGGCTGGCACCCTGATAGTGCTTTTCCTGGAAAGAAGCGTTGCTCTGACCGTAGGGGTCCTTGTCGACGTAAAGGTGAGCGCGCACCATCTGCTTAATGAGCGGCGCCACCTCTTCATTCGGGAAAATGTTTCCCTCCATTTTGAGGCAGTTCACACAGGTGATGCCCGTGAAGTCCAGAAAAACCGGCGCATTGCGCTTGCGGCCCTCTGCTAACGCTGACACATAGCCCTCGTGCCAAGCGACACTAAGCGGGCCAAGTGAAACTCCTTCTTGGAGCGTAGCCACTATCGCCTCCTCCTCCGCCGTCAGGGCGCGGCCGTAGTACTCCGGAGGTAGATAAGCCTCCATCCAGAGATGCTCGTATGGACCCTTGGGGAATCCACTGATCAGGTAGATCGCGGCACCTAAAGCCAGCGCACCGATCGAAGCGCGGCCCACCGTGCGCGGTGGACGCTGACCGTAATCTCCCTTGGTCATATACAAGCCAAACATATACGCAGCCCACAGCACTAATGGGATGATGGTCAAAATGATGACGACCGGGCGCGTCAACCACTCCAACTGCCACTGTCGGTCGGTCGCCGACAGGAACTTCCAGGCAGCGATTAGCTCGAGATAGCCAAAACTGACTTTGACGGCATTCATCCAGCCGCCTGCACTTGGCATCTTCTGAAGCATGTTCGGGAATAGCGCCAGAAAGAAGAACGGCATCGCAAAGACAAGCGCGTAAGCGAACATCGCCACTGTGGCGTACCACCACTCACCGGTTGCCGCAAGGCCGAGCACCGTGCCAACAAAAGCCACTGTGCAGGTGAACGCAGTCACCGAAAATGCGACGGCCATCAGCATGACTGGGGCATAGCCTGACTTACTCTGACCTTCGGACTGTGCCTTCGAAGCAAATCTCTCCAGGAACTTTGGTGGCTTGATGTCGAAGAAGCCGAGCAGAGAAAAGGCAAGGAATACAAACAGTGCGCCAATTGCGAGGTTAACCCAAGCATTCGACGCGACTTGATTGGCACCACTCGCACCCAGGATGGCCGCCATACCGATACCGAGCCCGACAAAGGTGAAAATGATGCCCGCGGTGTAGGCCGTCGCGTTGCCCAGCGCCGAGCCTTTGCCCTGTTCCGCGCGCTTAGTGAAGAAGCTCACCGTGATTGGAATCATCGGAAAGACGCAGGGCGTCAGGATGGTCGCCAGCCCCGCCAGCATGGCCGCCCAAATCAGGTTCCAGAAGCCCTCGTTGAGCGCCTTCCGCGCGTTGATATTGATCGCGCCACGCGAGTCGCCTTCGCCCGCGATTCCACCCCCCTGATCGGCCACGGCTTCGTCAGCAGCAACTCCCGTTATGCCTCCCTCTTCTGCGCCACGCTCAGTGTCATCAAGAATCGCAGCATCGCCATCGGCATCGCCTTCAATAACGACTAACTTGATTTCGAGAGTGTCCCTACCTTCATCAAGACAAACGCTCTCATCACAGACCATCCATTTGAGCTCGACCGGGACGGTGTACTCGCCTGGCGCAGCAGCAACCTTCATGTCCGCTTCAAAAACGCCAGTACCTTCGACCCACAGGTAGGTCAGTGGGCCAAAGCCGAAGTCCTCAATGTGCTCGATTGGATCCTGCTGTGGCTCGAGTGGGGCAGACAGCACGAAATCCTCAGCATCGGCCTTAGCAGCCAGCGGCACGCCCGGCACATCTTCTGCCATCAGCGGGTCGTAGATGTGCCAACCCTCTTCCACCGTTGCCTCGATACGCAGGCGCACAGTGCCGCCCTGTGGCGCCGTGGCTGACAAGAAACGGCCGCTGATCTTTATCTTCTCGCCTTCGATTTCATCCGCAGGACTCGGCCCTTGCTGAGTCTCGGCCGACGACACCTCAGCTTCATCGCTTGTGTCGCCCTGACCCGGTAGCGAGTCCATCGCCTCGCCCGGGTCGGCAGGATTCCACACGGCGGTAACCGTATGGGTAGTAGTCGGCAGGCAGACGCGGTCGTCGCAAACCTGATACTTGATTGACACCTCAACTTCGAGCGGCGCACTGACATCGCTTAGCTCGGCCGGCAGTACTAGTCGCGGCTTTCCTTCCAGCCACTGGTAAATCATAATTTGACCAGCAATCTGCTCCACGTGAGGCTTAGCCGCGCTCTGCGAGACGGCCTCCCCTGTCGCCGTGATGCCCTCACCTATGATCGACAGTGAAGTCGGTTCGCCCAGCGCCGGATCCTGATCAGGGTGATAGACGTGCCAGCCGGCCTGAATGTCCAGATCGACGACAACCTGAACTGCTGTCTCCGAACCCTGGACCGGGCGGATCTCAGCCAGAGCTTGAACCTTATCCTGTGGTACGAAGAGCGCAGCCGCAGCGAGAATCAGACCTGTGAGCATGATCTCCTTTCGGGCTAAGCGCCCGCTTATGAAGGGGTTTGGTGGGCGATGAGGGACTCGAACCCCCGACATCCTCCTTGTAAGGGAGGCGCTCTAGCCAACTGAGCTAATCGCCCTGAGCCCACCATTCTAGAATGGACAGCCCATTCATGCAGATTCCTGAAGAAGCTCTACTGATTCGCTATGGCGAGATCGGGCTGAAAGGCGGTAATCGCCCCCGATTCGAGAAGATCCTCGCCAGCAATCTTCGGGTGGCGCTCAGCAACGTACCCTCGCTGACAATTCAGCGGATTCGCGGGCGGATGCTAGTGCGCGGCCAAACCCCAACGATCGAAATGGCCGTTGCCGCACGACGGGTCTTTGGCGTAACCAGCGTTTCACCAGCGCAAGTCGTCGCCCGCAACCCCGAAGCCATGCTGGAGGCAGCACGCACACTCGCTGCCGAGGCAATTGCTCGGGAACACGCTGGAACCAGCCGGATCCGCTTCAAGGTCTCTGTCAATCGCGCGGATAAGACCTTCCCGCTGCGATCAATCGAAGTCGCGCGCACTGTCGGCGCCGCGCTGATAGCAGACGAATCACGACTAATCGTCGACCTGAAGGACCCCGAGCTCGAGATCGGCGTCGATTTACGTACCGAAGGCGTCTACGTCTTCGCCGGCCGACAGAAGGCCTATGGCGGCCTGCCAGTTTCCAGCACCGGACGCGTGCATTGCCTACTGTCCGGCGGCTTCGATTCGCCAGTCGCGGCGTGGCAATGCATGAAGCGCGGAATGCGTGTCGACTTCGTCAGCTTCTACAGTTTCCCATTTGTAGGCCCACAGACACGCGAAAAAGTATTGCGTATAGCTGAAAAGCTCACTGAGTGGCAACCGCAGGCCATGCTCTATGTGGTTCCTTTCAGCCCCTATCAGGAGGCCATTCGCGACCACTGTGATGAACGCTACCGCACGGTTCTTTACCGACGAGCGATGCAGCGCATCGCCTCGGTGATTGCACGTACCCGTAAAGGTAAGGCACTCGTAACGGGCGAAAGCATTGGTCAGGTCGCCAGCCAGACGCTCGAAAATCTGCGGCTAATTGAATCGGCTAGCAAGTTGCCGGTTTTGCGCCCACTGGTCACCTTTGACAAGACTGAGATCATTGCTCTGGCCCGCGAAATCGGAACCCATGGACTGAGCAACCTACCTGCGCCAGATTGTTGTACTGTGTTTCAGCCTGCACAGCCGGTCATCCACGGCCAGTTGAGCGAAGTCGAACACGCCGAGGCTCAAATCGACATCGGCAAACTCACCTACGACGCGGTGCAAGGCACCGAACGCATTTCTCTCCTGCATCAGCCATGATCAAGCTGCAAACCCTCGCGCTAGTCTCGCTCGCTGGACTAATGGCCATTGGCCTGCCTGCCTGCGGTGGCTCGAAGAAGAACCCCTTCGCTAAGAAGTCAACCGAAGAGCGCTCCAACCTGCGCAATGTCGGCGCTGTCGAAGGCCCGGTCCAAGAACGTCAGTTCGCTGCTCCAACGACTAATCAAACTCTTTACAAACTCTACCTCCGCGACAAGCAAAACCGCCCAGTGCAAGGTGTGTCGGCCATGGTGCTAGTTCAACCACCGGAGGGGCTCAATATCAACCAGCCGCGTCGCAAGACCGTTGTCGCAGAAATGCCATCGAGCAAGGATGGCATCTCAGCCATTATGTCTGAGGCTGACGGTAAGCCAAAGTGGGCTTGGGTCGGCGGCAAGTCGGTCTGGCCACCATCGGTCTACCCGCTTGAACCGGCAGTCGGTGGCAAGACGGTTGCGATGACTCTGTCAGTTCCGATTCAGCCGGTCGCGAAAATCATCATTCAGGATCAAGCCGGCCTGCGTGTGCCAGACGGCATTATCACCTTCAAACCGATCGGGGGCAGCGGTGATGCGGAGAACATCGGTAACCGCCCAGGTGGCAGTGACAACTACGGTCACACCAAGCGTGGTAATGGCATGGGCGAAGTCGACTATCCGCGCCCGCCAGGGCGCTATGGCTTGATCGCCACCACTGCGACGGGAACCAAGCGCCTGTACGCCATAGTCAATTGGACCGGCGACGAGTCGCAGCCACTGGTCTTTACCCTGCCCGCAACATC
>JAKVCF010000060.1 GCA_022447335.1 Planctomycetota bacterium | reverse complement strand
AGCCGGCAGCGTCCATGTCATGAGAATGGGGGCCGATGTAGCGTATTGGTAATCGCCGTGATTCCCCTTGGGCTTCTGCCGGGAGGTGGTCGGCCTAATCTTCGGCGAGCACATCCAGGACTTTCGTTTGGGTGTTGCCGTCGACTTTCAAGTTGACGAGGTATTGCCCGGCTGCGACTGGAGGCGACCAACGACGGCCACCGCTTGTAGCGCCACGTAGGTTCCAGCGGAACTCGTGAAGACCTTGCGAGGCGGGGGCGTCTTCAGCCTCCCAGATTGTTTCACCGCGAATGTCGGTAATCCATAGCTGCACGCTTCGGGTACGTGAGCCTAGTGAATAACGAATCGCAGCACCTGTTGCTGGGTTTTCGCCGACGAAGCGGCGTGTGCCACTGCTGCCGGCTTGGCGAGAGCGATTCCAGATCATTGCCTCTTCCGGCTGATACAACATTGCGCTCTCCGCCATAGCATCAGCGCTGAGCTGGCGCAGAGTTGAAACATCGACGATCCAGATTGAGCGGCCGTGGGTGCCTGCGACTAGCTCACCGGTCAGTCGATGTAGCTTGAAGTCGTGCACGGGCACGGTCGGCAGGTCGTCGTTGTTGATTCGAGTCCAGCTTGCGCCGCGGTCGATTGAAGCCCATGCGCCAAACTCGGTTCCCAGGAAGAGGACATCAGGATTCTCGTAGTCTTCGACTATCACACGAGCGGAACCGGCTGAGTCTGGCAAGTTGCTTTGCAGAGAGGTCCAAGTTCGACCCATGTCATCTGAACGGAAGACGTGCGGCAGGTCGTTGTCGCTGCGGTGTCCGTCGAGCGTGATATAGACACGTTCAGCATTGTGTTCCGAAGCAGCAATCGCGCTGACATGGAAGCGATGCTCGCCCATGTGCTCAGCCAGACCCTTTAGGTCATCTGTGTTCGGGGTGGCTTGCTGACGCATACGGCCACCACGGTCGCCTGTGCCACCGCCACTTTCGGCTCGACGCTGACGAATGCGCTCCTGCACTTCCGGAGGGAGGTTTTCGAGGTCAGGGCCTCGGAACTGACCACGGCCCTGGCCGCGTCGGCCTTGACCGCTATCGCGTGCCCCACCGCCGCGACCTTGGCTATTACGTGCTTGTGGAGCCTCAGATGGCGCGGGATCTGCGGCAGTTTTGGCTCCCTCTCGCTTGGCCTCGAAATCGAGCACGATCATGCCTGGGCCAGCATCAATCTCGCCGATCATGGAGTTGCCATCGAGTTTTCCGGTCACGATTCCCGACATCATGTCGTTCGAGAAGCGGAAACGTAGCGAGCTGTTTTCGGCGTCGAACTTGCCATCCGATAGCGTGGAGTCACCGAAGTCAGTTGTCATTGAACCACGAATTCGACCCTGTTCATCAATATTTAGGTTCATGGTGAAGCCACCTTGACCTTCAGGGATCTCTTCGTGTTCAGCTTGACCCGACCATTTCCCGTCAAGCGGCGAGGCGGGGTCTTTGCCTGGTTCTGCAGGACTCACTTCAGTGTCGGAGCTTGCTTCTTGATCATCGGCCTCGTCTTCGGGTTCTTTGGCCGGCGGGTTGTAAAGATCGATCCAAGTCTCACCGTGATCTGGGGTCATCCACAGCGCTCCGTCATCGGTGCCGACATAGATCACGCCTTCACGCACCGGCGACTCATGCAGAGCTGTCGCTGAGCCACGATCAGTTAGGGTGATCTCAGGAGAAATTGGGGTGAGGCCATTGCCTTTGTTCGGAGAACGGAAGACATGGTTACCCGCGTTGTAGTAGATCTGCGAATTGTGCGGCGACAGGATGAACGGAGTATTCCAGTTGAATCGATAACGTTCGCCGCGTGGTGGGCGGGCACGAATTGAGGATTGCGCACCGGTTTCAAGATTGACGCGATAGGTCCACCCGTTCTGTGATTCGCCGTAGATTTGATTGGGGTCGCTCGGGTCGACGCGTATGACAAACCCGTCCCCTCCGCCAACGTTGAACCAATCCGAGTTGACGGGTCCGTCATTATTGGCGACACGATTCGGGCCGCCCCAGGAACCGTTGTCCTGCAGGCCGCCGTAGACCTTGTAATCACGAGTTGCATCAGCTTCGACCTGATAAAACTGGCCAAGTGCCATGTAGTTGTGGTGATCCCACTCACTCATCCGGTCGAAAGTGACGTAGATGCCACCATCGTTTCCAAGAATCATGTTGCGGCCATCAGCTGGATTGATCCACATAGCGTGGTGATCGACATGTACTTCGCGGTCATGTCCATCTGGCGTGAAGGTCTTGCCGCCATCCATCGATTTGTGCAGCTGCGTACCGAGAACATAAATCTTTTCGCCATCGCTCGGATCGACGTAGATTCGGCTGTAGTACATCGGGCGAGGGTTTAACGAGTTGATGCGAACCCAAGTCTCGCCACCATCAGCAGATCGATAGATTCCACCGTACTCATGGCCATCAGGGCCTTGCTGATCCTGCACGTTTGCTACTTGGCCACCGAGGCCTAAGTGGAAAGGGCCTGGCTCGGGGGGCGCGTCCTTTTCTTCCTCCTCAACGTCTCCCTCTTCTTCACCTTCACGGTCTTCTTCTTCGCTCGGGCGTTTGCGGAAAGTCACATCCATTTCGACGCGTTCGCGATCACGTGACACGACTACGCCAACAGTTTTTCCAGCGAGTTGCTCGCGAATCCGATCTTGCAAGTCACTCCATGAGTGCACAGTCTGGCCAGCCATCAGAATGACGATGTCTCCTTCTTGTAGTCCCGCTTCATCTGCTGGCCCGTCTTCCTCGACCGACGTCACGCGTGCGCCAACTTCTGCATCTTCACCTCGCAGGCCCATCCAGGCAGCGTTCTCTGGCTCTTGCGTAATGCGATCTGACTCAACTACCGCCCAGACCACCCCGGGCTCGGAAGCCGAGTAATCCAGGCCGATGCGGCCGAGCGTGCCGCTTGGCAGTCCGCTGCGGAGTTCTTTCCAAGTTTTGCCACCATCGGTGGACTTATGAAGGCCGGATCCTGCGCCCCATTTCTTAGCGGGGTCGTTCGTGTCGAAACCATCGCGCTGACGTTCGTAGGTCGCAATGATTATTGTGTCTGGGTTCTGCGGGTCGAGCCGCATGTCGATGATCCCGGTCTTTTCATCGACAAAGAGCACCTTTTCCCAGGTCTCTCCACCGTCAGCGGTTTTGTAGAGGCCACGGTTTTCGCAATCGCCCCACAGGCGGCCCAGTGCACCGACATAAACGACGTTCTCGTTTTCGGGGTGAACCTTGACCACGCCAATGTGGAAGGTGTCCTTCAGCCCCATATTTTTCCAGGTCTTGCCGCCGTCGGTCGATTTAAACACGCCATGACCCCAACTCACGCTGTTGCGCGGGTTAGATTCGCCAGATCCCACCCAGACCACGTCGGAGTTCGAGGCGGCGACTGCAATCGAACCCACGCTCGAGGTCGACTCCGAATCGAACTGATGTTCATAGGTGACGCCTCGGTTGGTCGTATGTAGTACGCCACCAGTTGCGGTGCCGACCCAGTATTCGGCGGGGTCATCTGGGTTGACCGCAATGGAGGTGCAGCGGCCGCCCATGTTGGCGGGGCCGACATTGCGCCAGTCAAGGTGCTCGATCCAAGATTCCGGAAGAGAGCCTTGCTGAGCAGGGGGGGAAGCAGCAGGCGCGGCTGTTAGAAGGAGAAGGGCAGACGCGGAGGCCGCAGCTGCGAGCTTGGAGGAGAACAACATCTTTGAAGAGAGAGGGAGCTGTGTTCCTTTCGACCAGGAAAAGGAGCACTCGCCATGCTACAGGCGGATTTCCGATGCGTTGGGCGCTTTCAGGAGCGGATCGCCTTTCCTGAAGCGGGGTTTACAAGATTCTGGAAATCCAGATCTAGTCCGGATCTGCGCCCAGCCAGGTGCTGAATCCGATACCGATTGAAAAGCGAGGTCGGATTCGTGCTCGCTGAGGATTAAACATCCATCTAGCCTTGTAGATCTGTGCGTCTGGCCAAGTGCGGCTCCAATCCAGCTGGGCGGCATGCACCGTGTCGCTCCACCAACTCTCCTCGGCACGCACAACAACGGTGGGCAACAGGCCGGGCAGGCGAATCGGCTCACTTACCGATTTCACGTCGGTGGTTTTTGCAAGGCCAGGGTAGGGGCGGAAATCTGGAGCGCGTGGGTCGAAGGTCCAAGCCCCTTGGTGGGTAGAGAGAATGAGTGCTCCGGAGCCTGCGCGCACCAAATCGTGGCCGCCGGGGTCCGGTAGTGGGAAGCGTTCGACAATCTTGAGAGGGGGCTTTTCGTCTTTGCCAAGGTAGGCCAGCGCGATCAGTTCGCTGTGGCCGATCGCCCAGAGGCGGCTGGTTTGCGGGTCCCAGCAGATTCCATGGGCGTCGTCGAAAGCGACGCGGAAGATGGGTGCGCTGGGGTCTTCCAGACGCCAGAGCTGCAGCTCACTTCCGGTGCTGGATGCTGTGACGATTCCACCATCAAAGAGCAGTTCGGCCGAGTGTGGATTGCCGCCCGCATAGGCATGGAAGAGCAGACCTTGATCTTCGATGCGCACGAGAGCTACGCCACCGCCACTTGCTGTGATGAGTAGATACTCGCCGCCAAGTACGGGTTTTGCGTCAGTGGGGTACTCAAACCAGGTGCGAGCATCGGCGGGTAAGCTTTTGCTTTCGCGAGCACGCCATTCCCAGAGCATGGCTTCCGGATCGGACCAATCAGCCTCAGCATTGAGGATCGCCACTCGCGCTTCTGCTTGCTCGCATACGACTAACTGTGGAGCAGTGCTGCACGCCAATGACGCAGCGGTTATTGACAACAGCAAGAGTGCACGGCGAATGCGCATTTCCTCAATACTACCGGCATACGAAGTGAGAAGTTTTCCGTAGAGCCTCACCAATTTTCACCTGCCCAAAATCAGGTATTAATCTAGTTTGCGGTGCCGTCAGGTAGGTACTGCAAGAAAATCTGGCGCACCTCTTTAACATGACTATCGAGGCTTTTTCGAGTCCAGTTCTCGGTCGATATCGGGTCGAGAATATCGACGCGTACTACGCCGGTTCGAGGTGGTTTGATGTGGCCAGAAACGAGCGTTTCTAGCCCGCGCATAATGAAAGGTACGACGGGCGCGCCCGCTTCCATTGCTAGGTGGAAAGGTCCACGCTTGAAAATATCGAGCTTTCCGTCGCGCGAACGTGTGCCTTCAGGCGAGACCATGACTTTTTTATTCTGCTCGCGCGCCATTTTCGCCGCTTCAGACATCGACTTTACTGCGCGCTCACGATTGCTGCGGTCGATTGGAATCATGCCGAAGAAAGCCATAAGTCGCCCCATAATCGGGATCTTATGAAACTCCTTCTTGTAGATCACTGAGCATCCTTCACTCCACACTGCGGCAAGCACTGCTAGATCAAGTACATTGACATGGTTGAATAGCACGATGCGCGAAGCGTTGACTTGCAGGTGCTCTTGACCATGAACTTCGATTCGAATGCCGAGTATCTTCAATATTCCCATGCCCCATCGGCGGATCATCCGCACTTTTTTGCGACGCAGATATCTAGGCGCGACTATTGAAAGAACGAGCATCCAGAACATGTAGGCAAAGGCCCAAGTCAACGCCGGGATCATCATCAGGGCGCCGCGCAGGTGGCCACCAGGCTGTGGATCGAAAGGGGGAGCGGTCATGGTGACAGCATTCAGTTCAGCGCGAAGGTCCACAGGCAAGTCGTTCCTGCAGTGTGGCGACCTGGTCGACAATTTTGTCGATGTCAAACTTTTGCTTAAGCAGGGTGAGGCCCATGGCGCCCATGCGCAGGCGAAGTTTTTCGTCAGCAACCAGTCTGCCGAGTGCCTCAGCGAGGCCGTTCACATCGCCAGGTTCGACCAGGTAGCCAGTTTCTCCATCGCGCACGGCTTCGGGAATGCCGCCAACTGGAGTCGATATGCACGGTAGGCCCGCGCTCATTGCTTCAAGCACACTTCCTGGTAGGCCCTCGTTGTAAGAGGGGAGAGTGTAGATATCAGTGCGATCCCAAAGTGCATCTTGAGCATCGCCGGAGACCCACCCAGGAATCTCAATGACTTCGCTTAGGCCGCGCTCAGCGACCAGAGCTCTGACTTCGTCAATTTCTCCATCACCTGGCAGCATGAGGCGCGCATGAGGGTATTGCGCAACTACCTTTTCAAAGGCTTCGATCAAATCGTAAGTTCCCTTGCGCTTGCCAAGGCGGCCCATTAGTGAAATTGTGACTTCGCTACGGCCGGCGCGATCTGGATTTTCGCGTCGCTTTGCTGTGTTGTAGATAATCTCGACTTCGGGTTTGTGTGTGCAAACTGAATGCAGCCAATCTCGCCACTGTTCGGACAGCATCATCGCGGCGCTAGAGCGACTGAACATTGTGCGAATCATGTTCTTGCGCAACCATCCGCCTTGGGCATGGAACTGCTTAAACTCACTTCCGTGTAGATGAACGATAGTCTTGCGGCAGAAGAGGCGCGCTAAATGAAAGGGGATCTGTTTACGCCAGAAGCTCCCATACATCGCCACATGAAGGTGTACAACGTCAGTGCGAGGCAGCGCAAGCGTGAGGCGAACATATGCGCGCAGGCACTCATAAATCTTGCGAAATTTTTGCCCAGGGACTTGAGCGCTGTTTGTCGAAATGTAATTCAGTTCGACACGCTCAGCATATCCAGACGAAATCCAATTCTTGACTACCGTTGCGATGCCAGTGGTAGTGTCAAGCCCGAGGCCGAGCATTGCAACGCGGACTTTGCGTGGCTGGCTCATGCTAAGTCAGAGTTCAAATCCGAAGTGAGAAAGTTCATCAGCGATAGTCTCATGTAGCAATCGCTTTTGATCTTCATCGAGGTCACGAGTCCACTTGTCATCGGCATTGTGGATCTTGATTTTTCTTATTCGTGCGTCGAACTTCGGGCTGTCGCGCAGTCCGCAGTATTCGCGCACGCTTTCCATCACCCTAGCTGGGCTTGCCACAAAGTTCGTGTAGCTAACCTCGATTTTTTGGTCGGGGCTTACATTAGTGAGCTCGCGCTCGTTATGGCGCATGAGCGTCTTCCAGACTATGCCAGCGAGAACGATTGGCCGGCGCCCAGTGTCGACGAAGTACCTTTCGTCTTCCTCTCGCATATCGCCCCACCACCACGAGTTTTCGATTGTGCCATCCCACCATGGAACGTTCATTAGTGAGTTGGCAACTGCGCGTCCATCTCGCATGACGTGGATAAAGCGCGCGTCCGGAAAAATTTCGAGGAAGAACTCGCAGCGCGGGAAGCCAGTATGTTTGTTGACGAAGCGTGGCTTGCCGTGCCAGCGGAGGTGCGAGCGAACCGCACTGCGCCATGCGTCAAGCTGTTCGCGCGCATCCTTGCGGCTAAGCGGCTTTGGCTGGGTGAAAGCCCCGTCAGTCATCGCTCGGTAGAGCTTATTTGCTTCGCGCGGTTTTGGCCGGATCTTCCAGTTGTAGGGCAAGGCATCACCTAGCCACGGGAAGTCACGTAGGCGCGATAACGCTGCTAGTGGATAGAGGGCGCGGTGGTGGAATCTATGGGTGTAGTTGGAGAACCAAGCGAGATCTGGGTGCTCGGAAAGTACGCGTAGAAAGACCGTCGTTCCACCTCGGCCAGTGCCAAAGCACAGGATTGGTCGGTCGATTTTTGGGTCTGCTGGGGAGGGGGCCATGGCTAGAACGCTTTTAAGCCTTTCGACATGCGCGGGCATAGACCTCGAGAGTTTTCCGGGCAACGCTCGACCAAGCGAGTGGGCCAGAAGCCCAGGCGCGCACACTATTTTGAAGCTGCGCGCGGAGATTGGAGTCGTTGAAATAGCGAATCAGCGCCTCAGCTAAGGAGTCTGCATCTCCAGGCTTTACTAGCAGGCCATTTTCTTCGTGGACGACCACTTCAGGGATCGCGCCGACTCTACTGGCGATGGAAGGAACTCCGAAGGCGTAGCCGGCAGCGATCACACCGGACTGACTAGCTTCGATGTAGGGTGCCAGATTCACGCATGCGCGGCGGTAGAGCTCAGCGACTTCTTTGGACTGGATGTACTTGTCGCGAATTTCGACCTGTTCAAATTTTGACAGCTGATCGCGGGCCCTGTCCAAGGAGGGGCCCCGTCCTGCAACCAAGAACCGCGCTTGGGGGAGAGCGGCAACTACTTTTGGCAAAGCAGCTGCGAACACCTCCAATCCCTTGTATGGGAGCATGCGGCCAAAGAAGAGGGCTGGGCCAGGAGGGTCGCCCACTCCGACTCCTTCTAGGCTTTCGCCGGGCTGTACGAAGCCGGCGAGAATGCCGTGCGGCACCACGTGTACGCAGTCCTCAGTGGTTTTCCAGTCGCGTAGGAAGTCGCTGCGGAGCGACTTGCCGTGTAGTACGAACTGCGTGTTCCGCTTTCGTGCGCGTGGCATCAGGATCTTGTTAATCAAGAAATCCATGCGCCATGACATGTTCTTTTCATCGCCCGGGTGAGCGACCACGTCGTGGATTGTGACAGTGACCGGTATGCGCGTGCGCCAAGCCATAAGCAAGGTGGCTAGGTCGTTGCCATCTTGTAGGTGGATTACATCGGGAGTAAAGCTACGGATGGTGCGCTTAAGCCAGCCGCGATTAAGCAGGTAGGAACGTGTCCAAGGCTTGCGCACTGGGGCGCCCGGCATAGCCAAGAACTGCACACGTTCATCGAGGAGCTCGCGCCAGCGTGGCCCGACCAATTTCTCTGCGCTGTCCGGGTGAGTAGCCAGCCCAACTTCGGCTCCAGCTTCGACCAACCCGTTGGCGAGCTCGATGCTGTATTGGACGAAGTGTCCCGGGAAGAGGAGGGCGCGCATTAAAGGTTGACGAAAATTTGGAAGTCTAGCGACGTTTCAGTGATTCGTAGAGCCCCTTAAGGCGCTCTGATCCATTGCGGCACAGCTTCAAGAATAGCCGCAGAACGACGTTTTTTGGCCCATAGCGATCAATAAGCGCCATCCAGGTACGAATCCCTTTGGTGCGATCGCGGCTCATCATCTCGTCGTGCACCTGGAAGCGTGCCAGTGGCACGGGCAGGTGTCGCAGTACCCGGTCACGGTGCATGAACTTCAGGAAGAAGTCCACGTCGATCTTTATTGGCATGCTGGTGTCGTAGTTGCCTAGTTCAAGTGCCGTTGCGCGGCGGAATGAAGTGCCAGAGTGCTTGAAAGGTACGCGGGGGCACAGAAGGGTCGCCCAAAGAAAGCGTTGGTTGCTCGAGTACTGCTTATAACGGCGGTAGCGCGTAGCTCCGCTTGCAAAAACATGCAGGTTGTCACCGTAGAGCAGATCAATCATCGGTTCTTTGGCATATGCTTCGGATACCGCTATGAGCGCGCCTGGTTCTACTTGGTCGTCGCTATCGAGGATGAAAATAAATTCTCCCTTAGCTGCATCGACTCCGTTGGCGCGCGCGGAAGATACGCCTAGGTTTTCCTGGTGGATTACGCGCAGCTTAGGCTCATCGGCCGCAGCCTGATCTAGCCAATCGTATGTTTGTTTGTCCGAACCATCGTCGATCACCAGGACTTCATCCTGGTCATTCGCTTCGGTCACGGCACTCGCGACAGCTTGCTTGAGGAGCTCGAGTCGGTTGTGCGCGGCCAGCAGAATTGTGAACCTGTACATGGATTGCGCTGTGGCATTGTCCCGAAGAGCGTTGGGGCTTGGCAAGCATCCTGTCAGGATCTTCATGGAGCTCCCGGAGCTTCTAGCGGTCGGCTTCCTTTATTTGGGCTTTTCCATTTTCGATCCATGGAACCAGCTTCCTTGTACTGCTCCAGCGCTTCGTCAGAATAGGGGGAGAAGGCCAACGGGGCGCCCCGCCCCGGCCTAGAGAGGGACGTTGTGGCGGTCTCTGAGAAAGACGGCAATCTGCGCTTTGACTGCCTGTCCGGGCTTTCCGGACTGGAGTCGGTCGCTGCTGAGCTTGATGATTTAGTCGCACAGTTGACCCGGGCAGGTGATCGCCCCTGGTTCTACGCTAGCTCCGATTGGCTGGTGCCGTGGGCTCGTCATTGCTGTGGTGGTTCTGAAGTTTTTCTCTTTATCGCACGCGATAAATCAGGGGCTCTAGTCGCTGCGCTGCCGATGGTTAAGCAGAAGGTTCGTATTGGTCGGCGACTGACCCCGGCTCTGACTATTTTGGGATGGCCGGCGACTGATAATTTTGAAGTTCCGGCACGCGATGCCACGGCGGCTTTTGGGCTGCTGCACTTTGCTTGGTCACACGCCCGTTGTGAGATTCCCGGGTGGACTTGCTGGATGTTGCGTGAAATCGAAGACGGTGGCCCGACTGCGGCGGCGATCGATCGACTGCACGGCGCTTCGGTGTTACCTAAGCCCGAAGTCTTTTCAGCTGGGGTTTCTCCAACGCTCGATCTTCAGGATTTTTTGGCTGAGGATGGCGATCCACGCACGAAGAAGCAGCTCTATCGCATCACTAAATTTCGCAGGAAGTTAGCAAAGGAGGGTGAGGTCGAGATGCCGTTCTGGCGCGTTGGCGAGAACGAGCTGGATCAAGCCTGGAAGAACACGGTCGAAGTCGAATCGAGGAGCTGGAAAGGAGAAGGCGGCGACGCCACTGCGCTGCAGGGTGGATCGACTACAGATATGCTGCGCGAAGTGTGGTCGCGCGTGGTCCCGAAAGGCACGCTTGCCTGTTCGGAAGTGCGCCTCAATGGCCGGGCGCTGGCTAGTCATTGGGGCTATATCGATGGCAATCGTTTCCTGTCTTTCTATATGGCCTATGACAACGACTATCGCAGCTACGGGTTAGGATCGGTCATGCTGGAGGATATGGTGCAACGCGGGCGTGAGATTGGCTTGCGCTGGATTGACGCCTCGCGCGGCAACACGGCTGGTACTCACATCTTGGGCCAGTATGGAGGCCCTATGCGTCAGCAGGTGCAGGTTGTGATTCCACGCCGCAGTGCCGCTGGTCTGTGGGTGCGCATGCACTGCAAAGTCCGTCATGTTCGCGCCAAGCGTGCCGGGGCCGCGATGGAAAAGGCTTCGATCTAGTGGTTTAACCGCCGATTTCGGTAATTATCTTTAGATAGGATTCTTCGTCGAGGTAGCCCAACTCATAGAGCCGCTCGACCTCGGCGCGGCTGAGCTTCTTATCTTTGTGCCCAAAGCTAATCTTCTCAGCGTTGTCGCGCTGGATCTGTTTACGGCTTAGTAGATCGCCCATGGCCTCAGCGAGTTCTTCCGGAACGAGCGTAAAGCGATCTTGAACATCCGGGTGCACAGGGTAGTCGGCCATCAGGACGTCGTAGTATCCACGCTTTTCAAAAGGGTCTTTCCCGACGTCATACAACGAGTAGTACTTCAAGTCGACCGCTTCGCCGCGCTCACCGTCAACTTTGACGTCACGGTTCTCAACTTCAATCAACTTAAAGTTTCCGCGCCGGAGTGAGATGTGGCCTGGGAGCCGATTTTTCTCGGAGTAGATGTCGCGCAGGCCTTCTTCGTCACCGTCCGTCCATAGTTGAACTAGAGACTTGCCCGGGTGGTCCAGGCCTATCGTTGAGCCCTCCTCCGTTTCCCGTTTAATGCCGTTATGGATCAGGTCATCGCCATCGACAACTTCGGCCAAGGTTGGTAATAGATCAACTAGCGATACCGGAGTTTCGATGATTTGACCAGCTGGAACGCCGGGCCCGACCACGATCAGTGGCACGCGGATGACTTCGTGATAGAGGTTTTGGCCATGACCCCATTGCATATGCTCGAAGAATTCTTCCCCATGGTCACTTGTGATTATTAGCAAGTCGTTCGGTCCGCCGTAAAGGCCTGATTCCTCTAACTTGGCCATTAACTTTCCGATCTCTCGGTCCATATAGGCAACTTCGGCGTCGTACAATTTTGAGAACCCATCGAGCACTTGCTGAGGTGGCTTTGGCCGACCTTCGAACGGATACGGCAAGAATATATTGTGCTTGGCGTCGACGTCCGGCATCAGGTCGTCAAGGTTTGGCGCCGGGTCGTTGATAATGTCTTCGACTGGCTGATAGGGGAAGTGTGGATCGAGGTACTGCAGGTACGTGAAGACCGGGGGATTCTGTCCCTTAGCGCGATCAATGAATGGGTAAACCTGTTTGTTAACTACCGTGGCGTTATCTGCGGTGGTGTGCAGGATCTTTAAAATGCGTCGTAGGCGCGTAGTCGCTTCACCGAAGGCGACGATGTCGAGTAGCTCCTTGTCATCAAGGCACCAGAACTCTTGGAATCCTTGGCCAAATCCCCATACTGCTGAAATATTTGCGTTGGCCGAGAACCCTCCTGTGATGTAGCCTTTTTCATGCAAGACCTCGGCCATGGTGACTGTCCAGTCCGGTAAAGCACGGGTTGGCTCGTACGCGCCGTGCGTAGTTGGATAGACGCCAGTAAACATTGAAGCGATCGATGGGCGCGTCCATGGCGCGGCGGCGTAGCACCAATCGAATTGTGTTCCTTGTGCGGCGAGCGCATCAATAACTGGTGATACTTTTTTTCCGTCTTCTCGCTCATATCCGTAGCAGCTCAGGCGATCAGCGCGTTGCGTGTCGAGCAGTAAGAAGGTGATATTGGGTAGATTTTGGCTGGTAAGATTTTTTAGGCCGCTTTCCAGCTTCACCCAGCGCGTAAAAGGCGTAATGCTTGGAATCAGAATCAGAGCCAGTGTGAGTGGTATTACAAACTTATGTCGCCCTAGATGGCGTAGGGCGACAAGTAGAGTGAGTGCGCCACCGGCAATGACTAAGTTTCCGATTAGCGATTCAGATCCGAACATCGGCTTGTTCTGCAAGATGCGGCTATGCACCCAGATCACTGCAGCCATGCCAGCGACTGCCGTTGCGGCCAGCGCAGCTAATGTCTCTG
>JAKVCF010000006.1 GCA_022447335.1 Planctomycetota bacterium | reverse complement strand
CAGCACGGATCGCCACTGGACGAGTCGTAGATCCTGAAGGATCTCCACTTGAGGGTGTCTACGTTGCGGGCGTCGGATCCAAGACTACTGATGGGATCGCTCGCTCTGATTGGGAGTCCACCCTCACAGATCATGAGGGCTTATTCAAGCTGTCCGAACTACACCAACAAGTCGACCACCAACTCTTCCTCCAGAAAGACCAATACGGAACGCGTGTATATGACTTTCCTGCAGACGAGAAGGATGAAAATCAAATTGACTATGGCGATCTCATCCTCCACCCTGGTGGCCGAATCGAAGGGATTCTGAGATCACAAGCCGGCGCCCCAATCCCTGGCCATCAAGTCAAACTCCGCGGTGCCAACCAAGACCTCGGTCGATTCCGACCAGGCGCACAGCCATTAGCAAATACATGGGTTACCGCTGTCCGAGAGTCGCGCACTGACAGCCAAGGTCGATTTTTCTTCCAGGACCTACCTGAAGGAGAGTTCCGAGTCACTGCCGCGGTACAAGGTCGACCTGGAGTCAATGACGAAGAAACGGTACAGCTAATCGAAGGGGGGCATGTCGCTGGAATTGCGCTTGAACTCAATCTTGGCAAACCAATCAAGGGGATCGTACTGACGCCAGAAGGATTACCTGCTATAGGCGTCTTTGTCCAAGTGGCAAATGCAGAAAATCGAATTAAGGCCCCCACTGGATCTAATGGCAACTTCGAGCTGTTCGGAGTGACAGATGAAATGGAAACTGTCGATCTATTCACAGTCGTCGCCTCCTATAACTGGCACAACCCAACTAAAAAACTTGCTGCAAGTGAACTTGTTCAAGCTCGTCCAGGTGACACAGATATCGTTATCAAGCTACGAGAAATTGTCACCTTGACAGGTCGCGTTGAAACGGATGAAGGTCAGCCGATCCCCAACATCGAGGTGCGGGCATATCTACATGGGACACCACGAATTCCAGGGGCTGTGCTCGCCAAGGATACGAGCAACAAACTAGGCTTATTCCGCCTTGATCTTCCGGAACAATGCTTCGTCGACCTCGTAGCAGACGCACCTCAGCCCGAGGGGGCTGAACCTACACTGCCTTTCACGCAGAAGCCAGTTACTCTAGAAATCATCCCAAGCACTTCACAGAACGTCACTCTCCGTTTCTCTCAATAATCTAGAAGACAACTCAAAATCCTCTCGAAAAGCAACCAGCGCGAGGAGGAAGCTACACTGCCCACGATGGCCGACGACGCCAAGCCCAAAAGAAAGAAAGGTAAGCCAACCAACCCTTTCCGCGACAACATAGAAGTGGTCGTATTTGCGATCGCGATGTCCCTCGGCCTCAAGGTGTTTGCGCTTGAGGCTTACCAGATCCCGACGGGGTCCATGCAACCTACGCTGATGGGGACAGATCTAGTTGAAGGTGGCCGCCGAGTCGGTGGCGTGCACGACCGCGTACTAGTCGACAAGATCTGCTACATGCTGCGCGATCCACGCCGCTGGGAAGTAGTGGTCTTCCGCTACCCCCTCGCAGCAAGCAATAACTATGTCAAGCGCCTAGTGGGCCTCTCGAACGAAGATCTATGGATCCAGGCGGGCGACATTTGGACTCGTCCCCACAAAACAGACGATCCTTTCATCATTCAACGCAAGCCTCATAAAGTACAGGAAGGGATATGGAAACAGGTCTATCCCAAGCCAGGCGCCGACCACTCGATCTGGACCAATTGGAGAATACAGAAGATGGAATCGCCGAACAGCGAAGGGCTCGCGACGATGAAAGCTGGATCGGCGATGTCCTTTCCGAACACAGGCAGCATCAAAGATTCATACCGAGACGGTTACCCAAACGCCATGTACTCCAAGGTCGGTCCAGGTGGCGCTTCCGCGGCGGCGCGCAACATCGTGTCCGACCTACGCTTCTCTTTCACCGCAACACCGGGAATCGAAGTGTCCCCGCTCACCTTCCTCGCCGAGTGCGGAGCCTTTGAGTTTGAAATCACCCTCAGCGCAAACGGCACTACGCTACTGCTGCCCAGCGGTGAACAACGCGGGATTGAGTTCGCACCACAAGCTGAGAAACCGCTTGACCTTGTCTTCGCCTTCTGGGACCACCATTGGGAGCTAGAACTCAATGGCGAGCGTTGGAGCGGCAACCTCAAATCCGACCCACGCCGCGCATCGCGCAACGGCATGGCCCTGCACTCGGCCGGAGAATGGAACATCGAACCTCCCACCATTCACCGTGCCGTCCACTACCTCCCATCTCTCGAAGCCGGCACCGGCTTCTACGAGATTCCGGAGGGCGAGCTTTTCATGATGGGCGACAATACTCAAAACTCTCTCGATAGTCGCGACTGGCAAGCACGCCACCTGAACTTCGATCCACCAGTCAACGGGGTCAGCTTTCTGCGCGGAGATGACCTACCCGACGGGCACGACCCCACCTACAACAATCCACGCTGGGATCGCGCTGCCGACCACATGACGATACGCGATGAATGGGGCGATCTGCACACATTCACACGCAAGCAGCTCAGCGAATTCAAAGATCGCTCCAAGCCCGAACTTGTTTCAACCCACACCGTGCCGCGTGAATATGTCCAGGGCAAAGCACTAGCTGTTTTCCTTCCGATCCCGCCCTTCGCGCCGGTCTGGCGAATCGGATGGGTTTACTAAGCATGGCAAGCTCTCTACTAAACACCGAGGGACTAGGTAAATCCTACAAGGGAAGACAGGTCGTATCCGACGTCAGTTTGCGCGTCGGGCCAGGTGAAATCATCGGACTACTCGGCCCAAACGGGGCAGGTAAGACGACGACCTTCCGAATGTGTATGGGAATGATTCGACCGGATAAAGGTCGCCTGTACTTCAATGGCGTCGACATCACCAAACTACCGATCTACAAGCGCGCACGCCTCGGGATGGGCTACCTGTCCCAAGAGGCTTCGGTCTTCCGCAAATTGAATGTCGAAAACAATTTGCTCGCAGTCCTCGAAGTTGCTGGGCACCCTAAGGAGGAACAAGTTCGCCGTGCCGACGCGCTACTCGAAGAGTTTGGCCTCGATCACCTCCGCCAAAGTCTCGGCGAAGTCCTTTCGGGTGGTGAGCGACGGCGCCTGGAAATCGCGCGTGCACTCGCGAGCGAACCTAAGCTACTGCTGCTGGACGAGCCTTTTGCTGGAGTCGACCCGGTAGCAGTCGAGGAGATCCAAGCCATCCTGCGCCAGGTCCAGCGTCGCGGAATCGCAATCCTGCTGACCGACCACAATGTGCGTGAAACCCTGTCGATCACTGACCGGACATATATCCTGGCCGGCGGGCGCATCCTTGCCGAGGGTCTCGCCGAAAATCTAGCTGCAGATCCAAAGGTACGTGAGGTCTATCTAGGCCGTCGCTTCGAGCTTGCCAAGTCTGTCGACGAAGATGCCTAACTCGGCCCGCGAAAGCGACTACCAACTCTGATTTCAGGGGTTCCAGCGCACACCAGAGGAACCTACAATGAGTGGTCTTTTCCCTTCCGGGAGACTCTCATGAAGATCTGTGTCTGTGTGAAACGCGTCCCAGCGACGACCACCCGCGTGGTTATCGGCGCCGACAAGCAACTCGATCCGGCCGGCGTCGAGTTCGAACTAAACCCTTACGACGAGTTCGCCGTCGAACAAGCCCTGCAGGTGAAAGAATCTGGCGGGGAAGGCTCGGTCACGGCAATCAGTTTTGGATTAGCCGATGCCAAGAAGGAGCTCCAAAAAGTACTCGCGATGGGAGCTGACAATGCTGTGCTGCTTACCCACAACTCCGCGCCCCACGCCGATGGCGCCACGACCGCCAAGATGCTCGCCGAGGAGCTTCGGAATACCGAAGCGCAGCTAATCTTCTTCGGAAAGCAGGCTGTCGACCGCGACCAGCACGGAGTCGGGCCGGCCGTCGCAACGCGTCTCGGCATACCCTGCATCACCGAAGTCGTTAAGTTCGAGCTACAAGGCAATCAGGTCATCTGCGAGCGCGAGATCGAAGGCGGTCGCGAGACCGTAACTGCGCCGCTCCCCTGTGCGATTACCTGCCAAAAAGGCCTCAATGAGCCACGTTTTGCCAGCTTGAAAGGCATTATGGCAGCCAAGAAGAAGCCACTCGAAATAAAGGAAGTTGACCTCGAGAGCGCTGCTGTCGAGGTCATTGACATGTCACTGCCACCGGAGCGCCCAGCTGGCCGCATCATTGGTGAAGGCCCGGACGCCGTGCCGGAACTAATCGAAGCACTCCGCAACGAAGCCAAAGTCCTCTAGCTCGCCTGAATCCATGACTGACATCCTCGTTGTTCTTGAAACACGTGACGGCGCACTGCGCAACGCTTCACTCGAAGCCGTTGGCGCAGCCCGCGCAGCTGCAGACGCTAGCGGTGGCGGCAAGGTCACTGCACTCGCGACTGAACAGATCGAGCTCGACGCCGCGATCCTGGGTAGTGCTGGCGCCGATGAGGTAGTGATCGCCGATTCCAAAGCCCACTCACCCGATGGCGCCGCAGCCACAGCCGTACGCGTGGCAGGCGAAACCGGCACTGGCGCAGTTTTTGTTTCGGCTACCGTACGCGGGCGCGACCTACTGGGTCGCATTGCCGCTGGCCTCGATACCGGCTTTGCTGCCGACTGCACTGCGGTCGACTTTGCCGATGGCAGCCTCGTCTTTACCCGCCCGGTCTACGCTGGTAAGGCACAAATCCGAGTGAAGATCAATGGCCCAGTGGTGGTTGCCTCGATGCGCAGCAACCACTTCGGCCCCGCCGACCGCGAGGCCAGTGCCGAAATGAACACAACCTCGGCCGAAATCGGCAAAGCGCAAGTCACATCAATCGCCGGTAAGAGCGGCAGCCGTCCGGATGTCGCCGAAGCAGCTCGCGTAGTCTCCGGTGGACGCGGGCTAGGGTCGGCTGAAAACTGGCACCTACTCGAATCACTCGCCGACGCACTGCCGGGCGCAGCTTTAGGAGCCTCTCGCGCCGTAGTCGACTCTGGCTGGCGCCCGCACAGTGAACAAGTAGGCCAGACCGGCAAGACGGTTTCGCCCGAACTTTACATCGCTGTCGGCATCTCAGGCGCGATTCAGCACCTCGCAGGCATGAGCTCATCGAAGGTGATTGTCGCCATTAATAAAGATGGTGAGGCACCAATCTTCCAGCAAGCGACCTACGGCATCGTGGGCGATGTAAATGAGATCCTGCCAGTACTGACGGAAGCCATCCAGGCGACCGTCGACTAAGATCGCACAAACAAAGGCGATGAGGTGTGGGACCGATAAGATCGGTCCATGCGCATCGGTGCTCTCCTTTTCTCCGCTTGCACTTCGGCGATCGCCTCTTCGGCAAGCGCTCAAGAACCCCTGACCCTGGAGCAAGCCTCCGGACGAGAGCGCGGTGCACCGAGCTTTTCAACACGCGCTGAAAACATCCGTTGGGCCCCGGATGGCGAGCACTTACTTCGCACGATCGGCGGCAAGGAGATGTGGGTGCACCCGCTCACCGAAAAAACCACAGAGCCCTCACCGCGTACCAACGCACGGCCAAAAGAAGCCCCGCTAGGTCCAGATCGGGGCGGAATCATCAGCCTGCTGCAGCGCCTGGATGGAATCGACGCCGCTACCGCTGACTCGATCTCACGTAGCCGAGAGCAGCGTCGTGCCACAAGCGGTCTAGGCATCGCCATGCCCTACCAAGGCAAACTCTACTTAATAGCCGGTGAACCTGACAAAGAAGTCGTACGCGTGATTGAGCCCGCTGACAAGAATCGCATGGAGCTAATGCGTGTCTCGGAAGCTGGAATGTTCAGCTGGGTGGAAGGCAATACTTTGTGCGTAATATCAGATCTCAAAAATGGAAAAGTTCACCGGTTCCGATCACCGATCGACGACAGCTTCTCCGGCAAGCTCGATTGGGTCTACCAAGAAGAGATCTACGGTCGTGGCAACTTTCTCGCGCACTGGTGGTCGCCGGATGGCGAGCGCCTCGCCTGGCTTGAGCTCGATGAAAGCGCGGTCCAGGAATTCACTGTGATCGATCACGACGAGGACGACCACTTCCGGGTCAAACCAGAGATCTACAACTACCCAAAAGTCGGTGACCCAAACCCAAAGGTAAAGGTCCAGTTCGGTGATTTCAGCGGGAAAAATCCAAAGACAACAGAGTTAGACCTATCGGAATACGGCGATCAAGAAATCCTAGTCACGCGCGTAAGCTGGACACCGAAAGGAGACAAGATGCTGTTCGTTGTTGCTGACCGCATTCAAACCTGGGCAAACTTGCACTGGTTCGATATCAAGAAGAAAAAACAAGGTGTCTGGATTAGGGAGAAGCAGAGCGATGCATGGACCCCACGCCCATCGGAACCTCGCTGGATGAAAGATGGGAGCTTTCTTTGGGAGAGCCACCGCACCGGTTACAACCACCTCTACCACTACAGCGCGCAAGGAAAGATAATTCGCGCAATCACTAGGGGTGACTGGAATCTAAACCGAATCCTCTCGATCGACGAAGAAGCCGGGGAAATGATTTACACCTCAACCGAGCACGGGGCAATCGATGTCAACGTCTACCGTATCGATCTCGATGGAAGTAATAAGATTCGATTAACCAAAGGCCGCGGAAGTCATTCTCTGAATTTCAATGGGGACGGAACTCTAGCGCTAGACCGCGTATCAGCAATAGACATGCCCGAAGAAGTTCGCCTAGTCGACACGAAGACTGGAAATGTGCTTAAAGTTCTCGCGCAAGGCAGCGCAGAAGCCACTGGAAAGACAGAGATCGCAAATTGGAGCGTCCATGAGATCATTAATCGCGATGGCATCCCACTCGATGTAGCAGTGCTCAAGCCAGGCGACTTTGACCCGAAAAAGTCCTATGCGGTCTGGGTGTCAACTTACTCCGGCCCAAATTCCCCGACGCTGCGCAACCGCTGGAACAGCTCGAGCTGGCTCCAATTTCTGGCCCAAAATGACATTATCGTGATGCAATGCAATGTGCGCTCAGCATCGGGCAAAGGTCTGAAGTGGACAGCCACTGCCTATAAGCAGCTAGGCGTCCCCGAACTACATGACCTAGAAGACGCCGTTGACTGGCTGTGCGCGAATCAATGGGCCGATGAAAGTCGTGTAGGAATCACCGGTTATAGCTACGGTGGATTTATCTCAGCTTGGGCCATGATTGCCTCGGACAAGTTCCGTCTCGCAATCGCAGGCGGCGGAGTGTACGACTGGCGCATGTACGACACGATCTATACCGAGCGCTATATGCAAACACCAAGCACCAATATGAGTGGATACCAAGAAACTAGTTGTATTAAGCACGCTGATGATCTGAATCCCAACGGCTATCTATACATCTACCACGGAGTCATGGATGACAATGTACATATGCAAAACATGATGCAGCTCGCTCTTGCACTACAGAAATCTGGTAAGACCAACTGGGGCATGATGGCATACCCGCAGACACGTCATGGAATTGGAAACCGCGACCTACGCTGGCACTCACGTCAAGTCGAATGGAAACTGATTAAGGAGTGGCTACTCAATAAAAAAGGTTCTGGGTAAACCTATTCCTTTTCCAGCAGGACAACGACTTGCTGACTGAACCAACGAAGACGGTAGCGCCGTGCAACAATTCGAAGGCCCGCCGCCGACGCCTCTTTCGCAAAGGTTCCATGCGTACAAGAAGTCAATGTGCGCAGGCGGCCACGAATCCGATCGCGCCACACCGGGAAACTACGTGCGTCATAGTAAGTAGCAAGTACCCAGCGGCGACTAACTCGGCCCAGCTCAGCGAGTACCCGTGCGCGCAGATTGTCCTCTGGGAAATGGTGCAGTACGCGAAAACAGAAGGCCAGGTCTACAACGTGGCTCTGCACCGGTAACTCGAACAAACTACCTTGGATGGCCTCGCCCGCTACTCCAACACGACGCTGCAACATCGCGGCCGCAAGATCACCCTGAATCAAGCGGTTTGCATGCTTATCCAGCAACTCGGTGAAGCGACCGTGACCACAAGGAAGGTCAAGCAGTGTGCCGACTGGACCCACTCCTTTCAGCAGGTCGTCGACAGTGCGCATCTCCCACGCGTTAGTCTTACGCGCGTGCTCAGTCTCAATCCAACGCCGACTAGCGTAATGACCTGCGCGCTCCTCGGCCTCGTATTGATCGCGAAGCTGCCTCTGGCGTGCCGATGCACGCGCGCTCGAATACGACTCGGAATCGCTCACCTTAAGGCAGGTATTGAATCGCCGCTGACCGATCTCCCGGGGCGTCCTTCGCCGCAAACACTTCGATGATTGACTTCATGTTCGCGCACCAGACGAATAGGCCGCGAGCAGAGTTGCAAGTAACCGCTGACGGCGCGCGATGTCTTCGTTAGCTGGAGCCTCACCACTGTGCTGAGCTTCCTGCACCGCAGCGATGAACTTCTCAACCAACCGCACCTGCGGATCGTCGGCTGACACCCGCCGTGCTTCACCTTCCCCCTCCGGACGGTAGCCATCATCGAAGAAGAATTGATAATCCGGCTGTTCGACCACACGCCGTGCGACGAAATCATCGAGCGCAAACTCAGCTGGACGCGGCCACTCGCCGGTGTCCTGCATACGAATCTCGCACTCAATCGCTCGGTCCAATGTCTGGTAACGGAAACTCAGACGCGCATCTGGCGCAGCCGGACCCGCTTCAGCAAAGCGCACGTTCTCGACTTCAGCTGGACCGCTGGCAACGGTTTGCAGCAGGCTGAGTGGATGCGACAGTGTCTCAATCCAACGACTTAGACCACGAAACTCTGGTGCCAGCATCATGCGAAAACGCGTGATGTGATCAGCTGCACAACTTGGATGCAACGCGCCAAACGCATCGAGCGTTTCCGGCCACTGGCAATTCTCCATCAGCACCCGACCGTGGGCGGCGAATCGTGCCGGCAAGCTGGCCGCATCATCATTGTAGACGGTAAGTAAAGGCTTCTCGCAAAGCACATGCAGATCATGCTGCAGCGCGGACTCCAGCCACGGTCGATGCGTGCCCGCTGGCGTTGCAATCACTAGGGCAGTCGGCTGAGTCTCAGTGACCATATGCTCAAAGCTGGTGAATGCCTGGCATGGATAACCGTCTTCAGCGAGCGCTGCACGCGCAGCCTCAGCGGTGGCTGGGGTCGTGCCCAGCACCCCCACCAGCTCAGCGCCTGCATCGGCAACTTGGCGCGCCAGGAAAGGACCGGTGCCGTTACGCACGCGACGCGCACCAATCACGCAAACCCTCAGCACCCTTTCGCTTGGATCGCTCGAAAGTTCGAAACCAGTGACCTTAGGGGAATCGGCCATCACACCATCCTAGCGGCCCAGCAGACCGTATTCTGCTGCTGCCGCGATGGATGCCCCCAACACGCTAATTGTCCGCCTACCGAATCCGGTCGGCGACGTAGTCATGACAACCCCGCTGCTGCGATGCCTGCGGGAGGCTTATTCGGATAGCCGCATCGTGGTCGCCGGCAAGCCGATCTTCGAGCCACTGCTCGCCGACTTGTCAACGATCGACACCTTCCTCCCGCTGCCCTTAGGCGTACGGGAGCAAGCGCGCGCCCTTCGCACCGTGCAGGCCGATCTGATACTGCTACTACCCAATTCCTGGTCCTCCGCATTGGCTGCACGCCTAGCCGGCATCCCACGTCGTATCGGCCGTCGCGCTCAGGGACGCGGCATCCTCCTTACCACGCGCCTACCCGTGGTCGGCGCCGCTCGGCCGATGACTCGGGTCTACCTGGAAATGCTCGCCGCGCTGCATATCGAAGTACCGCAAGCAAACCTAGAGCCTCACACAGAACTGGTCTGCCCCGCAGGCACGGGCACAGTGCCACAGTATCTCGGTGTTGCTCCAGGCGCAGCCTTTGGTCCATCGAAATGCTATCCGCTCACTCAGCTAGTGCCAGCAGTAGATCAGCTCGCGCGACAGACCGGGTTACAGCCACTCCTCATCGGTTCTCCCCATGAACAGGAGTTACTGGGCACGATCGCCAAAGCCTTACGCAACATAGGGCAAAATCCAGTCCTACCTATGCCAGGAGATTTGAAGGAGGCGAAGCAGCGCATCCGCTCCTGTGCCCTGATCGTAACTATGGATTCAGGGGCGCGGCACATCGCTGCCGCTTTAGGCGTACCGCAGGTCGTGCTCTATGGGCCTACCCACCCGGAGTGGTCCGCTCATGCCCTCGACACCGCAACTATCCTGCGCCGAGACGAGCTGAACTGCCTCAACTGCCACGAAAAAGTTTGTCCGATTGACCATCGCTGCATGACTCGCATCGCGCCGGAGCAGGTAGTCGCAGCCGGATTGGCGTGCTTTGGGAAAAAAAGAGAACGGGCGCCGGAACCCGGCACCCGTTCGTGATCTGGTGGGCCGTACTGGATTTGAACCAGTGACTTCCACCGTGTGAAGATGGCACTCTAGCCTCTGAGTTAACGGCCCAAGGGTCAGAGATTGTAGCGATGCATTCCACCCCAGCAAGCCCCCCGCGAAACCGCTATCCTGCACTCTTGGAGGCTTCCAAAACAGCATGAAGATCAGCGGATTTTCCTTCCTGCGAAATGGCTCTAAGCTGCACTATCCGATCCTTGAATCGATTCGCTCGGCACTTCCATTAGTCGACGAATTCGTGATCGCGTTAGGCGACTCTGACCCGGACGACGATACGCGTGATCGTATCGAAGCAATCGGATCAGAAAAAATCGTGCTCTTCGATACGGTCTGGGATCTTGATAAATATCCACAAGGCATGGAGCATGCTCATCAGACAGACCTGGCCAAGGAACGCTGCAGCGGTGATTGGCTTCTGTATCTGCAAGGCGATGAAGTCATGCACGAGGACGATCTCGAGATCCTGCGCGCCTCCTGCGAACGCTGGATTGATGACCCGCGCGTCGAAGGCATGCTCTTCGATTACCTGCACTTTTGGGGTGACTACGACCACGTGCATGACAGTCACGCTTGGTACAAACAGGAGATTCGACTGGTTCGTAATGACCCCGAAATTCATAGCTTCCGATCGGCTCAAAGCTTTCGCCGTATCCCGAAATTTGACGGCGTTTCCTACCGAAAAAAGGAAGGCTCAGAAAAGTTAACTGTGGTTCACTCGGGCGCCCGCATCTTTCACTACGGATGGGTACGCCCACCCGCGGCAATGCAAAAGAAACGAGTCTACTTCACAAACATCCACAAAGGAAAAATGGTTGCCGAGTCGATGGAGCGCACCGAATCAGTCAATTTTGACTACGGCCCGCTATCTAAGTTGCCACGTTTCAAGGATACACATCCAGCGGTGATGCAAGAATCCATGCAAGCGATTGACTGGCAGGATCAGCTATACGAGCAAGCCGATCCTAGTCGCAATTTTCAGCGCCATAAGCACGATACTTTCAAATACCGCCTACTAACTGGGATCGAGAATACCTTTTTCGGCGGTCGACACCTGTTCGCATCGCGCAACTACAAGATGTTACCTGGCATCAAACTTCCCAAAAAACGCAACCCCCCTTCCTTGCGTCGCTGAATAACGACTCCAGCAATACTGCGCTCTCTGAGAGCAATCAGACCCTAGGCCGCGCGAGCCAATTGATCACTTTTCGATGGTTGAAGGATCCCGCCTTCTCCGAGAGTCGTCCCCGCGCCTATGCGTGAAACTGGCGCCCCGTGACCGCCGCCTGCACCCGAGCATCAGCCACGATAGCCGCTAACTCGTTAGGCAATAGAGCTTGATCCCTGTCACTGCGCGCCTCCTCTGGGCGAGGATGAGCCTCGACGATCAACCCATCGGCACCGGCCGCCACCGAAGCTGCAGCTAACGGGCGAATAAAACGGGCTACACCGACCGCATGCGCTGGGTCAACGATGATTGGCAAATGGGTCCACTCTCGCAACAGCGGCAAAACTGTCAAGTCAAGCGTATTGCGCGTCGCTTTTTCATAAGTCCGAATGCCGCGCTCACACAAGACTACTTGCGGGCAACCAAAGGCTGATAAGTACTCCGCCGAGTAAAGCCATTCATCGACAGTGCCTGAAAGTGCACGCTTGAGTAAGACTGGAATTCCTGCCGAAGCAATCGCCTTCAGCATCGTGAAGTTTTGCATGTTGCGTGCGCCGACCTGCAGCATATCAATTTCATGATCAACGAAAGCTGGTAGATGCGATGCGTCCATAATTTCAGTCACGACCGGCATATCGAAGTGCTCGCCTGACTCCTTGAGCTGCGCGAGCCCTTCTACGCCAAACCCCTGAAACGTGTAAGGACTCGTTCGCGGCTTATAGGCGCCGCCACGCAACACATGAGCGCCCGCATCTTTCGCCAGACGCGCTGCTTCCAGCATAATCTCACGACCTTCAACTGAGCACGGGCCTGCCATAACTACACACTTACCGGGTCCGATCTCAACCTTTCCAACCTTGACCGTCAGCGGCATCTCACGATATGAGCGCTCGACCATGCGGCGATCGCCGCGGCAAATATGGATCGATTCGATGCGACGGTCTCCGCGCAATTCAGCTTGCAGATCCTCGGGAACCTGATCGATCACACCGACAATTGGTCGCGCAGTCTCAGTGGATAGCAGCGTACGAATACCCTCACACTCGAGGCGATCTCGTACCGATTGCACCTCATCATTGGCAGTCCCTTTCTCAAAATGCAAAATCATTGGGATGCTCCTGACGCACGAATGGCATCACGATCCTGACACCCCAAATCGATGACCTCAAAGAGAGAGGTGAGAGAACTAGCATCGAATGGGCCACCGTGACGACGTAGTAAGTCTTCCACCATGGCCTTGCGGCCTGGGTCGTTGAGATCGACTTGAGAGAGCAGTCGAGCGCGCTCGTTCAGCAAAGCGAGAAGCGTACGATCGAGGTGAGCCAACTGGTAACGAAGAGCAGGTTGCATGGCGATTCAGTTCAAGAGATATTCGGCGATCCAAGGCCTGTCATAAGATCACGAACAAAGGACTCAGCTGCGGCAACCGCAGCTGAGTCCTCTGCCCCCGCTTTATTGATGTGACGGACCAAAGCCGTGCCGACAATTACGATGTCAGCATGGGTCTTCGCAGCCGAAACATCGGCTGCGCTCGAAATACCAAAACCCACGGCAACCGGTAGATCAATGGCAAGTTCGGAAACGCGCTGAAGAAAAGACTGTGCGCTGTCATCAAATGTAGTGCCTACACCAGTGACACCAGTTCTTCCCACCACGTAGAGGAACCCGCGGCTAGCTTCCACTGCACGGCGAATGCGCTCCTCCGAGCTAGTTGGCGCGGCGAAGAAGATGGTGCACAGATTGACCGCATCCGCTGCAGCGCGCACTGGCCCACCTTCTTCCACTGGGAGATCCGGCAGAATCAGAGCGTCGACGCCCACATCAGCGGCCTCAGCACAAGCCTCAGGCCAACCGCGGCGCCCCAATGGGTTGCAGTAGGACATCATCGCAATCGGCAAGTTCCCGCCTTCCTCACGGAATCGACGCACCATCGAAAAAATGCCGTCAACATCCGTTCCCGCGGCCAATGCGCGGTCGGCGGCGGCCTGCAATACCGGACCATCGGCGATCGGATCACTGAAGGGAACGCCTAACTCACAGCAATGCGCGCCCGCGCGTTCGAGTGCGTGCAGCAACTGCAATGTACGACCCATACCTCCGTCGCCAGCGGTCACATACGGAGAAAGACCGCGCCGCCCTTCGGCGCGCAGACTACGCGTCACGGCTTCCATTCGATTCAAGCTCATGACATCACCTCTGACCCCTGCACGCTATCCACAGCCGAACCACCACGAGTGGCCATGATCGTGCTGAGGTCTTTGTCACCCCGACCGGAAAGGTTGACCACGATGCGCATACCTCTCAGCTCCTCGCATTCGCGCATAATCCAACCTACCGCGTGGCTGGACTCCAGCGCCGGAAGAATCCCCTCGCGCTCACTCAAGGCCGAGAAGGCCGCTAGCGCCTCTTCGTCTGTCGCATATTCATAACTCGCACGACCCGCAGCCTGCAGCGCCGCATGCTCCGGTCCTACCGCTGGATAGTCAAGACCAGCGCTAACGCTGTGCGTGTGTTCGATTTGGCCATCGTAATTCTGCAGTAGCCAGGTAAAGCAACCATGCAACACTCCCGGACTTCCACCCGAAAAACGCGCTGCATGTCGCCCGGTCTCTAGACCTTCCCCACCTGCTTCGACGCCGACCAACGCCACGGAATCATCATCGAGAAAGCCGCGGAACAGGCCGATAGCATTCGAACCGCCACCAACACAGGCTACGGCCAAATCCGGCAGACCGCCTGCCTGCGCCAGGATCTGTTCTCGCGATTCGCGGCCAATTACATGGTGAAAATCCGCCACGATCGACGGGAACGGGTGTGGCCCCAGCGCCGAACCCAATACGTAGTGCGCCTCTGGATCACTGACCCAGGCGCGCATAGCCTCATTGATCGCATCCTTTAGCGTGCGCTGACCATTCTTCACCACTTCAACTCTCGCGCCCATCAACTCCATGCGTAGCACATTGGGACGCTGACGAACTACATCGACCTCGCCCATGTAGACCACGCATTCAAGCCCCAACTTCGCGCAAGCAGTCGCAGTAGCAACCCCGTGCTGTCCAGCACCGGTCTCGGCCAAGATGCGCGCCTTGCCCATGCTCTTGGCCAGCAGGCACTGACCGAGTGCGTTATTCAGCTTGTGCGCACCGGTGTGCAGCAAGTCTTCGCGCTTGAGCCATAACTCACAACCCAACTCAGCGGAGAGTTGCTCCGCGCGCGTCAGCGGCGTCGGCCGCCCTGCGTAGTCGTGCAACAAACTATGCAAATCGGCCTCAAAGCTGGGGTCCTCCCGCAGCTCTCGCCAAGCTTGTTCAAGCTCCTCAAGTGGAGCCATCAAGGTCTCGGGCGCGTAAACGCCACCAAACTCACCGAATCGAGTTTCTTGCATCAGTCAGTTGTCGCCAGAGAAGAACTGCCGCTACTGCCCAATGCAGCTTGTGCGACCTGAACAAAGGAATAGATCTCAGCGGGGCTCTTGCGACCAGGTATTTGCTCCAATCGCGAAGAAGCATCGACACCATACGGCCGAACAGCATCGACTGCTTCTAACGTGTTGTCAGCGGAGAGTCCGCCGGCAAGCAAGCAGGGAGCCTGCTTGGCGAGTTCTGCGGCAAGGGCAAAGTTAACTGTCTGCCCACTACCACCTGGCACCTTCGGGTGATCGAGCACGAAGCCCGCAGCGATGCCTTTCCAAGCCTCAAGATCAGTGGCCCCGGCCTCATCCACCGAAATGCGCCGTAATAAGGGGACGGACACATCGGCCCAGGCCTCGGCTTGCTGCGCACCACATAATTGAAGAGCACGCACACGACTTGCCGCGAGAAAGTCATCGACTTGATCAGGCGTAAGATCGACTACAACCCCCCCCGTCCAAATTTCTTCCGGAACTTCATCAAATAGACTAGCCATCGCACTTGATTCGACTGAGCGCGGTGACGTCGCATAGTGCACGGACCCAACAGCCTCCGCACCCGCCGCGATCGCTATGTGAACATCCTCGATTCGAGTAAGGCCACAGATTTTGATTCGAGGAAGATTCATCGTTGCGCCTCCACCTCTCGGAATTTGCAAATGGCGTCAGCGGGCTCGTCGTCCAGCATCAGGGCCTCGCCTACCAATACAGCATCTGCCCCAACACGTGCAACGCGTGCCACATCGACAGCATTTCGAATACCACTTTCGGCAATGCGTAAAAATCGACTTGGAATCGACGGCATCATTCCTTCAATGTGAGCAAGGTCAATTTCAAAGGTCGTGAGATCACGCGCATTGATACCTATACAATCGGGGTCGGCAGCAATAGCGCGTTCAAGTTCATCTGGCGCATGCACTTCGATCAGCACAGCAAGCCCCATTTCAGCAGCCAATATGCGTAGGTCACCTAGCAAAGGGTCGGGCAGGCAGACCGCCAGCAACAAGATGGCATCCGCTCCTGCCTCAACGGATTCGAGCACCATGCCTTCGTCGAGCAAGAAATCTTTGCGCAAGCAAGGAAGCCCTACATCGGAAACGTTCTGAAGTTCAGCTAACGAACCTTTGAAGTGATCTTCTTCTGTCAAGATCGAAAGTGCCGCCGCCCCCCCATCCGCATAGGCCTGGGCACGCTTCGAAAAATCGATCTCGTCGCGCAGCATTCCCTTAGCAGGCGATCGACGTTTGCACTCAGCAATGACCTGCATCCCCGGAGCTCGCAAGGCATCAACGAAGCGCTCGCGGCGCACTGGATCCGGGCGCACTTCATTACGCAAGTCGGCGACCGAGCGCATGGAACGACGCGCTGCGGCGCGCTCTTGGACCGAAGCCAGAATGGGATCGAGGCGCGTGCCGGTCGAGCTCATAGCCGGTTCTCCGCAGCGAGATGTGTAGTAGATGTCCAAGTGCCCATCTTCTGACGAGCAGCCCCCGATGCCAGCGCGTCGCACGAACGATCAACGGCATCCTGCACGTCCTCAGTAACTCCAGAAGCGAGGAGTGCGCCGGCAGCATTCAACACCACCGCATCGTGAATCGGACCAGTCTTGCCATCGAGTAGATCGCGAAGGATACGGAGGTTGTATGCAGCTTCGCCCCCTTCAAGCGCCTCAACTCCGATTACTTCCAAACCCAGATCCGCAGCATTGAGCGAAACTTCTGGGGCCTGTCCCACCACTTCAACCTGGTTCGGACCTGCCAACGTGAGTTCGTCAGCACCGCCAGCACCATGTACTACGTATGCACGATCAAAGTTGAGCTCGCGCAACACACCGGCAAAGTCGGGCACCCGCGCGGCGTCCGAGACACCGAGCAAATGGCGGCGCACCCTACCTGGATTGCAGATCGGCCCTAGAAAGTTAAAGATCGTGCGAATGCCAAGCTGGGCTCGCACTGGCGCCACAAAGCGCATCGCCGGGTGAAACGCCGGCGCAAAGAGAAAAACTATTCCCTCCCGCTCAAAAACTTTCTGCGCCTGATCGGGAGTCAATTCGAGACGCACTCCGGCAGCTTCGAGCAAATCGGCACTGCCACACTTGGATGAAACACTGCGGTTGCCATGCTTGATCACCTGGGCACCTGCCGCAGCGGCGACCAACGCTGACGCGGTCGATAGGTTGAAGGATCCCAACTTATCCCCCCCCGTGCCGCAGGTATCTACCGCGTGAGGCGCATTGTGATCGAAAGGGAGCATCGCACCACGCAGAGCCTCAGCAGCGCCAGCTATCTCCTCAACGGTTTCCCCACGCTCAGCCAGAACCTTGAGCAGCGCTCCCAGATTTTCGACATCGAGACCTTCGCGAAAAGCCATGCCAAAAGTGACATGTGCCTCGTTACGACTCAAATATCCGCCTGCCAGGACGAACGCTAACGCCTCACGGAAGTTCATCGAACCTCACCTCCGTCACCTGTCATAGCAAGGAAACGACCGATCATGCGATCTCCGGTCGGGGTCAGGATCGACTCCGGATGAAACTGAATGCCAAAATGCGGAAGCTCCTGATGGCGCACCCCCATCACTAAGCCATCCTCCGTCCAGGCAGTTAAGAGCAGACAATCTGGCACCGTCTCACGCTTAGCACGCAGGGAGTGATAACGCCCCGCTGGCAAAGGGTTGGGCAATCCGCAGAACAAACCTTGATCGTCATGGTGCATGATCGATGACTTACCGTGCACGGGCACTGGATCGACCTCGAGCTCGGCACCATAGTGTTCGCATAAAGCCTGATGACCCAAGCAGACTCCTAGAATCGGCACGTGATCGGGCAGGGCACCAAAGATCTGCGGAGTAATCCCCGCGTGTGACGGGCGGCCCGGACCAGGACTAATCACCAAACCGCTAGGCCTCAGGTCTGCGACCTCATCGAGAGTAACCGCATCGTTGCGACACACCTCAACTTGAGCACCTTGGCCTGCCATCGACTGATAGAGATTCCAGGTGAAGCTATCGTAGTTATCAACGAGAAGGATCATCTATCAGAGAAATCAGAGGTGAAGGCGGGGGTAGCCGCAAGCCGAATGGCTTCGAAGAGCGCCTGTGACTTATGCAAAGTCTCCTGGTATTCACTATCCGGCACCGAGTCGTAAACCACACCAGCGCCGGCCTGCACCGAAAGCGTGTCACCACTAACTGTGACCGTGCGAATATTAATCGCCATGTCAAGGTTGCCACGGTGATCTAAATAACCAAAACATCCCGCGTAAGCACCACGCGAATCCTTCTCCAAATCAGCCAGCAGGGTCATCGCGCGCATCTTAGGAGCACCACTGACTGTACCGGCCGGAAAGCTGGCCGCTAAGGCATCAAGCGCATCCTGACCGCCAGCTAGAGCGCATTCCACACGGCTGACCAGGTGTTGCACTCGCGCGAACTTCTCGAGCGCAGCGTGCTCCTTGACCGTGACTGTGCCTACACGCGCTACTCGGCCAAGGTCATTGCGCCCCAGGTCGACAAGCATGTCATGCTCGGCACGTTCCTTGAGATCACCGCAAAGCTCAGCTCCCAGGCGCGCGTCTTCTTCTGGGTCTTCGTCGCGCAGGCGAGTCCCTGCGATTGGACGGGTCTGCACTATGCCATCCTGCACACTAACGAGCCTCTCCGGCGAGCTACCAACTAAAGTTAGGCCGTCGCACTCAAAGAAAAACATGTGCGGCGCTGGATTAGCAAGGCGCAGCACCCGATACAAAGTGAAGGGGTCACCTTCAAAGCGCTGATCAAAGCGCTGACTAAGAACTGCCTGGAATATCTCGCCTTGACGAATAGCATCCTGCAGTGATTCAACTCCGGCTAGGTATTGCTCGCAGCTCATCGATGGCTTGGGATCCTCGTCGAGCAAATGGAAAGGAGGCAGCTTGGAAGGAGGTCCACTGAGCGTGCGCGCCAGTGACTCAAGCGAAGCCATAGCTCTTTCGTGCCCAGCGGCACCACTGCGGCAGGCTGTTATCAAAATCAACTTCTGCGTAGCGTGGTCAAATGCAACCACTGTTTCGAACAGCAGAAAACGTGCGTAGGGATCACAGTCGAGCGAAGTCTGCGGCATTCCCATAGTGGGCTCCAAGACCCCCGCCCACTCATAAGTAAATCCTCCAACCCATCCCCCACAAAAAGGAGGCAGCCCGCGCGGAGGGGGCGGCTGGTGATAGCGATCGGCAAGCTCGCGTAGCGCAGTCATGCCGTCGCAGGAAAACTCTTCGCGGCCCTCCGGGCCTTCGAAAACCGCACCATCGAGAGCGGCGCGAAAACTTGCGGTTGGCTCAACACCGAGAAATGAGTAGCGCGCAAGTCGCTCAGGGCCCTCTGCAGACTCGAGCAAGCAAGCCTTATAGCCCGCACCTCGCAACACCAAAAAGAGGCGAACCGGCGTGTGGAGGTCAGCAGGAAAATCGGCCCAAGCAAGGCCGAATTGGTCTGCGTCTTCAGAGGTGCTTCGATGCAAGAAGTGCATGATTAAGGAAGGAGAATGGATCCCAGAGATGTTCTCTTCGGTAATTTCCCGACTAAAAAGTTTGCGGGCCTCTGTTTTTTCAATCAGAGGCCCGCAGATAGATTTTGAAGGGGGTACGCGTGATCAACTCATGCCACGGCAGCCCCCAGCTTCCGCCAGAGCCCAGTTTTTCGGCCACCACCAAGAATTGAATCGCGTCGGTCGCATGTTTTTGGAGTCTAGCACAAGAAATCGGCCTACCGAGCTATCAGGCTAAAGTAAATCTCAGCCGCCCGCAGGAGGGGCGGAGAGCATCGCAAGCAAATCGGCTTCATCGAGCACGGTTACCCCCAGATTCTCGGCCTTGGCTAGCTTGGATCCAGCCTTCTCACCTGCCACCAAATAATCGGTCTTTGGTGACACCGATCCGGCTACCTTGCCTCCCGCCGCCTGAATCTCCGATGCGAATACAGGGCGCGGACGAGAAAGTGTGCCGGTGAGCACAAAGGTTTTACCAGTGATAGCACTTTCAACTGATAGATCATTCGGAGCAACAACAGACTGCGGATGAACACCGAAAGAAGCTAACTGCGTGAGCGCATGTCGATTGCGTGGCTCGAGGAAAAAATCTACGAGCGAACGCACAACGATAGCTCCCATGAGATCGACCTGTCGAAGGCGCTCGGTTGCGAAGGCCGACAGTAAAATTTCTTGGTGTGTATCGGATAAATGATCTGATTCGTGAGCACGCATCATCCCCTGCAATTCATCCTTAATAAGCTGACCATCGGTCCAAGTCGGCTGACTCTGAGGCAAATCCACGCCATCCAATGCGATTGCGATCGCATTAAGATCATCAACTAGTTTTTGGCTGCGGTATTTCTGAAAATGTGCACTAATTGATTCGCCATCTACCAAACATCGTTTTGCATATCTCAGGATGGAACTGACTGAGTCGCTGGCTGACTGAACCCGTGGATGATGGAAAGGGCCCGCCAGCAAGCAGCAGCTCTCAATCTTTCCCCAACTACTGAAGCTCTGCGTCAGAGCGCGCGCAACTTCGCCCCCAACCTGCTCGATACCAAGCGCAACCAGGAAACGATCAAGAGCCGGTTCGCGCGCCTGATCTACCTCGGATCGCAACGCCTCGACGGATTTTTCGCCCCAGCCATCAAGCTGGGATATCGCCGCATAATCAAGATCAAAGACTGACTCGATCGAGGGAAGCAGACCTTCAGCCGCAAACTGAGCTACCGCATTCTCGCCCAAACCTTCAATTCGGAGAGCCGTTCGCGAAGCGAGGTGAATAACACGGCGCTCGCGCTGAGCTGGACAGTCGAGATTGACACAGAAGCGATGCTCACCTCGCTCAAAAATACTGCTCTGGCAACTCGGACAGATGTCAGGCCAGACAAAGTCACGCTCATTACCAACGGTCGCATCATCGGCCCGGCCCAGAATCTGGGGGATGACGTCGCCCGCACGTCGCACGTGCACTAGATCCCCCACCTTCAACTTGAGAGCTCGGATGTAACGCGCATTGTGCAAAGTGGCGTGGCGTACGGTAGTTCCACCAAGCTGGACAGGCTCAAGTGTGGCCCGCGGAGTGAGCCGACCGGTACGACCTACCTGGATCTCGATCTTAAGCAGTCGGGTAGTCTCTTCGCGCGGAGCAAACTTATAAGCACAAACCCACCGTGGTGTGCGTGCACGGGATCCAAGTGCCTCACGCTGTGCACGGTCATCAACCTTGAAGACAACGCCATCCATCTCGAAGCCAATCTGATCCCGACGCGCCTCGAGAGAAGCGTGAAAGTCGAGAATTTCTTCTAGCTTGTCTGAGCGCAAGCGCTCTTCACTAACCGGGAATCCCCATCTAGCGAGAGCGTCGAGCGACTCCATGTGGGTCGCAAAGCCTTCGCCGGGCTCGAAACGCACAAGCTCAAAGGCCTGAAAGCGCAGTCCGCGCTCAGAGACAATAGAAGGGTCAAGGCGTTTCAAGCTGCCCGCCGTCGCATTCCTCGGATTGGCAAAGAGCATTTTCCCAGCCTCGAGCAAACGTTCATTCATAGCCTCAAAGGTCGCAGTGGGCATCATGACTTCGCCTCGGACTTCGAGTAGGTCCGGAATGTCGTCGCCCATAAGCTCAAGTGGCACTCCTGCTACGGCACGCAGATTGTGCGTGAGGTCCTCACCCTCAGCGCCATCGCCCCGCGACAACCCTTGCGCCAAACGACCGTCACGATAGATCAGAGCAGCAGATACTCCATCCCACTTAGGCTCAGCGACGTAGTTGGGTATATCGCTCCCCAGACCCTTGCGCACACGCTCATCAAACTCGATAACTTCGTCGCGTAAAAACAGAGACTCGATCGAAACCATAGGAACTGCATGTACGACGCGCTCGAACTTCGTCCCTTCAGGTAGAGGCGCCCCCACGCGCTGCGTGGGCGAAGCGAGCGTGACCCACCCGGGGTTATCTTCTTCGAACTGTTTCACCTCGCGAAACAAGCGATCGTAAGCGGCGTCAGAGAGAATGGGGCGCGCGAGCACGTAATAGGCATGCTCAGCTTCGCGGAGCATGCCCACAAGCTCTTCGTAACGCGCGCGGTCACTCGCCATCGCGACTACAGGCCAGCTTCTTGCCGCAAGTCGGACAACGTCTTCTCGACGAAGGCGCCAGAACCCGCGGAAACGATGATGATGAAATCGTCAGTCGCGACCTCATCGAGCAGCTGCAATGTGCCCAACGAGAACACCGGCTGCTCGCCGCCGGAGGGCGTATAGAAACCCGCCCGCTTGATGACACGCGCCCCATCAACGCGCGCTGCTGCGACCGCATTAGCAATCGGGCAGAGATCCGCGGCGGGATCATCGAACTCGAGACGGCAGCCTCGGAAATGACGGCCATCCTCGGCCAGCACGGTGCAACCTGCGAGCAGACTGCGCTTGACCAGAGAGGTGGCCGCGGCCTGCTCAGCCACGGCAACCAGGTTGCGATCATCCATGAGTACAGTTTAACTCTGCCCCCTTACCCGCGGGTACGGACCAATAACGGATGAAAGACCCGCACCAAACCGTGCACACCAGATCAAAATCTCTGAGATGTATCGCGCTCCAACAAGAGCTGGGCCCACTCGACCATCCTGCGCCACTTCCCAGCGCAAGTCTCATTGCGCATGATCCATTGGACTCGCGCAGAAGGCGGCAAGGGTTTTCTTTGTTTACACCTTGCATCGCGTGCGTTGAACAACTCCAATGCACGCAACCACTCGGTTACCCCCCCCGTGCTCGCAAACGACCAACTGATTCAGGAATCCTCCGGCTCCCCAGCCGCTCTGACATCTATGGGCCTGGCGATAACAATTGCAACCTGGGCACTGCTGATTGGCATCAACCTATGGTGCTTACGCAAGCTCTTTTCGGGCGGCGCCACGTCGTACCAAAAGAGCTAAATACAGCTGAAATTTAGGATTTCGGTTCGTAGCAAGTACAAGCGACCAAGGTTTGCTCAAGACTAGGGGCGCGGCCGTCGAAAAGAGATCAGGCTCTAGCCCTTCTCTGTTTTGACTGCCGCACCCATCGACCAAGCCAAGCTCAAAGAGCTGATCAATCTCTTCGGCAATCGCAAAGAAGTACGCGATCTCTTCGATGAGTTCTTCGCAGATTTACCAGCTCGACTTGAAACTCTTCGCACCGGACTAAAGAGTTTAACTGTAGACGAGGTGAACCGAGCAGCACACGCCTTGAAGGGGTCGAGTGCCAATCTCGGCGCCACGCAAGTCACTGAGACCGCTCGCAAGATCGAAGAGTCGGCGCGCACACAGACTCTAGACGGCAGCGCCAATAACCTTAAACGCCTCGAGGCCGAGCTCTCGGACCTGCAAGCTTGGCTACGATTGAAAGGTCTACTCAGCTAGACGTCGCAGGCTGCTGCGCGTAGAAAGCGCTTATTACTGCCACGACATCCTGACGCTGTTCGGCAGACGCACCCGGATAAATCGGAAGCGCTAACACTTCTTCTGCCGCACGCTCAGCATGCGGAAGCTGCCCAACCTCTCCACCCAGTTCAGCGAAGCAGGGTTGCAAGTGCAGCGGTAGCGGATAGTAGACCGCAGAACCAACTCCATGCTCGCCTAGCCAAGCCTGCAACTCTGCACGACGCGGTGTACGCACGACGTACTGGTGATAAACATGCCCAGGCACACGCTCTGGCAGCACCACCTCGGCAATCCCAGATTCGCGGAAAAGTTGCTCGTAGTGCTCGGCGCCGGTCGCGCGCGCCGCATTCCACTCGACTAGGTGCGGCAGGTGTTCAAGCAGGGAAGCCGCTTGCAGACAACTCATCCGGAAGTTGTAGCCCACCTCGTCGTGATAATATTGACGACCGCCACCATGTTGACGCAGCGCACGCATGCGCGCGGCTCGATCGGCATCGGTGGTTGTGGCAAATCCGGCATCACCAGTTGCACCGAGGTTCTTGGTTGGAAAACAGGAAAAGCCTGCGGCTTCCCCCAGCCCACCGCAAGGACCAGCAGCATCCACAGCGCCCACTGCCTGCGCAGCATCTTCGACAATAGCCACCTTGCGCCCAGCAACGGCATCGACCTTAGCCCGAAGGCTCGGAATGTCAACCGCACGCCCGTAAAGATGCACCGGCATGACTGCCGCCGTGCGCTTTGTCACCAACGAAGCCGCTGAATCCGGACAAAGCAGGAAGGTTTCCGGATCGATATCCGCAAAAACGGGTGTGCAGCCGATTCGAGCAACCGCACCCGCACTCGCAAAGAAAGTGAAGGTTGGAACGATAACCTCTGAGCAGGGCGTTACCCCTGCTGCGCGCAGCGCCAGTACCAGTGCATCCGAACCGTTCGAGCAACCAACCACATGCGGCACTCCAAGAAAATCTGCTAGAGATCCTTCAAGCTCTTCGATCTCGGGGCCATTAACAAAACGACCGTGCGCCAAGATGTCTTCCCAACGCTTAAGAATGCGCGCGCGCGTACTCTCGTTGAGGTTGTAGTGGATGTCAAAAAACGGGACGCCCATGGGGCCCCATTCTACGGTTGCTGCAGGCGGAACCGGATCGGCACACGCGCCGCTCCTGGCACAGCCTTGCCATTCTCACTCGCCGGATCAAAGCGCCACTTGCGCACACCGTCTTGCGCTGCTCGGTCGAGCAGGCCGTAACCCGAGCTCTCCAATACACGCACTCGCGTAACTAGGCCTTCGGCATCAACAATCACCAACAAAATGACCACCCCCTCCATGCCTCGACGCAGGGCAGCCGCCGGATAATTGGGCTCCGGGCTCGCTGTGGGGTCAGATACCGGATCAATGCGCACAACACCGTCGACCTGCTCCGGTACCGGTGAAGGTGAGGTAGGCTCAGCCTCCTGCGCAAGGGGATCAGGATTCAACTCCTTTAGCTGCTGCGACTGCGCTTCGCCCTTGATGCGCGCAAGCAAGGTTTTGGCCAATTCCGGTTCGCGGTAGGCCGCCGGCTCCTTCAACCAATCCACCGGCAAAGGCCACATCTCGAGTGGCGATTCACCCTCCGGCAACTCCTGCAACTCCCACTCTGCTTCAATGAGCTCTGCTTCCACGTCATCAGGTGGCAACACCTCGATAATCTCGACCGATGGCGGAAGATCGGGTCGCATCGTCGACGAAGACAATGGCACCGAGATCACCGGCGGAAGCATTGGATCTTCACGCAGGAAGAGTACCCATGACCCCAGTCCGATCCCTGCAAAAACCAGTAGGTGCAGCCCGAAGGAACCGAGCCAAGCGCGCGCAGGGATACGAGACAAACGGGGTTAGAAACGAATGTCGAGCCCGAGGATGAGATTCAAACCCGGCCCGTTGACTCCCGAACCATGGACTCGGTAATCCACATCGCCGACGTTCTCGAGCGCTACCGTCAGCAAAGCCTGCTCCGCCACCTGCCAACCGGAACGTAGCCCCACGATCGTATACCCAGGGGTGCCATCGGCAAAACCATCGCCATCGCGATCCGGGATACGCGACGTATCACGCTCGTCACGTAGGCTCAGATCATCCTGATTGTCGACAGCCCAAACGTAGGCTTCGGCCCACCACCCCTGCGAGTTCGGCTGGTAGGTAGTGACCAGACGCGCCTGTAACGGCATCAGGCGTGTGATCGAACGACGCACGCGTTCGGCATCTGGCTGAGGCAAGCGCTGATCTGTTTCGCCATCCATCCAACTTGCGCTGAGTTGCGTACTCCACTCGTCGGTCCAAGCGTAGCCGGCCATGACTTCAACACCACGGATCCAGCCATCGGCGTTTTCCTTGAGAACCTCATTACCAACCGCAGCCTCTGGGTTGCGTACGATCATGTCCGACACCCAGGTGTTGTAGGCAGCACCCTCCCAGTGCCAGCCGCCATAGCGACCACGGCCTCCGATTTCGGCCTGAAAGAAATGTTCCGACTCAAGGTCAAAGTCGGGGCTTTCGACCACACTGGTCTCATCGAGCGAAGTCAGATCGTAAAGGCTCGGCGCACGAAAACCCTGCGACAAACCGCCGTACCAAACCTGGTCACGGCTTGGCATAAACAGGGCGCGCAAACTGCCAACCACCGCATCGTAATCGCGCTCGAGAGCGGTCGGGTCTCCGCTAACCGGATCCTCAACACGATCAACATCGACATCAATGCGCTCGGCACGCAAGCCGGCAATCAAACTCCATGCGTCATCGATCTGAAGCTCATCTTGCATATAAGCCGCAATCGTGGTGTAAGTTGCATCAGCGGCCACCGGGCCTTGGATCTCAGTACCGGTAAAGACACGATTAGCATCGAAGTTGCGCTTAAAGGAATCGACTCCTTCGCGATGAATCTCGAAGCCATAAGCCCAACGATCACCCCATATGCCATCGGCTTCAAATCGCGCTGTCAATCCAAGGTCATTGACGCCGAATCCCTGAAATTCTCCGCCGGCAGCAACGCCATCTGACCCCTTCATGCGGTCACGAGTCTCATCGTGACGATGCAACGACAGCGTGACTTCGCCGGCGTCAGCCCAACCGCCCGAGCCTTCCCACTCGGTACGCAGATAAGCGAAATCACGAGTCTGATCGTGGCGGCGGTAAATCTCACTGCCAACGCTCAAGCCATTCCAGTCGATGCCATCGATCGTCTTGTGGGTACGCGGCACGTCGTCCATCTTGACGCGCTGATAACCAAAGGTAATCCGAGCATCATCTCCCACACGCCGCGTCAACTTGAGGTCAGTGCCAGCGAAGTCGTACCCGGTTTCGTCTTGCGTGCCGACTTCATTGCCACCCCGCACATCACCGTAGTTCGCCAAGGTCTGACCGACTTGAAGATTCCAGTTATCTGTCGCGAACTCACCCGACAGGCGGCCGGTAAAAGATGACTCTGCCGAACTCCAGCGCGTATAAACCTGCCCATTTGCAATGGTCTCACCACTGGTCGAAAAACGCGGATCCGCAGATACCGCCTGCACGACGCCGCCGACCGCCTGGCTGCCATAGATCACGCCCTGTGTGCCAGCCAACAGCTCAAGCTGATCGGTTGCATACATATCGACCGTACTCCAGTACTGATTTGGCCCAGCGCGCATGGCCGAGTGGTTCAGGCGCACCCCATCTACCAGCAACACGTTGTGATAGCCCGTCAGACCACGAATATATGGCGAGGATTGGCCATAAGCGGTTTTCTGCACATGGACCGAAGGCATACCTATCAAAGCCTCCGACATAGTCCGCGAGCTCACAGACAACCTGGCGCCAGAAATCACACGGATGCTCGATGGCGCGTAAAAACGATCTTCTTCAAATCCACCGCGGCCGGTCACCACAGTTTCGGGAAGCTCTACAACTCGCGATTCTGGGTCCTGATCAGCGCCGGCACGGAGGGTGTCCTGAGCCTGCGCAATCGAGGTGATCGCGGTGCTGCTCATCAACGCAGCCACAAAGAAGATGCGAGTCATGAATCAAGGTAAGTCAAAAGAAGCGTAACCTTCTGGCCAGACAACGTGGCTTGCCTGGTGTGGGTTCGCAGAAATCTAAAGTGACGCACCGGAAGGAGAGTCCAGAGACCAGTTTGCCAGCCGGTACAAAGGGGCCAAGCGTAGTAAGCCTTCGACAACCCCTTCATCGAATTCCTCGCCGGCCTCGGCAACGACCTCCTTAGGCATGCGCTGGACAACCTCTAGTGAAGTTTCGCCCGGACGCACTGTGCCAGCTAAGTCTCGCCAGTCACGGTCGCTCATAGCCTCAAGCGGTCGCCCTCCTTTCCGATCAAGTTGCAGAGAATACCCCGGCGCAGCCTGAGCGGCGGCAACAAGCTCGGATCGGCCCTCGCCCTCTTCCGCACGCTTGACCAGAACATTTAGATCGTACCAGGCACCATGGTCGATCCTCAGACCCCAGTAGGCTCCCTGCTCATCCAAGCCGAGCTGAAAATGAGCGTTATTGACCGCACTGTCAAGGTCACGCCCAAGCTCCTTGCCCAGGAAGGACTGCAGCGCCTTCTTCGCCTTCTTATCGCGAAACAGCATGGTGCGCTGACGACGTACGCGCTTGCCATTAGTAGCGTGTGGATTGTGCAGACTTTCGCGACGATCAAGAGCAATACCAGACTCGGCAAAGCGAGCCTTCAACGTATCCCCCAGCGCCTGCAAGCGCTGTCGAATCTCTAGGCGACGGCTATTCCATTCTGGGTCACCCTGGAAGCGCGCTTGGTAAAGCTCGAAGTCGGCGAGCGTGAACATGGCGAAAGATTCTCTCGCCGCGGCACGAAATGCAAAAGGTATCAGCTGATTTTGCACCCAAAAAGACAGCAAAACCCAGACAACAGATCAAGCCCCCTACTGGCCCAAACGGGCTCAGAAGATACATAGAACTATCGCAGAGCCGTGAGAGCGGGGATCGGAACTCCTAAAAGAGCTGATTCAACAATAAGCCGTCCTGAACCTTGTTGGACTGAATGACGCCGCCAACTGAGGTGCCGATCATGTCCAAGTCACCGTCATTATCTAGATCGACAACCAACGCGCCGCCGGCAACAAAGGTCGTGCCTGGCAGCCAAAAACCTACCTCTTCAACAAACTCGCCAACGAAGCCCCCCTGCGCGCCACCCTGATTGACGAACAGCGCGGGCGAACCGACAAGACTGCCTTGCGATCCCATGAACTCGTGCGGAAGTACAAATAGGTCGACATCTCCATCGGCGTCAATGTCGCCCGAAACAGCATAGTTGCGAATGATCAGATTTTCGTCGTACTGATCAGGGAATCGCGTTGCGTCAGCATCCGCAAAAATAGCCCGGAGCACTCGCACCTGCGTTGAGCATTAAATCACCCGACTTATCCGGAGTAACCGTCCAATGGCTGTTACACACATAAATGTCGAGGTAACCGTCACCATCAAAATCATCAAAGACAGATTGGCCCGACTTATCCAAGAACCCAGGAAGCTGATTCAAGCCAACAGATTGGAACCCACCGGATCCGTCATTCAGAATCAAATCGTTATAACCGCCTTGGGTTCCAGTCTTCGATACAAAGATATCGAGATCGCCATCATTATCCACATCACCCAAATTGGCATTAGTGACTGTGTAGTCATCGTTGTTAAAACTCGCGTCTCCTGCAAAGACGCTGTCCTCAACGAAGGATCCTTCGACACCACTCTGCAGCCCGCCTTGGTTTCGGAAGAGCGCGATTGTCTGGAATGCCACGCCGCCTCCACTGTGCGCACCTCCGATCGTAATCACGATATCGATATCTGAATCACCATCGATATCGCCCGTGGTGACACGCGATCCATTTTCTAAGTCGGACGGAAGTTCGGCTCCTATCTGGAAGTTACCACTACCATCGTTCAACGCAATCACCGGATTCTCCCAGTTGCCACTACTCGTGCGGCGCCCAACAAAGACCAAATCGAGGTGACTGTCACTATTGAAATCTGCTGCCGCAAATCCACCGCAGTAAGTGATCTCCGAGGGAAAGCGCCCTGTAGTCGAATCCTGGAACCCGCCAGCATCGTTCTCTAGATAGAGCACGCCTGACTCGCTTAATACGATTAAGTCTAGATCACCGTCGCGATCAAAATCGCCACTCGAAATCGACCATGTTGCCTGAGACATCACCGAATTAGGAAGGGCAACCGATCCATCTGCCCAGCTCGCGGTAAACGCAGCATCCACCACCATGTCTACGCGCGGTGAAAGCCGAAATAGGCCCGATGAAGCCCTGACTGCAGCCTGCCAAGAAAGACGTTGACCGGGCAAAATCCCGCTACTCGGAATCGAAAGGCTCGGAGAATATCGCCCGTTCGCCCCAATCGCGCCCTTGAAGATGCGCCCACCCAAGTAAGGATTGACAGAGAACAGTGGCTGGCCAGGCCCCGCAAGATCGAAGGAACCGCCGCGCCCCACTGCTAGGAAAGCGGGCGCTCCGACATCGGTAGAGCTCACTCGCGCTTGAAGGGTCTCGCCCGGACGAACGGGGCCATCAAAGCTCAGATTCACCGGAGTTTGAGCCTGCGGAAGTGCGAGAAGAGCAAATGAAAGGGATGTGAGCACCATGGTCTCAGTCCTGAGACTAGACTCGAACTGCCCCCACCTGTCACAGCTAGGTCATGTCCCGGCGACAGAATCTAAACTGAGCCTAGAACTCGACTTTGACCGGCTGGCGCGCCTCGGGCACATCGAGCTCAAAGAACTCACGGGTGCCGAAGCCAAACATTCCAGCGATGATGTTCGACGGGAACTGCTGAACCTTATTGTTGTTCTCGCGGATATTGCCGTTAAAGAAGCGTAGAGCCGCCTGAATCCGGTTTTCGGTGTTGGTCAGCTCGCCCTGCAATTCAAGGAAGTTCTGATTGGCCTTGAGATCTGGATAGGCCTCAAGGCGCACCATCAGATTCCCCAACGCCTGCTGAAGACGGATTTCGTCTTGAGCTTGACTGGCCAAACTGCCTTCATTGCTGGAGGCCTGCTCACGCATGGCAGTGACCTGCTCGAGCAGGTCCTTCTCATGCTCAGCGTAGCCCTTGACCGTGTTGACCAGATTGGGGATCAAGTCGTAGCGACGCTTGAGTTCGGTGTCGACATTCGACCACGCTTCCTGGCACTGGTTCTTGATTGAGACCAAACCGTTGTAAAGCCCAATCACAATGAGCGCGAAAACAAGCAGTACACCTAGAGCGACAAGAAGTGGGACCATGGCAGAACTAGTCTTGGGAATCTCCGAACCAAACGTTCATAGCGATGCCCAAGCCGATGAGCAACACGATGATCAATGCGGCAATCCACAGCATTTACGCAAGATTCTAGCAACCTCAGCTTTTCCTGTACCTGGTGACGCATTGATGACAAGGAAGTTGGATTTGGACCCATGATCCGAACACCTGTGGGATTCACCCCCCCCTTTCCTCTTTCATCATGAAAAACTTCCTGATTACTTCTCTCGCTGCTCTTGCTCTTGCAAGCGCCACGCCAGCCCAAAATGCCCCGAATTCTCCCGGAGCAATAACCACCTACTACAACAGTCAGTTTGGTTATGGCGGCGTCATGTTTGATCTGACTCCTCAGACTGACCTCGAAATCACTGCTTTCGACGTCAACCTGAGCGCTCAAAACACCACAGCTACCGTCAGTGTTTACTACAGCAAAGGCACTAGCTTCGGCATCGAAAGCGATCCGCAAGCATGGGCCCTTTTGGAAACTGTAGATGTGAGGGCGAAAGGCACCGATAACCCATCAAGCATGCCGCTCAGTGTCTCAGTTCCAACATTCCTCGCTGGAAACACCTACGGTATCTATCTTGAGCTTCAAGGCGTCACTGCAAGCAACACTCTGCGCTATTCGACGGCTCCAAGCACCACCTACAGTAACGCCGACATAGAGTTGGTCACCAACTGTGCCAAAGGCGCCGGCGGAATCTTCGGTACTGTCTTCGCCCCGCGCGAGTTCAACGGAACTGTCTACTACAACACGGACGACAAAATCGTCCCGACTTTGACAGCGGTTAACTTCGTGGCTGGCCAGACCACCACTATTGAGTTCCGCAACGGCACCCCAGGTGCACGGGCCCTCGTTGGCTTCTCGCTTACCGGCGCTGGCCCCACCATGACCCAATATGGCGCGGTGGACCTCAGCAACCCCATCAAACGTCTGCCGATTGTGACCCTCGACGCGTCTGGTGCGGCTGACTTCTCTCAGACCCTTCCGGCATGGGCTACGGGTGTTCCAGTCTGGATTCAAGGCATCGACCTCGGTGGCACGCTGGTAACCAATGGCTTGGCATTAACCGTCCAGTAAGGGAAAATATCCCGTCCATTCAAGACTAGATTCCATACGGGCAGGAGGTGATACCTCCTGCCCGTTTTCTCTTTCTACTCGCCGCGGAAAAGGTACTCAGGCATGCGACTGCGTATCTCGATAATCTGCTCAAGCAATGGCTCAACCTCATGCGGCTCAAGCTTGCGACTATCAAAGACAGCCAGCCAGCTACCCTCCAACTCAAGCGCCGTCTTCGGATGCTCGAGCAGATACTCCATCATTCCGGTGTTGCAGAAGTCGTACGCGAACTTCTTATCCGTCGACTGCACCTGGAAGCTCTTCGAAAAAGTAATCGATTCGAAATCGATATCCTGGACACCGAGAGCGTGGCCAATCCGGTGCAGGAAAGACTCCGGACTGATCTTTAGTTCAGGGTGATCCCCGTCGATCTGAGAAGCCACCACACCTAACCAATGATGGTGCGTGGTGCGGTTACCTTTACTGTTGGTCGAATAGGTTTCCCAATGAAAGCTGAAACCTATCGACGCGCGCCCCTTCCAATCACCCTGTACGACGTGCTTGGCATAGCGATTGGACCCTTGGTTCAGCTTGTCCAGAAATTTGAATCGGTGGTAAATCGAGCGATCCCTGGCATGGGAATAGCTCCAGCCATGCTCAGCCGCCCAGCTCCGGAAGGCCTCACGTCGCTTCTTTTCCATCTGCCAGGCGAAGTAGCCAATTACGACGACCAGCGCGATAATCCCGATGACAATTAGAGGCTCCATCTAGCGCTCTAGGATAAACGCGCTAGACTTCCGCACGCCATGGCTACCGACGTACAAATTGCACGCCAATACACCGCTCGCCCGATCGGCGAGATTGCTGCCACCCTAGGAGTCGCTGAAGAGCACCTGCTGGCCTACGGTCGTGAGATCGCAAAAGTCGATATCGCGGCACTAGAGCGGCCGCGCCAGCGACAACAGCAAAAGCTCATCCTGGTCTCAGCCATCACGCCCACGCCGGCCGGCGAAGGTAAGACGACGACTTCGATTGGCCTCGCTCAGGCCTTCACCGAGCTCGGCGAATCAGCCTGCCTAGCTCTGCGCGAGCCCAGCCTAGGTCCATGCATGGGTGTAAAAGGAGGTGCATGCGGCGGCGGACACAGTCAGGTAATGCCGTTGGACCGCATCAACCTGCACTTCACTGGCGACTTCCATGCGATCACCAGCGCGCACAACCTGCTGGCTGCACTAATCGACAACCACCTACACTTTGGCAACGAGCTGGGCCTCGACCCACGCAAGATTGTCTGGCCGCGCGTCATGGACATGAACGATCGCTCGCTGCGACGGATGGTGACTGGCCTCGGCGGCCCGACCCAAGGCATGCCACGTGAAAGTGGTTTCGATATCACTGCGGCTTCGGAGGTCATGGCCATGCTCTGCCTAGCGACTGATGCCGACGATCTGCGCGCGCGCCTGGATCGTACGCTGATCGGATACACCCGTGAGAACCAGCCTATCTTCGCTGGCCAACTCAACGGAGTAGGCGCAATGATGGCCCTACTGCGCGACGCGATGAACCCCAACTTGGTGCAGACCTTTAATGGCACACCTGCCTTCATCCACGGCGGCCCTTTCGCCAACATTGCGCACGGCTGCAACTCTGTACTCGCAACGCGTCTCGCAATGCACTTTGCGGATTGGACCATCACTGAAGCCGGCTTCGGCGCGGACCTTGGAGCCGAAAAGTTCCTTGACATCAAATGCCAAACCGCGGGATTAAACCCGGATGCGGTTGTACTGGTCGCGACTGTTCGTGCACTCAAAATGCATGGTGGCGTAAGTAAGGGCGAACTGGATCAACCAAACGCCGATGCGGTGATCGCCGGATTGCCCAATCTCGACAAGCACGTCGAAAACGTGCGCCTTTATGGGAAGCCTGCGGTAGTCGCGTTAAATCAATTCGCCAGTGACACTCAGGAAGAGATTGAATGCGTGCGCAAGCGCTGCGCGGATCTAGGCATTGGGTTTGCCGCTGCCCGCCATCACGCCGAAGGCGGTGCTGGCGCCGTCGATTTGGCAAAAGCCGTGATGAAATCTGCCGGCGGCGACCCAACGCTCTTGGCACCGGTGTACTCACTCCAAGATTCGGTGGAAGAAAAGATCCATGCGGTCGCAACCCAGGTCTATGGCGCCGATGATGTCGAATTCGATGGCAAGGCTCGCAAGCAGATCGCGCAGGCCGTTGAACTGGGCTATGGAGAACTGCCAATCTGTATCGCCAAAGTTCCAGGATCGCTTTCGGATAACCCCAAGAAAATTGGCCGGCCTACCGACTTCACAATCACGGTCCGCGGTGTACAGATCAACGCCGGCGCCGGCTTCTTGGTCGTGCTGACTGGAGACATATTTCGAATGCCGGGTCTACCGCGCGTTCCCGCCGCAGCCGAAATCGACTTACTTCCTGATGGCACTATTACTGGAGTGGAGTAGCGTCCCGAGGTGAGGCTACCCAATCTCGGTCCACATAGCCCAGCCCAAACCGGCGGCGACACCAAGGCTAATTATGAGGCACACTAATCCCGCTGTACGCAGACGCCTCATTTGCACCCACATCAAGATGCCGCTCAGGCCCCAAAAAGCCATCAAGAAACCCGTTAGGTCAACAAACAACGCCCAGATTGCGCGACTCGCATTCGAGTTGCTATAGCCATAAGCTTTATGAAGGCGTAAAGCAAAGCGGCGCAGAGGTTCAGTTGAGCTTGAGATCCCTACCGGACGAGCCGACAAACTTCCCCGCTGAGTTCCATAGGTGCAGAGCCAAGCCTCTCCATCCACATCGAGCTCGAACTCTACTGACGGAAAACGTCGAATCTCAAGCTCGCCGGCATCCCATCCTCTTGATTCAACCCACGCGGAAGCCTGATCTTCCCACGCCGCCTTAAGACCGAGACCTACCTGAAGGTCAGAATTCACAGAAAACCCTGCGCTCTCGGGCGAATCACTCACAGGAGTTGCATATATCTTCCCACCCTTGGAAGCAGGGTCGACCACAATCGTGCGAGTCCATCGCCTTGGAACTTCTGCTGCTTCACTCTTGCTAATCGATTCATAAACCACAGTCGCTTCCGGGTCGGGGTCAATGATGCGATAAGAACGAGATCCAAGGAACTTAGCAGAATGGGGAGCTCCAAAAGTGAATGCCTCTGCGTGATGTTCGCGCAGAGATTCCACCACCGCCTCGGCAATGAGACTCGGGTCCTTAGCAACTTCATCAACCTCAACTGCGTGCAATTCTGATGAAGGAATGTGCTCTACCGTCCGCTCGGATAACCAGCCTGCATGATTAAAAAGAAGAGCGGTAACCCCATAAAGCAAGATCCAGGGCAGGAGCAGCAAGCCAGAGT
>JAKVCF010000059.1 GCA_022447335.1 Planctomycetota bacterium | reverse complement strand
GTTCTTCCGCTCCTGCGTCGGACCTAGCTGCCCAGCTGACTTGAATCGCCGCGCGCACAGCATCGGGCCCCTGCTCACGCAACAAGTCGCGTAGCGAAGTACCCTCACGTGCATAAAGACAACGGAACCAGCTCCCATCTGCCGTCACCCGGCTTCGGTCACAAGTAGAGCAGAACGGCTGGGTAGTCGACGCAATGATGCCGAAAACCGTGCCATCAGCAAGTTCATAGCGATCCGCCGGCGCAGCATCCGTGCGTGGGACTTCCTCGATTGGACCGTATGACTCTTTCAACTTGGCAAGGATTTCGGCGCGTGAAACAACTTTTCCCTGAGTCCACGCAGTCGCTCCTCCCACATCCATATACTCAATGAAGCGTACTTCGATATCACGATCGCGCCCAAAGGCCAGCAGATCGGGAAGCTCATCAAAGTTGAAATCGCGCTGCACCACAACGTTCATTTTGGTTCCGCTGAAGCCAGCCTCGGAAGCTGAATGAATTCCAGCTAGCACCTCATCAAAACGATCACGGCGTGTCAGCGCAGCGAACCGCTCAGGGCGCAAGGTGTCGAGCGAAAGAGTAAGCCGCTTGAGTCCAGCAGTACGCAGCGCGCGTGCGTGGCGGGATAAATGCACCGCATTGGTGGTCATCGCCAGGTCTTCGAGTGCTGGAAGCGAAGCCAACCTAGCAATCAGCTCGGTCAGATTCTTACGCAACAGGGGCTCCCCCCCCGTCAGTCGCACACCACGCACGCCTGCACCCACAAAGATCTCAGCAATCTGCGCCAGCTCCTCAAGGCTGAGGATTTTCGGGCGAGGCAACCATGCGTAATCTTCTTCCGGCATGCAGTAGTCGCAACGCAGGTTACAACGATCCGTAACACTCAAGCGCAATTGACGCAAAGGGCGTCGCCGCTGATCGAGCAAACCACCCGCACTCACGCCTCGGCCTCAGGATCGGACCCAGCCAGCGGGTCCGTGAGCCCACGCCGCACCAAAATCGCACGCGAACGATCTCGACGCGCCGGATCGAGACTCTGGCCAAAGCGGGCTTGCAAATGCCCTGGCTGCAACTGGAAGCATAGAGTCAGAACCTGACTCGCCGAATGCAGTTGATCGATGCCGAGCTCGTCACCGATACCGGCCAGCAAGGCCAATCGCAGCACTGAAAGCTTAGTCAGCGCTTCGGCTGTACTAATCGCGTCGGCCGCACTGAGCTTTACGAAGGCTTCTGTCGCATCGGTCACCAAGGCTTCCCGCGCCCCTTCATCGTGCAGCAACGAAGTACGTTCACGCCGCTCATACTCGATCAACTCTCGCCCGAAGGACTCGATGGTGCCGACCTGCTTTTTCGCTGGCACCCCCAAGGTGATCTGATTTGAAATCTGATAGAGATTCCCTAAAGCGCGACTACCTTCGCCGTGCACACCACGAACTGCAAGATTTGCGCGCCGCGCCACCTGGATCATTTGGTGCAGCGGTTGAGTCGCGCGCGCCAATGCCGGCAGATGCAACATCAGGCTAGCTCGCATACCAGAACCCACATTCGTCGGGCAGGCAGTGAGGTAGCCGTACTTGCTATGGCGCGCCAAGCGAAAACGACACGAAATCTCCTCGGTCAGCTTACTCGCCGATTGATGCGCGGCATTCAAATCGAGCCCAGCAGCAAATCCCTGCACGCGGAAATGGTCCTCTTCATTGACCATTAGTGCCAGCGTGCCATCCCCGAGAAAGAGCACGCGAGTCGGCACCGATGACTCAACTAGATCGCGCGTTGCCAGGCTACGTTCAATTAGAAACTCAGCTTCTGCAGGGTCGAGATCGTTCGGATTGAGCACTAGACCGTTACGGAATAACGGCGCAAGCACCTCTTCGACCTCCCCACAAAGCCGTTGCGCCTGAGCGCCAGAAATCAGTCTTGGAAATGGAATCTGCGCCAAGTTGCGAGCTTGACGAACTCGGCTCGAAACTACGACATCCCCTTCCGGGCCTTCATTTTCTAGCCAGGTTGGAGTGCGGTGCAGGATGGGCTCGAGCCTCGGATCCATCGCCGTGGATTGTAGAACCCCAGCCGTCGCACCGGTCAAGAACTACGCGTGACACGCCGATCGCCAGCCGATAAGCCAAGCGAGCGCCCTGAGACGCGAACCCCGCCTCCTGATATGGGAAAAACTGGATGGGCCGAACGCCTTTCGGGCCAACCGGCATCGAACTAGAGAATCCGCTTCCCGAACGCCGAAAGGATCAGGTCGCGCGCGCGCTCGGCACTGATGTTGCCCTGGTCGAGAAGCGGATTGAGCTCCACCACTTCCATGGCGAGCATTTTCTCCGTCGCTGCACACTCCTCGAGCAGGTAGTGTGCTTCGCGATAACTCACCCCTCCGGGCACGAGCGTGCCAGAGCCGGGAATAACCGAAGGATCACATCCGTCCACGTCGAAAGAAACGTGGAAGCCGGCGGTATCCGAGGTCACAACCTCAAGTGCTTCCGCTGCCACTGCGGCCATGCCACGACGATCGATTTCACTCATCGTGAATGCACGAATCCCTGAATCTTGGATGATCGCACGCTCAGCCTCGTCGATGTCACGAATACCTACCAGAGCCACGTTCTCCGGCTTGACCATGGGCGCTGGACCGCCAATCCCTGCCAAACTCGCATCGACCCCTTCGACTCCTAGCATGTGCGAAAGCGGCATGCCGTGAATATTTCCAGTCGGAGAACTCAACGGGGTGTTCATATCGCCATGCGCATCAAACCAAATCAACCCAAGCTCCTGGCCCTGTGCGCGCACATAGGAAGCCATACCGGAAATGGTGCCCATCGCGATCGAGTGATCCCCGCCCAATACAAGTGGGATCTGATTCTGCTCTAACACGCGACGTACGCGACCAGCAAGATCGCGACACGCTGCCAGAATAAGCTCGTAGTGCTTGAGTTCATGTTCCGCACTCGCGGCCTGCGTCTCCATCGCCGCGACGGGAATGTCTTCCTCACGCTCGACATCCCACCCAAGGCGTTCGAGCGCCTTCCCCAGCCCTGCACTTCGCAAGGCACTCGGACCCATATCGGTACCACGACGGCTGGCACCGTGATCCAGGGGCACCCCAATAAGGCGCAGCGATTTACTTCGATCTAACACACCTATTCCTCCGGCTGCACACCAAGAATCTCGATGACCTTAGCCTTCTTTTCTTTCATCACCACGGCATCATCCGCCTCCAGCGTCATGCGCAATAGCGGCTCAGTGTTCGACGGGCGCAGGTTGACCCACCACCAGCCTGACTGGTCCGGCCGCCCGTAAGCAATCGTAACGCCATCGAGATCGTCAATTTTTCCGTCCGGGAAAGCTTCCCTGAGCCTCTGTAGGGCGCCTAACTTATCTTCGACCTCAAAATTAATTTCACCAGTGCTGTGGTAACAAAGGAGCTCATTCACCAACTGACTGAGCGTCTTTTCGGTACGGGTCAAGATCGAAAGCACGCACAGAAGGATGATCTCTGAGTTGTCCGCATACCAGTTCTTTCGAAAGTAGTAATGCCCGGAGAGCTCGCCGCCAAAGGGAGCATCGTGCTCGCGCATACGCTCCTTGAGGAAACTATGACCGACGCGCTCCTTTACCGGCCTACCACCTCCGGCCAGCACTGTTTCAGGTAATACCCAGGAGGAACGTAGGTCGTAAACGATCGCAGCTCCTGGCTCTTGCTTCAGCACTTCGCGGGCGACCAGCGTTGTAATGATGTCGTTACCAAGCGGGCGACCAGTCTCATCAATGAAGCAGCAGCGATCCGAATCACCGTCGAACGCGGCTCCTAACTCAGCTCCGACCTCCTTCACTTTCGCCTGCAGATCAACCAGGTTGCTGTGCTTGAGCGGGTTGGCTTCGTGGTTTGGGAAAGTACCGTCGAGCTCGAAATAAAGTCCGTGATTTTCAAGCTGAGGCAATCTCGCTAGCAAAGACGGGAAGGTATGTGCAGCCATGCCATTGGCAGCATCGCTGGCAATTCTGACCGGACGCGCAAGGTCGGCCCACTGGAGAACGTGCTCAAGATAGCCAGGAAGCGTGTCGATCCGGGTGACCGTGCCACGCGCTTGCCGCGGCGCCGGAGTCTCGGGAGTGGTCGCAAGCTCTTCAATGTCTTTCAACCCAGTATCGCCTGAGATCGGAATCGCTTCCTCACGAGTAACTTTGAATCCGATGTATTGCGCTGGATTGTGGCTCGCAGTGACGGCCGCACCGCCGGAGGCGCCCAACGAACCCACGGCATAGTAAACCTGTGGCGTGCTAGCCAATCCTATATCGATCACATCGACGCCCGCATCCAGAATGCCTGCAATGAAGCGCTGTTGCACATCCACCGCCATGGTGCGCATATCGTGCCCCACTACCAATGGTCCTTTGCCAATATAATCTGCAAAAGCACGGCCAATCCGGTATGAGAGGTCGAGGTCGATTTGGTCCGGATAGGTACCCCGAACGTCGTAAGCCTTAAAGACAGACATGGTCTAGGACAGAATTGATTGCAAGGCGCGCACAGCGTGTTCGACATCAGCATCGATGATGCCCCGATGCGTGACGAAGCGCAGAAGGCGCGGCCCCAGAGCCAAGGTCATCACGCCGCGCTCAGCGAGCTCGCTCTCAAGCATCGGCGCATCGATAGCCGAATCAGTGACTTCGAGGAATAGCACATTGGTATCGACTGTTTCCTGGGCCATATTCAGGCCGTCGAGACCGAGTGCTGCGACAGAAAGACGGCGGCACCGAGCGTTATCCTCGGAGATGAGCGGCAGAGTCTCCTCCAATGCAACCAGACCGCAGGCCGCCAAATAGCCGGCTTGACGCATACCTCCCCCCATCCATTTGCGTACTCGGCGCGCCCGCTCAATGTAGGCACCATCGCCAATGAGCATCGAGCCCACCGGACAGGATAAACCCTTGCAAAGTGAAACCGAGATCGAGTCGCTGACTGATCCATACTCTTCGAAACTGACGCCGGTTTCAGCTTGTGCATTCCAAAGGCGCGCGCCATCCATGTGCACCGGCACGCCGTGGTGCGCCGCCATACCCTTAACCTCCTGCAAGTATTCCAGCGGAACGATGCAGCCGCCGGACATGAGGTGAGTCTGTTCGACGCAGACTAAGCCAGTCCGCGGGAAGTGCACCGAAGGTGCACGGAAAGCTCGCGCCAGATCAGGAAGTGGCAACATGCCACGTTCACCCTGAATCATGCAATTATGTGCGCCTGCGATACGGGCCAGCGCACCACCTTCATACTTTGAGATGTGCGCGTTAGCTTCGACAATAACCTCTTCGCCTGGAACGATGTGCGCGGCGACCGCGCACTGGTTACCCATTGTCCCCGAGGGAAGAAATATCGCAGCCTCCTTGCCGAACATCGCAGCGAAGGTAGATTCGAGACGCATGACTGTCGGGTCGTCACCAAGGACATCGTCACCGACTTGAGCTGACGCCATAGCCTCAATCATGCGAGCTGTCGGGCGCGTCACAGTATCAGAACGAAAGTCGGCGATGCGGCTCATCTCAGTTCGCTAAAGGTGTCACGGATCCGATCGAAGGCACGCTCGATATTCTCTACCGAATTTGCATAGCTAAAGCGAAGATAACCCTCACCCTCAGCGCCGAACGCCGTGCCCGCGAGCGACGCCACACCCGCCTCTTCAAGTAAGATGTCCTGAAGCTCCTTCGCCTTGCGACCAGTCTGCCTGATCGAGGGCATAATGTAGAAAGCTCCAACCGGCAAGTGACAAGTCATACCCGGCACCGAGTTGGCCAGCTCAACAATAAGCTTACGACGCTTGTCGAACTCGGCCAACATTGCATCGACTGCCGACTGATCGCCGGTCAGAGCCTCCATGCCAGCACGCTGGGTAAAGGCGGCCGAGCAGGAATTGCTATTGACCATCAGCTTGGCGACCTGTGCCGCCAAGTCAGAAGGCATAACACCAAAACCCAAGCGCCATCCCGTCATCGCGTAAGTCTTCGACCATCCATCAAGCAGGATAATGCGATCACGCAAGTCAGGATCGCTCAGCGGGCTAAAGTGCTCCGCACCGTCATAAAGCATACGACTATAGATCTCGTCGGACAGGATCCAAATATTTGGATACTTCTTCAGCTCCGCGCAGATCCGCTCAAGTTCTGCCCTGCCAGTAACACCACCGGTAGGATTCGCTGGCGAGTTCAGCACGACCATCTTGGTCTTGTCGGTGATCCGCGTGATCACATCTCGTGGGTCGAGAGCAAAGGCATTCTCTTCGCGGATCGGACAGCTAATCGCCCTGCCACCAACAAAATTGATCATCGACTCGTAGATCGGGAAGCCGGGGTTCGGGTAAATAACCTCGTCACCCGCGTTCACCAACGCCAAGATCGCAAAAAACATCGTTGGCTTACCACCCGGCACAATCACGACCTCGTCTGCACCGCAGCTGATCCCTCGGGTCCGCGCCACGTAGTCGGCCACCACTTCGCGCGCCTCGGGCAAGCCAGCCGCGGGGCCGTAGTGGGTGTATCCACTACGCAACGCTTCGACCCCGGCCTCGACAATGTTCTTCGGCGTGTCAAAATCAGGTTCACCGATTTCGAGGTGGATGATATCCCTACCCTGCGCTTCCAGCCGCTTAGCCTTGGCCAGGACCTCAAAGGCGGTCTCAGTTCCGAGACGCCCCATGCGGTCGGCGAGAGTGAGAGAGAGTGGAGTGCGCATCATCGGAGCACAAGAAACAAAGGCGGGCTGCGGTCGAAGCCGCGCTCGAGGTATCCTAGGGCTGCGGCCATCGGCATGAAATTCCCTCGCGCCCGAATCCTCACTGCGCTCACCCTTTGCAGCGCAATCAACGCCTGTGGCGATGCTACAACCATCGATTCCGATAGATCAGGTGATGATGCCGGCATGATGGCAGCCCCACTTCGCAGCGAGACTCCGCCCAACCTTCTGGTCTTCTTGATCGATACGCAGCGCGCGGATTATCTCGGCGCCTATGGGCACGCCGCGCCAACTTCACCCGAGCTCGACTCCTACGCGCAAGAGTCACTGGTTTTTGAACGCGCCTATGCGCCAGCATCCAGCACCTCGCCCTCGCACGCAAGCCTTTTCACTAGCACCCACCCGAGGATTCACGGAGTCTGGAACCGCGTGCCACGCGGTGAAGGCGAAGATCCAATCTTTCCTGCCCTATCACCAAAGGCTATCACGCTGGCCGAAGTTCTTAATGAAGCCGGCTACGACACAGCAGCAATTTGTGATGGCGGCAATCTGCAAGAAAATCGCGGATTTGCGCAGGGATTTTCCGTCTGGGATTCGAAGTTCTCAGGCGCAGAGAACCGTGTCGATCGCGCCCTGCGCTGGCTCGACACTGAGCGCGATGCAGATCTACCTTTCTTTCTCTTCTTGCATACCTACCAGGTGCACACACCTTACCTGCCTGAAGAGCAGTACGTCGAGCAGTTCGCCGACCCGAACTACCGCGGACCCTTACGCGAGGCCTGGCAGCGCGCGAGCAGCTTCTGGGCTTCCAGCAGCGGAGTGCGCGGAGCAATTCGCAAGATTCAGGGCGACTTCTATAAGCCTGCCTTACCCGCTGAGGGTGAAGCGCCGAATGCCGAAGACCTTGCCTTTCTTAAGGCGCTCTACCAGGCAGAGATCAAACAAATGGATACTGCCTTTGGCCGCCTGGTCGACGAGCTGGCCGCGCGAGGCATCACTCCGGATAATACGCTGATCCTAATTACCTCCGATCACGGAGAAGAGTTCTGGGAGCACGGCCAGTACGGGCACCACCAGATCTACGACACAACGGCGCATATTCCTTTTATCGTGCGAGGCCCTGGCACACTTTCCGGCGTGCGCCGCAGCGATCCCGTCGACCTGTTGGACGTCATGCCCACCCTGCTTTACTGGGCCGGGATCGAGGTTGACTATCTGCCCCCCAGTATGTTGGGTCGAGTGCTCGACTTTGGCAGCAAAGATGCGCCCGGGAACTACACCGTAGTCGGTGAGTCCAACTGGCCGGAACATCAGTGGTCGTGGCGCGTTGGCGATCGGAAAGCCATGCTCTTCCCCGGCAGTGGACGCGCTACCGAGGTCTATGACTTCGCTCAGGATCCGGGCGAACAGGACGACCTCGCCGCTCGACAGGCCTCCTGGGTCGAATCAGTTCAGCCGGATCTGCAGGCATGGGCTGAACACGCGGTTCAGTGGCAGAGCGATCACCAACTCGCGCCCGGCGTACGTGATTGGAACAAACTCACTCAAGCTGAACGTGACGCGCTCATCGGCATGGGCTACGTCGACCCAGAAGAGATTGACGGAAACTAGGTTCCCCCCAGGGAACATTGCAACACGCGGGGCCAGACCTGGCTCCGGCACGCTCGTTGCTAATGTCTCGGGCATGCGAGCCACCCTCGCCCCCCTCCTCCTGGCGCTCGCCGCCTGGACGATTCCGGCCTGCGGCGGCCCCGAACACGATCTAGTCGTTTACGCCTCGCACGACCAAGAGCATTCCGAACCAATCATCCAGATGTTCGAAGAGCTCACTGGTCTCACAGTCCACGCGCAGTACGACGTCGAGCAAAACAAGACTGTCGGCTTGGTGAATCGTATCCGCGCAGAAGCGGGCAACCCCTACGCTGATGTCTTCTGGAACAACGAGATCGCGCACACAATCCGACTTAAGGAAGCGGGACTCACCCAGCCCGCCGAATCGGAAGCAACTCGGACGATGCCCGAGGAGTTTCGTGACTCCGAAGGGCACTGGGTTGGCTTTGCCGCGCGAGCGCGCGTGATCATGTACTCGCCCGAGCTTCTGGCCGCACGTGGCGCCAAATTGCCGCCCAACATACTAGATATGTCGGCTTCGGCTTACGCCGGCCACGGCGGCCTAGCACGGCCGCTCACCGGCACCACGCTGACGCATTTCGCAGTGCTGTCTCAAAAACTGGGCCGTGAACGTGTGCTGCAGTGGCTTCACAATTCACGGGAGACCGATCTTTCTTACACCAATGGCAACGCCACCGTGATGAGGCGCGTCTGCCAGAACGACTTCCCGTGGTGCCTGACCGATACCGATGACGCCGCTGCCGCTGTTGCCAACGGCTATCCCATGCAAGTCGTTTACCCAAATCAAACCGAAAACCTCCGCGGCACGCTACTGATTCCGAACACAGTCTGCATGATCAGTGGCGCGAAAAATCCGGAGGCAGCGCAACAGTTCATCGACTTCCTTGTTTCACCGGAGGTCGAAGAGTACCTCGCGAAGAGCCGCTCAAAGCAGATTCCGCTCAACCCCAAAGTCACCCTTAACCTTCCGCCAGAAGATCTTCCGCTGCCCTATCGCGATTACGAAGTCCTGGCAGTGGACTGGGAGGCAACTGCTGCTGAACTCGACGTTGTACAAGACGAGTTTCAAAAACTCTTCATCCAGTAGTTCCGCGTGCCCTCACCGCTCCGCCATCCCGCTGCGCTACAAGGCCTCGCTGTCTTGATCGCACTGGGCTTGGTGATCGGCCCGCTCGGACCTCTGCTATGGGCGGTACTACGCGGCGATGCCATCACACAACTGAGTGAACCCCGCGTCGCCCTAGTGTTCTGGCGCAGCGTCTGGATGGCAGCACTCTCAGCGGGACTGGCCGTCGCGGTTGGGCTGCCTCTTGCGATCCTTGCGTATCGCACTCGCATTTGGGGTGCAGAGCTACTCGCAATGCTGATGCCGCTAACCCTGCTTCTGCCACCCTTACTGATGGCACAAGGCTGGAATGGCCTTACTGGCTGGGATGGCCTATGGGCCAGTGTCTTTGTGCTGGGCATGTGCTACGCGCCGCTCCCCGCTCTGCTGGCCAGCCGCGCCCTGCGCACCCAGTCCGCAGCTGCACACGAAACCGCCCTAATGCTGGGCGGACGCAAGCTCGCGCTGCGAGAAATGGTGCGGACCGCTCGACCCGCAGTGATTCTCGGAGCGAGCCTAGCTTTCCTCTTTGCGATCACTGACTTTGCAGTGCCAGACTACATGGCCGCACTTGGCGAGACCTTCGGGGTCTATCCGGGCCATGTTTACACTCACTTCCGCGATGACGACTATTGGTCCGGAGCACGCGCAGCAGCCCCTCTGGTGCTGCTCTGCGGATTAGTGCTTTACCTTGGACTTTGGGCCCGGGATCACTGGGGCGCCGAAGAGGTTGGATCCGAACGCCAGGCCCAATCGATGGACTGGGGCAGGCAAACAGCGCTGACCTCGCTAATCGGTTGGAGCCTACTCAGCCTCACTCTACTGGCACCCTTGGTGCGCATCGTTTACGAACTCGGAGTCGCCGGCCCGGAAGCGCCTGGCACCTGGAGCACGCGAGCGAGCGAATCGGTGCAGGCTGCGCTCGACCGCGGGCGGGAGGACATCGGCCGTTCTTTTCGTAACGGCGCAATGGCGGGCGGCCTTGCGCTGCTACTCGCACCCGCACTCGCTCATCTACTTGTACGCACCAAAGGCTGGTGCGGACGCTCAATCATGACGCTAACCGCGCTTCCTCTGCTCGCCCCCGGCGTGGGCTATGGAATGGGCGCGATCAGCTTTGCCAACCGACCGGGATGGAGCAACTTCTATCAGGGGACTGGATTGGTAGTCCTAGTATTCGCTGGCCGCTTCCTGCCGATCGCCGTTTTTCTGCTGGCCGAACGCTTCCGTAGCGTGCCACGCAGTCGTGACGATGCTGCGGTGCTGCATGGCCTCTCGTATCCTCGCCGACTGATTCAAGTCTTCGTGGCTCCGCAAGCCTCAGCCTGGTTGCTAGCCGCAACACTGGTAGTCGTCTTTGCGGTGCGCGAACTTGACCTCGCCATTTTGCTCCCCGGCGCTAATCAGAGCGCAGCTGTGCGCTACTTCAATGCACTGCACTTTGCACGAGATGGCTTTGTAGCCGCCTTCGGGCTGCTAATCGCCATACTCCTGTTCCTGCCGGTAATGGCCTATGCCGCATGGACTTCACTCTGCCGCCGAGATGACTAACCTCGCCCTCGATCTACGCGAACTCCACTGCTCCTTTGGCGACCGCCAAGTGCTGCACAATGTCGCGCTGCAGCTAGAGGCTGGCGACCGCGTAGCAATCACAGGCAGATCGGGACACGGGAAGACTACGCTACTTCGCGTACTGGCCGGCCTACAAGATGCCGACCAAGGCGAGCTAAAACTACATGGAAGGATAGCCATGCAGGGCGGGCAATCGACACTCGCTGCCTGGGAACGATCACTCCAGCTGGTCTTCCAGGACCTGGGACTCTGGCCAACACGTACAGTCGCACAGCATCTAATGGATGCGCTCGCCGCGCAGGGCATACGTGGAGCCAAAGCCAAACAGCGGAGTGCAGAAACGCTAAAGGCACTAAGTATTGCTGAGCTATTTGACCGCAAACCATCCCGACTGAGCGGCGGAGAAGCTCGTCGAGTTGCGCTGGCCCGCGCGCTCGTCTCACGCCCTCAGCTACTACTACTCGACGAGCCCTTTGCCAGCCTCGATGCCGAAAGTCGTGCAGATGGCTTCGCTCTGCTCGAGCAGGTATTAGCAGAGAGCAATGCTGCCGTCGTACTGGTTACCCACGATCACGAAGAAGCCAAACAACTCAACGGGCGCATCCTCCAACTCAATGAAGAGGGGCAACTGAGATGAAAGCTCTCCCCACCGCCATTGCCTTGACCGCTACCGGGATGGGAGCGTGGGTATTGGTGCAGCTTGTCAGCCCCCTTCCTGAGGTAGAGGCGCGCGGCCCGATGACCTCGCAGGATTGCGCAGAATGCCACCCGGCAGTCTTCAACGAATGGCAGGATTCTCATCACGCCTTTGCGTACCACAATCCGGAAGTCCGCAAGCTCTCAAACGACTTCCGCAACGAAGAGTGTCTCGCTTGCCACACGCCTCGCCCTGTACTCGACTTTGAGCCCGGCGAACGGGGCACCGGTGTGGACTGCTTAAGCTGTCACCAAGGCCCCAATGGCCGCATGGCTAGCGCTAATCGTATGCCGAGCTCAAACGCTCCCTGCCAGCCTTATCACGAAACGCGTATGTCGTCGGTGCAGCACTGCGCTTCCTGCCACAACCAGCATGGAACTGTCGACCAGTGGCACGCCGCACCAGAGCGCCTCAAGGGCAAGAGCTGCCTTGATTGCCACATGACCGAAACCTTCCGCGAAGGCGGTCGTCGCGGGCGGCACCATGGCTTCCCCGCGGCCCACGACCGTGAAGCTCTGTTGCGCGCCGTCCGCATTGATGGCGGCATCGATGAAAATGGCCCTTGGTTTAGTGTCGAGAACCATGGTGCCGCACATAACTTCCCCACCGATGAACGCTCGCGCGCCGCGGATATCCAGGTGCGTTGGCAGAATGCAGAAGGCAACTGGAGCGAGTGGGAACACGCTTACCGCTTTCGTGACCCCTATCGCGACGAAGTCGATCTCGTGAATACCCAACTTCCGTCTGGGAAAACGTGGCGCCAATCCCTGTCCAGGCCTCCGGGCGCCACCCTCGGCGAGGCGCGATTGCTCTACCGCACGCAGCCTTACCTGCCGGATGATGACTCCGAAGAGCTCGGTCGCGTCACCCTGAAACCCTGATGCGCTTTACCCTCTTCCTCGTACTTGCAAGCAGCCTGCTGACTTGCAATCACGAACCAGCCACCAATCTTGATCCAAACTATTCAGATTTCAAAACACATCCAGTGCTCGAGACTTGGCAACAGCAAACCGCCGGAAACGCACTGCCGACGCTGACGGAAGAACAGATTGAAGAAATCCGCGACCTGCTCGACGCAATCAGTAAGGGTGGAAGATTAGCGCATAGCGCAAAGGGGCAACTGCAAGACTGGGATACCAAAGAACTCACTTCTGGCCTGCTAAGCATCGTCGAGGACCTCAAAGTCGACTTGGGCCACAAGCGCGCCGCTTATGCCTGGCTACGCGACACTGGGACACCCGGCCTTCTACCCCGCCTCA
>JAKVCF010000058.1 GCA_022447335.1 Planctomycetota bacterium | reverse complement strand
TTTGTCAAGATCAAGGGCGTGCCGGTGGCGCGCGTTTCCTATCCCGAGGAAGTCTATCCTTCTGGCGATGAAACCGAGGCTCTAGCTCGCAACGTGCTTGCGTTGTCGCAGAAGGTTGCGGGGCATAATCCCAGTTTGGGCGATGGCTTTAATCTTGCGGCGCTAAACATCGATCCGGCGGGAAGTTTGGCAGACTTTTCTGCGGCCTATTTACTGCGCGATGCGGATATGAAGCAGCCTGTGCTCGATGAGCTTGATGTGCGTGAGCGCCTGCGCATCGTTGACGAAGCCCTAACTCGCGAGCTGGTCACACTTGAGCTCGGTGATCGCATCCAGAACGAGATCCGCGGCCGCATCGAAGAGCAGCAGAAAGAGTTCTTTCTTCGTGAGCAGATTAAGATTATTCGCCGCGAGCTTGGCGAAGAAAAGGAGCCGACTGAGGCTGACCGCGATGAATTTCTCCGACGCCTTGAGGAAGGGGACTACCCCGATGAGGTCGAGGCCAAGATTCATGACGAAATCAGGCGGCTTGGCATGATTCCGACTATGTCGGCCGAGTACCCGGTCGCGCGCAGCTATGTCGAATGGCTGCTCGAATTGCCGTGGTGCATTGCAAGTGATGATCGCATTGATCTGGATAAGGCTGAGAAACTGCTGAATCGCGATCACTATGGCCTGCGCGAAGCCAAGGAGCGCATCCTTGAATTTCTCGGGGTACGAAAGATGCGCCCTGAGCACGCAGGGGCGATTCTTTGCTTTGCGGGCCCGCCGGGAGTCGGCAAGACTTCGCTTGCGATGTCGATTGCTGAGTCAATGGGGCGCAAGCTTGAGCGAATGAGCTTAGGTGGGATACGGGACGAAGCCGAGATAAAGGGCCACCGCCGCACCTATGTTGGCGCGCTTCCGGGTCGCATCATGCAGATGCTACGTCGTGCCGGCACCAATAATCCGGTCATCGTGCTTGATGAGGTCGACAAGCTGGGTAGTGATTTCCGCGGAGATCCTTCGAGCGCTTTACTCGAGGTGCTCGACCCGGCGCAGAACGGATCCTTCCTAGACCTATACCTCGACGTGTCGTTTGATTTGTCGCGGGTGATGTTCATTGCGACCGCGAATGTACTCGAGCAGATTCCCGGTCCGCTGCGCGATCGCATGGAGATCATTCAGCTGCCGGGTTATGTAACAGCTGAGAAGGTGCAGATTGCGCGGAGATATCTACTTCCGCGTCAGATTCGCGAGCACGGTCTCGATCCTAAGCGACTGAAGATCCCAGTCTCTTCGCTGCGGGCCATTGTCAATAGCTATACCCGCGAGGCAGGGGTGCGCGGGTTGGAGAAGGCGATAGCTCGTGTTTGTCGCAAGCGTACGCTCGAGATTGCACGGCGTCGTCGACCTAAGGCCGAGATTGGTGTCGATCAGCTAAACAAGTACCTTGGTCCCGAGAAGTTCAGCGACGATTCAGTGCGTCTACGCCCCGATATCGGGGTAGCCCTCGGTCTTGCTTACACCGGTTATGGTGGAGAAGTTCTTGAGATCGAATGCGTTTCGGTCAAAGAGAAGGGAAGTGGGGGTGTGCACTACACCGGATCACTTGGTGAGGTGATGTCCGAGTCCTGTCGCATCGCACACAGTTTCCTACGCTCGCGCTGTGAGACTTTTGGCCTGGAAGCCTGCGGCATTCACGAGCGCGAGCTGCACGTGCACTTTCCCGCTGGCGCTGTGCCCAAGGATGGCCCCTCGGCAGGTATTGCCATCACTACAGCCATGCTTTCGCAGTTGCTTAACAGGCGTCCCAAGGCTCGCCTTGCTATGACGGGCGAGATTACTTTGACCGGTGAGGTTTTGCCTGTGGGCGGTATTCGCGAGAAAGTGCTCGCTGCCAAGCGGTATGGCATAAAGGTCGTGCTTCTCCCCTCTGAAAACAAGTCGGATGTCGAAGAGCTTGATCCGGCTTGGACGCGTGGTTTGAAATTCCATTTTGTCGAGCATTTTGATGAGGTAGTGAAGTTGGTTCTTGGGCGGGTGTAAGTCTGCCTAGAGCGGCTATCCTGGGTTTATGTTGTTGCGCTGGGTGGTCGGATGTGGGCTCATGTTCGGGCTTGTTGCCTGCGCCACGAACTCGAATGCTTTCGATGCAGCTAGTACGGCTGCAGCGCTCGCACCGCCTGCTCCGGTGTGCATCGAGCTTCCTCTGAGTGCCGAATCTTGGCGTGGAGCTTTGGAAACCGACGCGCGCGAGCTAGAGCAACTGCTCGATCAAGTTCTCGCTCGTTGGCCCCGGCAATCAGATGCGGGTGAACTAAGACTGGTGCTACTGCCGAGCCCTCGGTATGCGAAACTTTGGGCTGAGCAGAATGGCTTGCCGGGCGATGGGCGGGTTCCACGTACTCATTTGCAGGCGCGCTTGGCGGTCGTGCCGATGGCGCGTGAAGATCGATTGATGACTCAGCGTCAGCTGCCGCCACGCACGCTGCGCGAGACAGTTCGTCATGAGATGGCACACCTCTTCATGCTTGACCGGGAGGGGCTACAGGATGCGCCACACTGGTTCCATGAAGGTTTGGCTGAGGCATGGGTCGGGCTACGTGAGATCGATGGGGTTAGTCCGCGCTCGCATGTGCTGGGCGCCTGCTGGCAGGCAGAATTGCAGGCGCAGTTCGCTGCGGAGTCAGTGACTGCGTACGAGGCCGTCGACGTGCTCACTGCGATCGCTGGAATGCCGGCCGAGTTGCGCTACACCGCATGGGCGGAGCTTGTGTTACATCTGATGCGCGAAGACACCGGACAGCGGCCTTGGGAACTTGCTTCCGCGCGGCCCAGCTTGGCTAGCTTTCTTAGCCGTGGGCCAGAGGTGGTCGCTCATCCTCTTATTCCTGGATTGCCGCGCCCGCTGGGCCGTGAGGTCGACTTTATCGAGGGTGGCCGCAGCGTGCTGCTCGCCGCGGCCGATGGCGAGACTGTGGGGTTACAGGCCCGCAGCTGGTATGGGATCGAAGCGTTGCGCCTGCGCGCCAGGGTTGGGCTTACGGGAGAGCCTTCGGCTGAGCTTCTGCTGGGCCCCCCTGGCAGTGAGAAGTGTTTGCGCGTGCGTATCAATGGCTTCGGCGCCATTGTGGCAGCGTATGAGTCACGTGAGCAGCCACTGATGCGTGCGCAATACGATCGTCTTCCCGATGGTGCTTTGCAGCGTTGGCGCGACCTTGAAATTCGGCTGATCCGTCGCGCGGAAATAGGCACATTTGACGATGCTGGGAATGTTGATTTTAGTCTGCTGGTACACAGCGGCGGCTATCGCGTCGTTCTGCCAATTCCAACGATTGAGGTAGCGCGACCTGGCGCACCCTGGCTCTTGGAATTCCGGGTGCGTAGTGGTGCATTTGAGGTTATCGGGGATGCTCCGCTGGTTGCCGATTTGCAATAATCTCGCATGCTGCGTTTTTTCCGTGATGTGTTTGCGAGCACGATAGGAGTTCTCCTTGCTGGAGTGCTGCTCCTATCCTTGTTCCTTAACGGCTTGCCACAGGCTGAGCTGCCAACGGTCCCGGAGAAGGTGATTTTGAGTTGGGACCCTTCGTTGCCGATTGTCGATAATCCAACTCCTTTGGCTGCCGATGCATTTTTATTTGGTGGAAGCGTAGTTTCACCACTTCCTTTGGAGCGTGTGCGCGCGGCATTGCGTGCTGCTGCGAGTGATGACCGGATTGTGGGGCTAGAGCTGACTGGTTCTGTTGCAGCGATGGGTTGGTCGACGCTGACAGAGTTGCGGCGCGAGGTTCAAGCCTTCACTGCAAGTGGAAAACCTGTGCTGTCGAACTTTGCCAACCATGACGAAAATGCACTCTACCTCGCCTCGGCGGGAGAACTGATTTATCTCCCGCCGCTAGGTGAAGTGGAATGGAATGGTTTTGCCGCTGAGATCGAGTATCTTTCGCGCGCCTTCGAGAAGGTCGGCATCGAGGTTCAGATTACGCGGGTCGGGAAGTACAAGTCAGCGGTTGAACCCTACCTCACCAGCGAGATGAGTCCAGAAAGTCGTGAGCAGATTGCGGTCCAGTTGCGTCAGGTCGAGGAAGATTTGCTGTCTGCAGTGGTCGAGGGCCGCGAGCTTGAGGGCGACTCCGAGCTACGTGTGGCTTTTGCTGAGGGTGGGCTGCTTTCGGCCGAACGCGCACAGGAAATTGGTCTTGTCGATGGAGTGCGTTACCGGGATGAGGTGGCGGGCGAGTTGCGAGCCTGGACTGACGAGGACGGCTCAGATATTTTCAGCGATTTCAGCTATGCAAGCGTTTCGTTGGCCGACTATCTCGCCGACCCGGTTTGTGAGCCGGATGACTTCGTGCCAGGAGCAACAGTTGCTGTGATTTATGCTGAAGGCGAGATCGTCGATGGCGGTGGACCAGATCAGGTTGCGGCCAATGAACTGGTACCAGCTTTAGCAGATTTGCGCGGGGATGATGAGATTGCGGCAGTGGTATTGCGAATCAACAGCCCGGGTGGGAGTGCTTCCGCATCGGAGGCCATACTGCGTGAAGTTGAGATGCTTGCTGGGAAGAAGCCGCTGGTCGTTTCCATGGGTGATTGGCAGCTAGTGGAGGGTATTGGATCGCCTCTCGTGCGAATGAGATCTACGCTGAGTCAGGGACTCTTACTGGATCGATCGGGGTTTTTGGCATGTTTCCGAACGTTGCGAAGTTAGCTAAAACGGTTGGCGTCGACATTGAGACGGTCAAAACCTCTCCACATGCCAATATGTTTTCTCCCTTTGAGGTCATGTCGCCCGAGAGCCTAGCATCGGTTCAGGATTCAGTTGATCGCGTTTACGATGCTTTCCTCGATCGCGTTTCAAGTGGGCGCACCCTTGAACGCGAAGCAGTTCACGAGATTGCGCAAGGGCGCGTTTGGACCGGGCGCGATGCGCAAAAACTAGGTCTTGTTGATGAGCTGGGCTCGCTGGACGATGCCGTAAAGCGTGCAGCCGAGTTAGCTGGACTGAAGGAAGAGTTCGCCGTACTGCATTTACACCATGAGCCGGATGAATGGGAGCAGCTGCTCGACACTTGGCTGCGCGATAGCGGCGACCCGCTAGTAGCATTGCCGCGAGGTGCGCTCAGCGATGTTGCCCGCACGGCGTTGCGTGCCAGTCTGCAAACGCAGAACCGGTCTGGCATCTGGGCCCGTTTGCCTTATACGCTGCGCCGCGACTAGCTCAGCAGGCGGATCGCTTCGCTTGCTACGCGTTGTGGCAGCAGAGTGTCCATCAAGGGCGAGCGGCGGGAGCGATCACGTGGAGGCGGCTCTGCTTCATCTTCTTGTGCACGCAGGGTATGCGCGCGCGGGCCAGGTGGGGCGAAACGAATGGGGTCAGTCGGTCCGTAGAGTGCCAAGACTTCGTTGCCGCGCAAAGCCGAAAGATGCAGCGGACCACTGTCGGTGCCAATCAGCAGTTGGGCGCGATCGAGCAGCGCCATCAGGTGATCAAGGCTAGGGGTGGCCGGGGCAAGTGTGGCCTTCCCCTTAGCGGCGACGAGGACCTTTTCAGCTCTTGTGCGTTCAGCTGGAGTCCAAAGCAGGCGAGGTCGGTAGCCTGCCGCGCGCAACTGCTGGCAAAGTGTGCCCCAATGTTCGATAGGCCACTCCTTGTCCTGGCCATAGGCGGTGTAGCCGTGGTGGAGCAGTACGAAGTTCGGAACATCTTTTTCGATGGCTGCCAAAGTGTCACGGACGGCCTGTGCGTCGAGCGGCCAAGGGGGTATTGCCGGAGGTGTGCTCGCGATCTCCTCTTCGGGGAATCGTTGCTTCAAGAAGGCGCGTACAAGAGCGTAGTCGCGCATAGAACGATGCACGCGTCCGGGGTTGGTGACGCGCAGGTCATAGCGGCGGTGCGCGCCTTCTTTGGCTCCTCCTTTGTCGAAACCAACGCGCAGTGCCGTATCGAGTTGGCCGAGCTGTAGCGAAGATTTTAGATTGCCCTGGAAATCAATCACCGCGTCATAAGGTGGGAGCCTGCGCAGGCTCCCGATGTGGTGCAGCATCGCACGTAGCCCACTGGCGAATCCATTTGGCTTTCCGATACCCGCATTCTTCCACTGTTTGCGTGGGAAGACGTGGACCGTGTCGACCAGTGGCAGGCTGCGCACTAGCTCTTCGAAACGATCCTCAACCAGCCAGTCAATCTGGGCGTTGGGGAATCGCTCGCGGAGCGCGGCGACCGCAGGTACGGCGAAAACGATATCGCCTAGGGCACTGAGTCGCGCGACCAGAAAGCGCGCCGTCATGCGCGGAAGATACCATTGCGGGCATGGTAGATTTGAGCGCACCGGTGATGCATGAGTTGACAGGCCGCCGCCTTTGGATGGCAGCGACGCTTGAGGGCGAAAATCCGGCGGCTTGGTTGGCGGGAGGCGCCGGTTTGCTCGAAAAGCGTACCCAGGAGTCCGGGGGTGGTCGTGTACTGGGAAAGGGGCGCGGGGCCACGCGGGCGCTCACTGTAGGCGGCTTTTCGGGTGTCTGGAGGCATAATCGGCACGGTGGCTTGATGCGCGATGTGCTTGGGGATCGCTACCTGTCAAGCGTGCGTCTCGCGCGCGAGATCGCGCTGTCGCATCAGTTGCGCTGTTGGGGGGTAGCCACACCAGAAGTGCTACTCGCATTTGCCGAGCGGCGGAGGGGGTGGGTGCGCCAGGATCTGGTCACCGAAGAGGTGGTGGGAGCAGTCACAATCTTTGAGGCGCGCGAAGACGAGGACGCCTTGGCTGCTGCCGATGCTCTGCTGGAGCAGGTCTTCGAGCTGGGTCTTTGGGCGACGGACCTACACCCCGCTAATCTGCTCTGGCAGGCTGATTCGAATCATCCGGAAGGCGGTATGTGCTGGCTCATTGACCTGGCTGGTGCGGCAATGCGAATGGGGCCACTGCGGCCTCAAGAGCGCATCGCTCGCCGTGCCCGATTTGCGCGCTACTTTCAGAAGCACGCTGGCATGGTGCCGACACGTTTTCAGGCCTAGCCAGCGGCCGTGCCGCTTGGCCCTCCGCGCGACTAGAATCTGCGCTGTGGAACTGCGTTTCTACAACTCGTACTCGCGACAGATTGAGGCATTCCAGCCGATTGAACCGGGCAAGGTGCGGATGTACCACTGTGGCCCGACGGTTTACCAGCGGCCACACATAGGTAATTACCGGGCTTTCCTCTTCGCCGATTTGCTGCGTCGAGTCCTGGAGGGCTATGGTTACGAGGTCACTCAGGTTATGAACTTGACTGACGTTGGACACTTGCTGAACGACGCCGACGAGGGGGAGGACAAGCTCGAGGCACAGGCGCGCAAGGACAAGGTTGACCCATGGCAGATCGTTGAAACGGTTTCACGGGCTTTCTTCCAGGACCTGGATGCTCTTGGTGTGATCCCAGCCCATCATTACCCATGTGCCAGCGATCACATCTCCGAAATGGTCGCCATCATCGAAGTGTTGATTGAAAAGGGGCATGCCTATCGGGTGGGCGACAATGTCTATTTCGATGTGTCGACTTTTTCTCGCTACGGTCAGCTCTCGGGCAACAAGGTCGAAGACCTTGTTGCTGGCTTGCGGCTGGAGATCAATGAAGAGAAGCGACATCCTGCAGATTTTGCTCTGTGGAAGAGCGATCCGGCTCACATCATGAAATGGGATACGGTATTCGGTGAGCACGGCTTTCCCGGCTGGCATATTGAGTGCTCGGCGATGGCCGAGAAGTATCTCGGTAAGCACTTTGATATACACACCGGGGGAGAAGACAACGTCTTTCCGCATCACGAATGCGAAATTGCGCAGAGCGAAGCTGCGAATGAGCAAGCCTTTGTCAATCTGTGGATGCATACGCGTTTCCTGCAGGTGGACGGTGGGAAGATGTCCAAATCATTGGGCAATGTCTACTCGCTCGACGACCTTGTTGCGCGCGGATTCTCGCCATGGGATTACCGCTTTCTGGTGTTGCGCGGCCACTATCGCACCCAAGTTAATTTCACATGGGAGATCCTGCGTGGGGCGAAGGAGTCCCGTGCCAAGCTGATTGACTGGCGTTCGCGTTTGCGGGCTGCGATGCGCAGCGGTGGTGGGGTAGATACACCTGCGACCATCGATGCTGTCACCGCTGCACACGAGGTGTTCGATGCGGCAATTGCCGATGATCTAAATACTCCGGAAGCTATCGCTGCGCTGTTTACCTTGCGCAATAAACTCGTGCAGGTCGGCGAAGCCGGAAGTAGGACTGCCGATGCCGCAATCGCACTCCTCGATCACGCCGACTCCATTCTTGGTCTTTTTGAGCCTGCCGCAGAGGTCAATGTGGACTCGGGCGCACTCAGTGACGACCAGGTTGAAGCCCTGATCGCCGAGCGCGCTGAGGTTCGTGCTGCCAAGAACTGGGCCCGCGCTGACGAAATTCGTGACGCTCTTCAGACAGCTGGCATTGTGCTCGAAGATACCGCCTCTGGTGTGCACTGGCACCGCGGCTAGGGGCTTTTGTCTTTCGTTATTCGTTTACGCACCTTCTTTGGGATGCGCGGGCGGCGAGCTTCGTCGGAAGGGCGAGGATCTTTGAGTGGGTTGGGTGGGGACTCGGCCCAGTGGGCGTACTCTTCAGCGCGGCCGTCGACCGCTCCTGCTAGGCGTCTAAACCAGTCGCGGCGGATTTCAGCGCGCTCATGCTGACTCATGGCGCCAACCAGAGTGGGGTCCGCGTCAAAGCAGCGCTGTAGTATTAGAGCTGTTGCTACGCTCAGGTTAAAAGATTCGGTAAAGCCTTGCATTGGCAGGTAGAGCCTGCGATCGGCGGCTGCAAGCATTTCAGGGCTGACTCCGTCGGCTTCGCGGCCGACGACTATCGCCACCTTCTCGGGGAAAGGGTGGAGGTCTGCGCCGCTGCAAAGCTCAGTTGCGTACGAACTGAGATCGGTTGCCCAGATGGTGTACCCACCTTTCTGTAGAGCTGAGATGCAATCTGGAATGGTCTCGAATATTTTCTGGCTCAGCCAGTAGTGGCTACCTTTGGTTACCGACTTCGAGATACGGTGCCGGCCATCTGGGTGCTTGACCATCCAGATGTGTTGCACGCCAAAGCTCTCAGCGGTGCGGAGGGCAGCTTGCACGTTGTGGTCGTCCCAAGGGCGTTCGAGCACTAGGGTCAAGCGGGAAGTCCGGCGCCGCAACACCGCTTCGGCGCGGCGTAGTCGGCGCGGAGCTTCGCGCTCATTCATTCGTCGCCGACACCCTTGTTCTCGCGAGCGGGGGGTGCGCCCTCTTCCGGGAGCACATCGCGCAGAATCGATTCGATACGATCGGCGTGTTCAAGTCGTTCGTCGAAGACGAAAACCAACTGTGGTGCGGTGCGAAGCTGAATGTCCTGTGCAACTTCGGTGCGTAGAAAGCCGTGTGCGTGCTTCAGTAAAGCCTCAGTTTTCGCGCGGGCCGAACGTTCGAGTGCTGACCAGAAAACCTTGCAGACTGTTAGGTCGGCATTAATGTCGACCTCGGTGATCGTGATGAAGGAAGAGCGCGGGTCCTTCATCTCATACAGCAACAACTGCGCCAGCTTCGCCTGGATGCGGCGCGCGATTTGCTTGCGGCGACGTTCGTTGGCCATCGGAGGGGGTGGGGGTGGGGGCTGTAGACCCCTGCGCGCTGACTTACTCCGCGTCCGAGGCTGTGCCAGCCTGAACTTCTTCGAGGGTACGAGCCTTCTCGATGACCTCGATAATTTCTAGTTCGTCGCCGGCCTTGATGTCTTCGTAATTTTCGATTTTCAGACCACACTCGTCACCTGAGTTGACCTCGCGGACATCGTCCTTGAAGCGGCGCAGCGAGGCGAGCGGGGCGGTGTAGATCGGCTTGCCATCGCGGATCAGGCGTACTTTGCAGTTGCGCTTGATTAAGCCCGTTTCGACTTTGACGCCTGCGATGGTGCCAAAGCGCGAGGAGCGGAATACTTCCAGTACTACCGCATGGCCACAGATCTCCTCGACGGTGTCGGGGTCGAGCAGCCCTTCGATGGCTTTTTCGATGTCTTCGACTAGGTCGTAGATGACCTCGTAGCGGCGGATCTCGACTCCTTCTTTTTCAGCCGTTCGCTTCGCTTTCCCGTCTGGGGCGACGTGGAATGCTACCACGATACCTTCGGCTGTTTGCGCCAACATGACATCAGTCTCGGCAACGCCGCCAACTCCGCTATGAACGATGTCAATGATGACCTCCTCAGTGGTCATTTGCTCAAGAGTTTGCTTGAGCACTTCAAGCGAACCCTGCACGTCTGCCTTGACTACAAGGCGTACACGCTTAGCTTGACTTTCATCGATCTTTTCGAAGATGTTCGACATCGAAACCTTCGACTTATTAGCTCGCTCGATTTCAGTTTTGTGCAGGATGCGTTTATCCGAGACGGCTTTAGCTGCCTTGGCATCCTTGACTACGTAGAACTTCTCACCAACCGGTGGTAGTTCTTCAAGTCCCGAAATTTCGACAGGAGTCGATGGGCCGGCTTCCTTGACGGGCTTGCCGTTGTGGTCAAACATTAGGCGAACCTTGCCGTATGTATGACCTGCGAGTACGACATCTTTGGTCTTGAGCGTGCCGTCCTGAACGAGCAGGGTGACCATCTTGCCTCGGCCCTGTTCGAGTGAGGCTTCCATGACCGTACCCATGGCTTCGCCTTTGGCGTGCGCCTTCAGGTCAAGCAGTTCAGCTTCCAGAGTGACGCGCTCGAGTAGATTGTCGATACCTTGCTTACGTAGCGCCGAGATCTCGACTACGCCCGTTGAGCCACCCCAGTCTTCCGGCTGGAGATCGATCTTAGCGAGCTCAGCTTTAACCGATTCGGGGTTGGCGCCCGGAGCATCAATTTTGTTGATTGCGACGATGATTGGAGCACCGGCAGCCTTGGCGTGCGCAGCAGCTTCCTCGGTTTGCGGCATGACACCGTCGTCTGCGGCTACCACCAAAATGCAGATGTCGGTGGTATTAGCGCCACGGGCACGCATGGCGGTAAAAGCTTCGTGACCTGGGGTGTCTAGAATAGTCACAGATTGCTTCGACGGCAGCTCGGCTTTGTAGGCGCCGATGTGTTGCGTGATACCGCCCGATTCTTTGCCCGCCAAGCGGGTTTCGCGAATCGCGTCAACTAGGGTGGTCTTACCGTGATCGACGTGACCGAGGAAAGCAATTACCGGATCGCGCGACTTAAGGGTTGAGTCATCGACAGCCTTGCGTGAGGCTGTGATGTCGGCCATCAGTTCGGATTCGATATCCGCCCCTTCACGGTACTGGACGTTGATGTCTAGCTCGTCTGCCAGCAACTCGACGGTGTCGGCATCAATGGTGGCGTTGGCAGTGGCCATGACTCCGAGTCGCATCAACTTGCGCACGATGTCGTTCATTGGTACACCGGTGGCTGTTGAGAAAGCCTTTACTTTTACCGGTGAGTCGAGAACTACATCTTTCTTGCGGGCAACGGTGTTGATCTTCTTCGGTCCCACCTTGCCCTGGCGACGAGCGCGGAGCTTTTCGCGTTCGCGCTGACGCTGGTCACGACGGTTAGAGGCGACACGGTCGCGGATATCGGTGAAGGTTGACGAGCGGCGCTTCTCCTGATGCTGTGACTTGATCAGGCCTAAAGCAGTCAGGTCGATCTTGCCGACCTTGTTTGCGCCACGCTTCGGCTTGGGCCGTGGGGTTGGCGATGGCGTTGGCTTAGCCGGTGCAGGATTTGTTTTGGTCGAGTTTTCATCTGGCAGCTTGGAGTCAGCCGGGGGGGCTACTTCCTCTGCGGTGGCAGATTCTTCTTCGACCGTTTTGGGCTCAGCTTCTTTGGCTGCAGCGACAGGTTCGGCCTTTTCAGCTGGAGCGACTTTTTGTTCCGCGGTCGGCTTAGGAGTTACTTCGGTGACAGGACTTTCAACTTTTGGCTCTGGCTCCGATTCAGTGGCAGTGGTTGGAGCTTCTTGCGCCACCTCTTCCATTTCGTCGTCGTCGCCATCGACTTGCACCATGGCCTCAAGGTCCGCGAAAGACAGGGCGGAGCCGTCACCGCTGCCATCCTTCTTCGCGTCCTTCTTCTTGGCCGAGGAGGAGCCTTCAGTCTTCAGTAAGCCGCCCCTGATGAGGCGTTCCTCGATCACGGGGACGTCCCACTCCTCAACAGAGGCCTGGTACGAGCTGACTGGAAAGCCAATATTGCGCAGGATGTCGACGAATTCCGCCGACTTGTAGCCATACTTCTTAGCGAGCGTGAAGACTTTGACTTTGCTCAAGGCTTAGTTCTCCTCCGGACTCACGGTTTCCGACGAAGTTTCCTCGCTGGCTGAATCTTCGGCCGGGGCCTCTTCGTCACCGTACTGCCCTTCTGCGAGCAGTTCTGCTTCGTACTCAGCGGGAGTCTTGATCTCGATATCCCAGCTGACGATCTCCGAAGCGAGTCGTACGTTTCGACCACCCACGCCAATGGCGAGCGGCTTTTGTTCTTCGCTGACTAGGACAAACACCGATTGGTTTTCTTCGTCTGGGAAGATGTGCTCGAGCGCAATGTCCTTGGCAGGTTTCAACGCATTCTGCACTAGTTCTTCGAGGGACTCGCTCCAGCCGATGATGTCGATTTTTTCCTGACCGAGTTCATCGTTTATGTTGCGGATACGCGTGCCGCGCACGCCTAGGCAACTGCCGATCGCATCGACCCGGGGGTCCATTGAGTAAACGGCCACCTTCGAGCGATAGCCAGGATCGCGGGCGACGCGCATGACGCGCACAGTGCCCTCTTGGATTTCGGGGATTTCGACCTCGAAAAGCTTCTGCACGAAGTTGGGGTCACGGCGCGACGCGATGATCACAACGCGCGAGCCTTCTTTGCGCACCTCCTTGATCAGCACGCGCATGCGGTCGCCCACGTGGAGACGCTCAGCGAGGATGCGCTCGGAGCGTGGCAGCAGTGCCTCATTCTTGCCATTCAGGGTCAGAATGACGTTCGGACCCTCGATCTTGTGGACCACTGCGCCCACGACCGAGCCGACTTCGTGCTCATATTCGTCGAAGACGCGATCGCGCTCAGCTTCACGGATCTTCTGCATGAAGACCTGCTTCGTAGTCTGCGCGGCGATGCGGCCGAGTTCTTCGGCTGAGGGGAAGGCCACCTCGCCGTTCGGCATCTCGAGTGAGATTTGGCCGTTCTTGCGATTGATGGTGACTTCGAATCCATCTTCCACGCCCATCCGTTTGCGGGTAGCCATGCTGAGCGCCT